>CBDVDA010000153.1:0-7745 GCA_965372635.1 uncultured bacterium | reverse complement strand
GGGCGGATGTTGAAGGAGTTGGGACTGGAAGATTAAGCTTTAATTCTTCTGTCATGCCGGACTTGATCCGGTATCCAGGGGGTTGTTTTTTGAAGGAATTGCTTGAATGGAGAGATATTTTTAATAAATCTCCCCTAACCCCTCTTTTCCAAAGAGGGGAACTTGGCCTCCCCCTTTAGAAAAAGGGGATTGAGGGGGATTTTGACCTGACGAGTAAATTGTTGTCATACTCATGTAGCTTAATAAGTAAGAACTCCCTCTCCCCTGGTGGGAGAGGGTTGGGGTGAGGGGGTACAAATAGACTTCACCCCCACCTCAATCCTCCCCCCTCAAGGGGGAGGAGATAGCAGTAAAAATAAGATGCCTCGTCTTCTAGTCGGGGACTTTCTTTTGCATCCGAAGGAGGATTTAACATGATTCGCCACATCGTTTTTTTCAAATTTAAAGAGGAAGCCAACGAGGGCGAACGGGCGGAACTGGTGGCTGCTCTCAAAAATTTGAAGGCCCAGATACCGCTGGTGAAGGCGTTGGAAGTGGAACCCGACATTGGCGGCAAGCCGAATTCCTACGACATTGCCCTCAATTCGGTATTCGAAAACATGGATGACCTGGAGACCTACGCTGTCCATCCCGATCACGTGAAGGTGGTGGAGCGGGTAAAGGCGCTCTGCCAGTCGTCCGTCAAGGTCGATTATACAATCTGACAAAAGGGGGCGGGCATGAAAAAGCAGATAGGGAATGGAGTGATCGAACTCGCCGAGGGGGACATCACTGAGGAAGAGACGGAGGCGATTGTCAACGCCGCCAACAGTTCGCTCCTCGGCGGCGGTGGCGTAGACGGCGCAATACACCGGGCGGGCGGGCCGGACATCCTCGCCGAGTGCCGGGAGATCGGCGGATGCCCACCGGGGGAGGCGAGGATCACCACCGGCGGCAGGCTGAAGGCGAAGTACGTCATCCACACCGTAGGACCAATCTACCGGGGCGGAAACAGTGGTGAGCGCGAAACCCTGACAAGCGCCTACCGAAACAGCCTCACCCTCGCCGCAGAAAAAGGCTTAAAAAGCCTCTCCTTCCCCTCCATCAGCACCGGCGCTTACGGCTATCCCATCGAAGAAGCGGCAGCCACGGCGCTCGGCACGGTGAGCGACTTTCTGGAAAATGATGATGGCATCGAAACGATTCGTTTCGTTCTTTTCAGCCGGAGGGATTTTGAGGTTTATCGCGGGGTGCTGGAGGGGCTTTGATTTTTGGGTGGTGGATGTCGTGAAAATTTCTGATTCAGGTTACAAACCTGAACCAACATAAGGGCGAGACGATTACCGCTTCCATCGAAAATATCCAGAGTATGATTAATTCTATCGATGAATCGACGCAGATAGAGGCGAAAGGGACGAACGAGGTGGTGACTGCCATCGCCGAGATCAAAGAGATTACAGCGATGACCGTTTACAGTGTTGGAATGATGAAGGAGATTTCTGGCGATCTCGTGAATCTGGTCGACCTGCTCGGTGAGGCGATTGGCAAGTTCAAGACGGGGGAGAGGTAGCACCAAAGGGATTCCAATCATATCCCCTCTCCCTCAGAGAGAGGGGATATGATTGGGGTGGGGCACATTACCGAACAACCCATCCCCACCCCAACGATGTGGCTTAATGATTTTGGGCACCAATTAAGGTGGTAAACTACCATCAACTACCAGGAGGTGTTTCGGGATATGGATATTTCGGTGCGTCCCCGCGCCGAAATGGTATCAGCCTATTTCGGTGCGAGACACACCGAAACATCTATAAGAGGAGGTTGGGAGGGGTTATGATACACTTAAAGCCTATCTATTTAAGTGCCGGGTTAATAAACATAAAACGTGGAAAAAAGGAGAGTGAGCGATGAAACAAGTTATTGTGATTTTGGCCCCCGGTTTTGAGGAGGTGGAGGCCTTTGCGCCTGTCGATATCCTGAGACGGGCCGGGGTTGATGTGATTACCGCCGGGACGGTGGACGGCGTCATTGTCGGACGAAACGGCATCAAGGTGCTCGCCGACGAGTCTCTCGACAAGGACTTCGATTCTGATTTTGACATGATTGTTCTCCCCGGAGGCCACGGTGGGACGGAAAACATGAAGTCCGACGGCAGGGTGACGCGGCTCGTGGAACACCACGACGAGCAGGGGAAGTATATTGCCGCCATCTGCGCCGCCCCCACCGTCCTCGCCGAAATCGGCGTGACGGAAGGGAAGAAGATCACCAGCCATCCCTCGGTGAAGGCCGAATTTCACCACGAGAAATACAGCGAGAAGCGCGTTGTCGTCGACGGCAACATCATCACCAGCCGTGCCCCCGGCACGGCGATGGAGTTTGCTTTCAAGCTGGTGGAGATTCTTTGCGGGAAGGAGAAGGTAAAAGAGGTAAATGAAGGGGTGTTGGCGGAGTTGTGAGTTTAAAATAGACGAGTTGTTTTGATCATTACTTCCTGTAATCCTCAAGATTGACCTTCCTTGAAATGTAGTAGCTTTTACCTAGAAAGTAATAATCATGATATATAACAAATCTTCATTATTATATGACCGCAACATAATTAATATAAATAAACGAAATTACAACATTGCTTAGCCATATTTGCGAAATAAACAGGTATTATTGAAAATTTCAATCATTTTCGCTTGACTTTTTCCCTGCCTCTGATAGATTTCATGGCAAGTCATACAAGAAAGGAGTCGAGAATGCGGCCAGAATCAAGTGAAAAATTAGAAATACTTAAAATTGAAATGGGCCTTATCCAAGGTACTTTTGATAAGTATGACGACCTTATTTTTAGAAATAGAAATTGGTTCATAACCATCTGGGCGGGGGCCATAGGCTTAGGGTTTACCGTTAAAGACCCACAAATATCATTGTTGGCTGTACTCGCCTCAATACTGTACTGGTTCTTAGAGGGTATGATGCGACACCAGTACTGGTATAAATATGTCATCCGATATAGGGCTATTCGTGAATGGCTTAATGAATCAGAGTCGGAATCTATTTCAGTTTACGATTTAACAAATCATTATGGGTATCGCCCAACAAAATGGGAAAGGTTCCACAATTCCTTTTTTAAACTCGAACCTACTATGTTAGGCATATTTATGGCTGCTAGTGCCTTGCTTGTTTATGGATTAATACCCAGCAATGTGCCATGCGCCTAACAATACGTGCAAGAGGGCAATTTAATGCGTGGCTTTGCCACAAATTGCCCCTTCACTTTGCGTTACTTTCAACCAGTAATCCTTAAATTACTCCAATAAGAATATTGTTGCTTTGTAGGTGTACTAGGTAAAGACGAAAACAACGCAATAGCATTCGTGGGCCGAAAATATAAAATCAAATCATATTTGAATATTAGCCACTGATTTGATGATTTAAACGTAATCTCATCCCACTTAATCCCGGTTTATCTCATTTCTTCCCACTACGTTATCTCAATTCTCTACATTTGCGAGGATAGCCTGACCAGGAAGTACTGCGCAGGTTTTTCCTGTCTACTCAATCCAGCTAAAAGATTTTCACATTCATATCTCTTTCCCCTTGCGTTACAATCCTTCAAAAACATAAAGCTTCAACGGGGTTCTGTTTTGCTCCCCTCTTCAAGTACGGGTCGGACAAAATTTGATGCGGAAGCTCTATCGAAAATAACGCTGAGGACCACGGGCGTGAGCCCGTGGGTATCTACGGGAGGGCCAAAATCCTGTCAAAACATTCTTTAGGCTGGCTAGATGGACGCCGCCAGGGCGACAACGGCGTTTACGAGAACATAGCCCGGCACAAAAACATAGAGGGAGAGGCGGTCAATCTTGCGGGCAAGAGGCTCCTGACCACCTTTGTCGGCAATACGCATTGAAACAATGGTGCCGAGCAGAGTTAACGCAATGGTTGCCGTTCCGAGCCCGTTAATCATGTCCGTCATTGTTCTTAAGCCCGAGCCAGGCAGTTCTGTCATGCTGATATAGCTGCTGGCAACAGCGGCAAAAAAAGCACCCACTCCGAGGCC
Source organism: uncultured bacterium (assembly GCA_965372635.1). Lineage (GTDB taxonomy): Bacteria > Desulfobacterota > JADFVX01 > JADFVX01 > JADFVX01 > CBDVDA01. Next base: position 3,718 of record CBDVDA010000153.1, on the reverse strand, counting down.
GATCCGGTCTCCCGACGTTGGATGATAGAAGAAGGCGAGAAAGGCGATGGCCACCGAGGCAAAGAGCCCCTGGAACATCTTGAAATAAAGCCCCCAGTCGGGCCTCTTTATCCAGAGGCCATAAACGAGTTGTGAAAATATCGCCTTTTCTTCCGAAAAACGCGGATCTCCACGGCCTGTCTTGTAGGCATGCAGCTTCTCTATCAATTTCGTGTCGTAAATTTCATAACCGGTTACTTTTACCCTGGAACTTAAATTGGAGTCATCGATGTCCGGGATATATTTAAACTCTTTCCAGCCACTATCTCTTTCTTCTATCCTGATGGTCAGCAGATGATCATCCAGCGGATAACGGACAATATTAAAGAACTTGGTTATCTTGGCCGTTACGCGGTAGAGTTCATAAAATTCTTCCCCCTCTTTGATAGAGACTAGTTTTTCCTTTGACTGAATATCTCCCTCAATCACCTGAAAGGTTTCACCCGGTTTTAGTCCTTCATCGGTCCATTTAAACCAAATGTAAAAATCTACCGCCCAACTCGTATCTTTCGTGGAAAGCTCCAGAATACGGTCAATGTAAATCCCCGTACGGACCTCTTTAACGTTGCCATTCCTCGTTTTTTCAAGCTCAGATATATTGGCAGATGTGCGGCCGTTTTCTTCACGGTTCGGATCGAGCCTTGCTTCATGGCGCACTAAAGACTGCTGCTTATTCTGATGAATCGTCTCCCAGGACGTATAGCCCACAATCAGGTAAAATCCCGCCAGAAAAAGAGCCCACCACGTCAACATAAGTCGGTTTTTTTGTTCATTGATTTCCATCTGCCTTCTCCCGATTTACTCTTTTTTAATAAAATTTCAATATGGTGATGACGAAAAAAATGCCGAGCAGGCTTGGCCAATAGAGAACCTTGTATATAAGACCGTTTTGATATTCGAAAAATCTGCTTTCAATTTTGAGAGTTGTTCGAAAGGCGTCGATCGGCGCCAACAGAATAGTAAAATAAATGACAAAGAAGAAATATTCGAGATAGAAAATCTCGCCGATGGATATGTTTTTCCGGATGGAGAGATGAGCAAAAACAACAACGAAGAAGACGGACACGCATATGCCGAGAATCCGGCTGATGTCGATGTTGGGGGGCAGCAAGGTGACGGAAAAGAGAATAATGGTGACGACGATGAGAGGCGTCAGGTTGGAAATAAAGGCGTCTACAAAAATGCGCTTCATACCGATTTCATAATAAAGATTGGGGAAGTCATCCTGATCGAAGTTTTTATTCAGGCCGAAGTTGGTATTAACCGATGATTTCTTTAACATGAAATAGGTATCCGTCAACTCCCATCCGGGGATAAAAACCGCTTTATCGAGGCCGGGCAATAAGGATGGCGACAACAGCTTATAGCCTTCCAGGTCTGGAACGAGTACAACATTCTCATCCGTTTGCCATGGCAGAATCTGGATGCCGATATGCTCGACTTCAAGGGGATAGCGGGAATAATCGAGTTCGGTGCGCAGATCTGCCTGGAATTGTGAATGCACAACTTCAACATCTCCGGCCCTGTGAACGTCTGTCTGTGTAATCCTGATATCTTTAGCCCGTCCAATATGGAACTTCTTTTCCAGACCTTCAGGAAAATCGCCGGGATATTTCTGCCAGACGCGCCCTGTGACAGTTATATCATTGGCACTGCTCGGCTTGATTGCATCGATAAAAATACCTGTCGGTATATATATGGGGAGAGGCAGTTGTTTCTTCTGCATAACCCTATCGTAATTGTTGGTTAAGGCTTTCAGAGCGCTTCTGTGAGTCATCCTTTTCCCTGAACCGTTATCCACCGAGTTATAGGTTAGAGCGAGGCTCCAGATAATAGCAATTCCAACAATAAAGAGCAGGGAGACAAACATGGAAAGCACCCATGATTTCACAGGATTGCCGAGTTGAACCTTAAGCAGGATAGCTGCGAGGGAGGCTAAAAACACAAAAAATGCCAGCACTATAAATATAATCTGCCTGCGAAGCGTATCGACATCCACCTGCACGTCATCCATGATAAAGGTGTTTTGCAGCGACCAGCCTGAGACGGGAACCGTTTCAAAGATGAGCCACGACATCTGCCCCGTTGTGGTACTCTTATGATCGAGCACGCCTCCTTCACCCGTCACAATTCTCTTTGCAATCTCCATACGGTCTTTATCTTTTTTCTCTGCGGCAATGTCTTTGAGGTTTTTATGATTCAATACGTAATTGTAATTCGGGTGGTACAAATAATTGCCCTCCCGCGTTGTGAGCGCTCCGAATCCGCTCGGGCCGATATCCAGAGATTCTATAATATCTTTGATACGGCCCATGGAGATGTCGATCGTTACAACCCCGTTCGGTATTGGCTCATGCGTTTCAGGGCCTTCCAGATAGAAGAGGGCCGAAAAGGTCGTCATATAGGTCTTGCCCGCCTCATCCCAATAGGGTTCGCCCCAGCGGTTCCCCTTTGCCATCGGCTCCACATACCAGTCATAATCAGGCTCAGTATAATCATAAACATCTGCAAGTTGCAGGAATTCGAGCGCCTCGCCTTTGCCAGATTTTGAATAGTAGGCTGAATAGAGCTTTGTTTTTGAGTTGTAGCCGTAAGGTTTAAAGGTAATGGTACCGCCATAAAAATTCGGGTTTTTAGCCAGCATCTTTTTCAGACGCTCATGCATATTATTCTTCCCGGTTTTTCCGCTCGTAAGCCCCGCTGCCAGGGTCTCAGCAGACTTCTGCGTCTCGATGAGTACCCTGTTAATCTCCCTTGCCGCTTCACGGGTTACTTGAACCAGGTCACGCTTGGCCGAATCGTAAATCATCTTTTTAAATGTCACGTGTTGATAGACGAGGAAGAGGGAAAGCAAAAAACAGGCTAAAGAGATGATCCATAAGCCTTTCCTTGCCAGTCTTGCTATTCTGGATATCATTATTTTCTCCAACTAGAGGGTATCTCTAATGATTCATGGATGCCATCTAAGCGTTTTAAAAAGCCGACTTCTGCGTTGAAAAATTTGTAAATAAGCATGCTATTCTCTGCATTTTTCGCCTTGATTTCGACTTTTTAAATTCACTTATCTCGCCACCCGGAATCAATAGAGATACCCTGTATTATTTAAAACCATCGGAACCAAAAGGGTCCGAACAGAAGGTCGCCTGGTTGTGTGCTATAACGCTGCAAAGTATAACATAAGAGGACAGCATAAAGCGCGGCAGATATTGCTCTTTTTGCGGCAGATATTGCTCTTTTTGCATTTTTTCTGCTATTTGCGGGAGACGCCGGAAGAAGCTGCCGGCCCATGGTGATTCCTCACCCAACGTCTCCTTTCAGAGGCATTCATGCCTGATAATCGAAGAGTTCATCGCGGAAAAGCATCTTGTTGTTTACCTCTTCAATGAGAAAGAGGAAGCAAGAGGACATCATCTTGAGTGCGTAAAAGGTCGTTTCCTCGGAAATTCGTTTGCATTGCTGCGTCGTCAGGTTCCTTACGTAATAGAGTTCATCTTCACTATACCCTTCCGCCGGCATTACGGAGACGCCCATTCTCTTGAGCTTCATAAAGAGGTCATCCTTATCCCGGTAGTCGGTGATCATCCTTTCAGAGGCAATAGACTGGAGCGATTCATAATCGAAGGCGGAGTTGAGGAATGTATTCCGGGCAATATGGTCGAGTCCTTCGTAAAATTCATCA
>CBDVDA010000152.1:0-7820 GCA_965372635.1 uncultured bacterium | reverse complement strand
TAAACCGGACAATTCACGTGCTACAACTCCGGACAGTTTACTTGTTGGCTACATGATCCGATATTTAAGTTGACAAAAAAATAGAATTATTTAACATGTAACCGATGTCATGTCAAGTTAATTGAAGGCCCTTTCGGGCCTTTTCTTGAGGGACTTTTTGCCGACATACAAGAATCAAGCAAGAGACAAACCCCTGCTAGCCCGTTTAAACATTTCCAGGGAAAGAGAATGAACTTCCATCGAAAAAGGGATAGAGAGAAACCCGCGCCGATTCAGAACCTGACCAGATGATACCGATCAAGGATGAAAACCCAACTCAGTCGATGCCGTTCTTTACGCTTTGCCTAATCGCGATCAATGTTTCGGTTTTTATTTACCAGATGTCTCTCGATCAAGGGATGGAGACCTTCATACTGGAGATGGCGGCCATCCCCTACGAGATCACCCATATGACCGACACCAATATCCCGGCCGCCGTCCCTCTGCCGCTCACCCTCTTCACTTCCCTCTTTCTTCACGGGAACCTCGCGCACTTGGGCGGCAACATGCTCTACCTCTGGATATTCGGCAACAACATCGAAGACGCGCTGGGCCATATCCGTTTCCTGCTCTTTTACCTTCTTTGCGGCTTTATCGCCACAATGGCCCACATCATGAGCAATCCGAATTCCCCCATTCCCCTTGTCGGAGCGAGCGGCGCCATCGCCGGAATTCTCGGAGCCTATCTGCTGCTTTATCCGAGAGCAAAAGTACACACACTCATTATTTTAATCTTTTTCATACGTGTCATCAAACTGCCTGCATACATACTGCTCACGCTCTGGTTCATGCTACAGGTTGTCAATTCAACGGGAGGCGGAAATGTCGCGTGGTATGCCCACATAGGCGGGTTCATGGCGGGATTCCTCATGGTAAAACCCTTCCTGAAAAAGAAACTCGTCAAACAACGGGAAGGCTGAGCACTGGAATACTTCACTCTGAAAGAGGAAGCGAGAAGAAACAGGATATCATCCCACTTGGGTGGATGAACTTTTAGGCAGGGAAAAATAAAAGGTGGCGCCCTCACCCGCCACGCTCCCTACCCCTATCTTTCCGCCGTGGGCCTCGACAATCTTTTTACAGATAGGAAGACCAAGCCCAACGCCCCGCCTGTCTTTCTTATCGACCTGGAAAAACTCGTCGAAAACAGCATGGGTATCCTCTTCCGGGATACCCGGTCCGGAGTCAGAAACAGAAATCTTCACGCCTTCTTCATTTTCCGATAGAGCGACCTTGACCTCCCCGCCCTCGGGCGTAAATTTGGCTGCGTTCGCCAGGAGATTGGTCATAACCTGCTCGACCCTAAGTTTGGAAAAAACGCAAGGGATGGGAACATCGGGAATATCGGTCTTGAGGGTAATCTTTTCCTTTTCAAGGAGAGGAAGAGAGGCAAACACCACCCATTTAACGATCCCAGCCAGATCATCTTCGGCCATATCCATTTTTATGTCGCCTGAATGGATCGTATTGATATCGAGCATGTCATTTAAAATTGCAGCCATTTTCTTTGAGAAGCTGATCGCGTTATCGAGGTGTCTCCCCATCTCCTCATGCCTTTGCTCTTCCAGGTCTTCTCTTATTATTTCAAGAGTACAGTTGATGACAGTCAGTGGAGACCTGAGTTCATGGACAACCTTGGACATAAAATCCGTTTTCAGTTTATCCAGTTTTTTCAGTTTTTTGTTCGCCTCTTTAAGTTCCCTGTTTTGCGCCCTGATTTTCTTCTCCGCGCCCTCTTTCTCTCTCTGCAGCACCACCTTTTCCATTGCCTTGACGATAACCATTTTGAGGAGTTCATAGTCGACAGGTTTCTGAATGAAATCCCATGCTCCTTGCTTCATGGCATTAACGGCCAAGTCAACCGTCCCGTAGCCGGTCGCTACAACCATCCCTGTCCCCAGCTCCCGCCTGCTCACCTCGTTTATCAGCCACATGCCATCTTTAACCGGCATAATCAGATCGACAATTGCAACATCGTAAGTCCCTCCCAGCAAATGATCCAGCCCCACCTGTCCGTCTTCCGCCGTATCCACGGAAAAACCGTCCGATTCAAGCATCTTTTTCAGGCTTTCTCTCAACCTTTCTTCATCATCAACAACCAAAACCTTACCGAGTGGCTTCATGCTTCCTCCTTTTCCTCTTTTAATCGAGTATATGGAAAATAAACTGTTGCCCGCGTACCACCTTCCTTCCTGTTTTCAAGACCAATCTCTCCACCATAGCTTTTCACAATACCGTATGATATTGAAAGGCCGAGACCGGTCCCTTTTACTCCCTTTGTCGTATAAAAAGGGGTGAATATCTCCGGCAAAGCGCTTTCGTCAATCCCGGAGCCGCTGTCCTCCAAAGTCAGCAAAACCCCCTTTCCCCTCTTTTCCGTTTTTATATTTAAAATCCCTCCTTCAGACATAGCATCCTTGGCATTATTGATTAAGTTGAGCAGCACTTGCCTTATATGGCCTGCGGAAACGGCAAGGAGAGGAAGCGAATCATCCATTTCCAGTTCAAGCCGGATATTGCTCGATGCCAGGATATGCTCCATCATCTTTACCGTCTGGCTAACAAAGTCGTTTATATCAGAAAGGACGACGCTCTCCGGATCTTTTTTTGAGAAGGTTAAGAGTCCCTGGATAATCCCTGCTATCCGGTTAATTTCGTCACCGATCACATCAACATAATCCGACGGATCGGCACCGAGCTGCACCCTTTCGCGTCTCAACATTTCAACATAATTTTTGATAATTCCGAGCGGGTTATTGACCTCGTGAGCCACGTCCGCTGCCAGCCGTCCCATGGCGGCGAGTTTTTCGTTATTAAGAAGATGTTCCTCCATCTTTTTCCGCTCTCTCAAATCTCTCGCAAAACCGAGGACCACCCACTTGTCTTCATGTCTGACACGCGACAGGTTGACCTCAAAGGGGATAATCTCGCCTCCTTTACTGACCATATCGATCTCTCTCATCATGGACCGGCCTCCCTCCACCTCCCTAATCAATTCTTTATCCATACCGGAATCCATTATTTTCATTACATCCATAGAGAGCATAACTTTCCTGTCATAACGGAGAAGACGGGCAAATTCTCTGTTGACCATGACAAGGCCCAGGGTCTCGTCAAGAAGAAATATCCCGTCCATTGCACCTTCAGCCAGATCCTCAATCTCCCGAGCCCTATCCTTTATCTTCTTGATATTGACCTTCAAGCTTTCTATCATTGAGTTGAAGGCATCCGCCAGAACGCCCACTTCGTCCCCGGACGGAACGTGGATGCTCACATCGAGGTCCCCTTCGGCCACTCTCCTCGCATTCTGGGACAAGAGTATAATGGGTGCAACGTACCTCCTGAGCAGGAAGAAAAGGATCAGGCTCATGACGAGAAGCAACGTAAGCAGGTAAAGAAAAACCTTGGATGCAAAAAGCTGAACCCTCTCCTTTAAAGCCTCCGTAGAAAGGCCGACCCTGGCATAACCGATAACCCGCTTTTTCCCCTCTCCGCTGGAGAGGATATCCTCGACAAAGCCAAGTTCCTCTCTTTCACCGGCAAACTCTTCGGAATAGACAATCGCATAGTTTTCAAGCAGCCTCCCATCCGCCGTCAATGTCTGCCAAAATGCTTTTTCCGGGTTTCCCCTCACCTTTTTCCCCAGAGGTTCCTCTTCATAACCACGCCCTACGAAAAGCGTCCCGTCACTAAAATAAATGGCCCCTTTTGAGACAGGCTGGACCTTCATCAAACCATCCATTTCATCTTCCATAAGGCTTCGGTTCTTTGTCAGCACCGCCAGTGAAGCATCATAGGACGTCTCCAGGGCGAGCACCCTTCCGAGTTCCTTCAACTCCCCGAGAAGAGACGTTCTTTCATGATCGACAAAAACCAGCGTCAGGACACCGAGAAGCAGGACCATAAAAACCGTATTAATAATCAGCAGCTTGTTCAGCAGGTTAAAATCTTTGAAACGCTTCATTCAACTCCCATCGTCATTCCGGCCTATGGACCGATGACCCTGACCGAGGTCATCTCCTTTGCCGGGATTTCAACATCAATCAGGTCTATCGTATTGGAATTAAGAACTATTCTCACTTTTAGCGGCGTTACGACGGGAATGTTTGAAACCTTCTCCCCCATCATTATGCGATTCGCCGCGTTAGCCGCCTGGCGTCCCATATCGAAGGGATCCATCTCGAAGGCCATGAGGGCGCCCGCCTTGACAAATGCCGGGGAAAGACCGACAAAAGGGAGTTTTCGTTTCAGGGTAACCGACAAAATCTCCCGGATAGTTTCCCGGGTAAAGACGTGGCTGTCGGCAACGGACCACAAAAGGTCAACCTTGCCGACAAGCTCTTTCAAGGCCTTAGGTACGCCTGCAGGGCCATCAACGGCGATGCCGATGACTTCTATGCCGGATGCGGGTGAGACACGTTTGGCCTTTTCAACCATTCGTCCCGTTTCCGAAGGGCTATAGATGACCCCTATTTTTTTGGTCTTCGGGAGAACGGCCTTGATCTTCTTGAATTGGATAGCGGCAGGGATGTCCATGGAGGCGCCGGTCAGGTTGTTCCCGGAAGACCTCATCCCTTTAACGAGACCGCTGTCGACGGGATTGAGCACCATGGAAAAAACGATAGGAATATCTTCAAAGGAATCCTTGGCCAGACGGGCGGCCTGGGTCCCTATTGTATGGATGAGGACCGGCCTTTTCGATCTCAGCGTCGAAACAGCCTCCTCGGGGCTCACATCATCGCCCAGAACGATTTCAGAGGAGTCGTATACGACCCCGAGCTCTTTAATTCGGTCATAAAACCCGCGCTTTGCCTCTTTGTAGGGAACATTCGAGGCGCTAACCAAAACGGCCACAAGGGGCTTCCCTGCACCAAGAGATAAAGAAGCCCCTCCGTGCAGGACAAAGGCACAGCAGAGCAGTAAAAATAAAAAGTATTTTATCTGTTTTCTCATTAAGTCCATCAGTTAATCAAGTATACTCATGACCTGCCGGAGAATCAAAATCGGTTGGTCAATTTCACAGTAATCTTTCTCCCCAGAGTGTCGCCCAGGGGGAACTCTTTATGCCTTTTATTAAAAATGTTCGTCCCGTTGAACGAAATATTAAGATTTCTATTAAAATTAAATCCTATGTTGGTATTGACCAGGGTGTAACTCTCAACAGTTTCGGTATAATCATAAAAGGCCTGGGTATTGCTGGTCAGATGACGCGGCCATCTCGTCTCGCTCACGTAATGAGCGAAAAGGCTTCCCTCAAGTTTATCCCCGGAATAATTGACGCCCAGATTGACCTTGGACTGTGGCGCCTCACTAAAGCTCCCTTCATTCACTCCATCCTCATACCTCATATGGAGGTATGCATAATTGAGTACAAGCTTAAAGTCGTCTAGAAACCTTATGCCAGCTTCCACCTCTCCCCCCCAAATCTCGAAATCTTCCCTGTTTGAGTAAGGCGTACCCGGTGCAGCGGCAGTACCGGGCCACCGAATGAATCCTTCAACTTCATTATAGAAACCATCAAGATCAAGGTTTAACCAGTCCGAATAATTTCCTTTATAGCCAACATTCCATGATTTGATCTTTTCTTCATCGAGATTTTTGTTCCCCGCAGACAAGGGCTCTTTCAGATAGGAATTGACAAAGGTGGGGAGATGATAAGCAGTCGCATAGGAAAGCTTCAAATGATGCGCCTCCGCCACGGAATAGACCACCCCTAACCTGGGAGAAATTTTACCGCCAATAAGCGGGTGATGATCGTACCTCCCACCGAAAGTCGCTTTCATTTTTTCAGTAGCAGCAATTTCATCTTCCGCAAAGAGGCTGTAGAGTTTCTGTTCATGACTTCCTCCGATCATGAATGAATCGAGCTTATTGAGACTATAGTTCGCGCCGAGAAGAACAGAACCTGCATGTTCCGTTTTAAAGAGTTTCGTCACCTCCGACTGGTAGATATCGGTTTTAATATGATAATGATCCCGGTCGAAGATTGAGGGAAAATTGACCATGCCGAAGGGGAGTACACTCTCCCCGGTAACGGTCGTGTTGATGCCATTCCAGAAGAGTTTGACATTGAAGTCATTTTTGCAGGCATAGTCCATCATGAGGTGGCTCTGTCTCGTCTCTCGAATGAAATTATCGAGAGCATTGGTCGTCTCCCCCTTACTTTCATCAACGCTCCCGGAAAAACTGAGCTTTCTTCGCCCGCTGAGGTGCCTTTCCACAACAAAGTTCCCCGACGTGGAATACCTTGTCGAACCGTCATTCCAGGCCGCGTCCCACTCATCCGTCTCATCACGGCTAACGGAAAGCTTGTAACCGGAATTGCCGGTACGTTTACCGTAGAGGGCTGAGCCTACGAAGGTGTCGTCCTCTCCTCCCCTGAGAGAAAAAATCCCCCCATCGATCTCACCCGGTGATTTGGTGATTATATTGACGACGCCGTTGAAGGCATTCCCCCCGTAGATGGACGAACCCGGACCCTTTATCAATTCAATCTGCCTGATTTCATCCATGGAAATGGGAAGGGCATCCCAGAGCACAATTCCATAAAAATCGAGGTAAACGGAGCGGCCGTCTATCATGACCAGAACCTTGCCGGATGCCTCCATATTGAAACCCCGCACACTTACGTTGAGATCAGACACCGATACGGAGAGAACGTCTACACCGGCAACCCTTCTCAGCAGATCAGGAATATTCGTTGCTCCGGAAAGTCTTATCTCCTTTGCCTCAATAACCACCACCGGCATCGGTGTATCTGTAATTCCCTGACGCTTTTTTGACGCAATGGTCACGACGGGAATATCCTGAAAGAGCAGTAGCTCCCGCTCGGCGGCATAAACCTCAGCCGTGAGGGCAACAATTAATAAAAATGCGAAAAAATATTTTTTCATCACATGAAACCAGCGTTTAAAGTGATGCTCCCCGCCTGCAAGGCGGAGCATCCGAGTAGGGTATTATACAATTTTTCTAGCTTGCATTCATCCCCGTTTACAAAGCGGGACATGTTGCAATCACCCTGCCAAGTTTCATCTCCGAAGTTCCTTGAAGGAGATTTAAGGTGCGGGCATCTCACCCGGTTGAGAATGTTTCTCTTTAAAGCCCCTCGGCGTCGTTCCCGTATATTCCTTGAACTGCCTGAAAAAATGCTGTTCCGTTTTGTAACCCACCTGGCACATGATGTCAAACAGTTTGAAGTCTCCCTTTTCCAGCAACTCTTTCGCCCTGTCGATTCGGAGCCGGTTAACGTAAGCGGTGAAGGTTACACCGAGATTTGTTCTAAACAACCTGCCGAGGTGGCCCGCGGAAACACCCGATTCCTTTGAAACAGTTTTAATGCCAATCGAATAATGATAATGAGCATCGACATAATTCAGTGCTTTTTTTAAACCGGGGGGCAATGCTGATGCAACAATATTGCAGCCAGGGTAATCTTGCCAATCCCTGCTAATCACTTTCTCTATTTTATCTTTCAAATCTTCTATGGAGCAAGGTTTATTGAGATAGCCTCTTACATTGAGATTCGCACATTCTTCGGCTGACCTAAGGCAACTCCTGCCTGTCAGGATGACGACGGGAACTAAGCGGCCTTCATCCCTTATCGTTTTCAGAAATTCGATGCCGTCCATCTCCGGCATGACAAGGTCGAGAACAATGCAATCAATCCGGCTTCCTCTCACGATATCCAAAGCCTGCTTTCCATGGATAGCCCTTTTTACATCATAGTCATCCCTTAGTAAACGGGCGAAGGCATAGAGCAACCCCGGCTCGTCATCTACAAG
>CBDVDA010000151.1:0-7848 GCA_965372635.1 uncultured bacterium | reverse complement strand
CCCAAAAAAATAAAACTCCTTTTTAAGTAAGTTACTTCTCTCTCAAATCCACTGAAACCCGGCCTTCACATTCCCATTATCATCGTTAGCCCAAACCATTTCGGCTTTTTTGTTGAGGATGTCCAAGGGCATGGAAACCACTTTCGCCTGAAAACCGCAGGGGAACATGCCGTTCTCATACTGGAACCCGAACCCTCCATCGGAGATATCGATTATCTTTCCCGTTATCCTGTTCACTGAATCGAGATTTAAGGGTTTCAGTGAACCGTTCTTGTTCACTATTCTTCTTTCATGCTTTCTTTCTATGTCATTTGCTCTTTTCTCTTCAGGCGTTTCAGCCCCGGAGATGAGGATTCCATCTACAAGGTTGTACAGTTCATCCGGCGTGAAGGGTTTAGTAATAATGGGGAGCTCTTCCTGTTGAAGGCCTTTCACTTGAATGCCATAATCGAGGCTTGAAACAAAGCCCATTCTCGATGCCATAGAGGGAGATTCCTCCGCCAGTCGCTGATACAATTGAAAGCCGTCCAGTTTGGGCAAGGTGATTTCAGAGAGAAGGGCAGAATAGTCGAACATTCTCGCCTTTTCCAGCGCCTCTTCTCCATTGTAGGCGCTGTGTACTACGGCATCTATATATCTATTTTTTAAAAGACGCTGAACATACTTGTTTAAGATTAGATTGTTTTCAGCAATGAGGAAATATTTCATCAGTCCTTGTCCTTAAAGGTTAGGGTTTTTAATTGTCGATGACTGCCCTGACCATGTTTACCAGCTTCGATTGGTCTGAACTCTTCTTGATATATCCGTCGGCGCCGCACTCATCGACCAGTTGAATCAGTTCGCTTTCCTCTTTCGAGGAATGAAAAATAATTTTGAGGTTTTCCTTAATGTTCTTCCTCGCCAGTTTGACAAGTTCGCCTCCCGAAAGGGCAGGCATGGAGACATCGATCAAGACGCAGTCCGGTTTTTCATTTTTTATGGCAGAGGTCGTCCCTATGGGAGAGTTCCTCGTAATAACATGGAAGCCTGCCTCCTCCAACGTATCCCTCGTGATGTTGAGAATGAGATCAGAGTCGTCAACAACCATTACCTTCGATTTGTCCATTTTCCCTCCCCCTAATAAATTACTGTAAAAACAAAAAAGCCGCCAAAAGGTATCTCTACCTCCTTTGGCGGCCCGACCGGCATATCCCTTAAGGGAGTTAGCCCTGTGACTTTGCGCCCCCCGGTTTCCCTGAGGTTTGCCCTGAGCAAAGGTTTGCTTCAAAAAAATATTAGAGCCTTTCTATCACAGCGAAAGAGGCATGTCAATCCTTAATTGATTGAAGTTTTTGTCCTTGGGTTTTCCTCCTGCCGGGGCTACTTGAGATTGGCGTATTCGTAAATAACTTCCAGGAGTTTTTTCTTCTTGATCGGCTTGCTGATGTGATCCGTGCAACCGGCCTCGATGCTCTTTCGATGATGCTCTTCGAAGGCATGGGCGGTGACGGCAATAATAGGCGTCTCTTCTTTTTTATTATCCTTTTCCCACTTTCTTATCTCCATCGTGGCTGTGTAACCGTCCATGATCGGCATCTCCATGTCCATGAGGACAAGGTCATAGTCACCTTTAGTAAACTTTTCGACGCCGATCTTCCCGTTTTTTGCAATATCAACCACGTAGGGTGTTTTGTTAAGGAAGTGCTGAATAAGCATGAGATTGTCTTCCATGTCTTCCACGAGGAGAATAGAGAGGGCGCGCTCATCGATGGTTGCTCCCACTTCTCCTGCCGTTTCGGGAGCCGGTCTCTTTGATTCCTTCTGCACCTCTACGCTCACGGTGAAGTAAAAGGTACTCCCCTTTCCAACCTCGCTCTCAACCCAGATACGGCCCCCCATTTTTTCTACAAGCGCTTTTGAAATGGTGGCGCCGAGGCCGGTCCCGCCATAAATCCGCGTACTGCTCGTATCGGCCTGGCTGAACCGTTCAAAGATCGCCCTCAGCATGTGGGGCGACATGCCGATACCTGTATCGCTAACGGAAAAGAGGAGGGCACAGGATTCTCTCTTATCGTTTCCGGGTTCAGGTCCAACCTTTACCGAAACCTTTCCCTTTTCTGTAAATTTTATTGCATTGCCGACCAGGTTGATGAGCACTTGCTGCAGATAAACTTTGTCGCCTATGAGATGGTCGGGCGTACCTTTTTCGATGACGCATGCCAGTTCAAGCCCCTTCTCATTCGCGCGGTAAGAAGAAATTTTAGTCGCCATCTCAAGGACTTCCCTCAGGTCGAAATCCCTCTTCTCGACCTCTATATGGCCTGTCTCGATCTTGGAAATATCGAGGATATTGTTGATAATATCGAGGAGGTTGTCCCCCGCCTTTTGCAGAAGTTTGACAAACTCTTCCTGTTCGGCGTCAAGTTCCGTATCGGACAGGACGTCTCCTATCCCTATGATCGCCTGCATGGGCGTCCTGATCTCATGGCTCATGTTTGCCAGGAATTCACTCTTGGCGGCGTTGGCCGCATCGGCTAGTTCTTTCGCTTCCCGCAGGCGCTTCTTTTTATCCATAAGTTCCGATCGGGATTGCCGCAAATTTTCTGCCATGTCATTGAAGGCTTCTCCAAGCTGGCCCAGTTCATCACCACTCTTAATCGTTACTTTTTTCTCTAAATTGCCTCGCGCCATCTCTGCTGTGGCATTGGTCAGAGCGGCCACCGGCCTAAGGACCATCCTTCTTAGCAAAAATAACAATGTGCCGGCAATAACCATCGCCAGAAGCAGGGCGATGAAGGTTGTATTCCTCTTCAGTTCATCCAGCGTTGCCGTGACCGGTCTCATATCCATGGCCAGTTCGATTGCACCTGCCACCGTCTTCTCCCTTTCGTCAAATCCTATAAAGTAGGGGACAAACCTGTTGAACCTCTTGTTTTCAAAGTCCTCCTCATTGATGGCCTTCCTGGTTTTCAACACTTTTTTAACATATTTCTCATGTATGGGGAGCGGTTTTTGACCTCTACGTTCCTTGACTGTGTGCGCCAGGATGGTTGCTTCATCGTCAAATATCTCCACCCACAACACCTTAGAAAACTCTCCAACCTTCTCCGTTAGCTTTTGCAGATAGTCCTCGGCCTCGCTGAGTTCACCCAATGTTCTTCCGACAATATCCCTGTACGCATCGCCATAGAGGATGGAAAGTTTTCTTGCTTTTTTTACTCCTGCCTTCGATGAAATAGCCAGTTCTATCACTCCGGTTATCTTCTTCTCTTCGCCATTGTCTACGAAAGCGGGGATGAACTTGATGATCTTTCCCTCTTCCTGCTCTTCCGGTTCTATCTCTTCGCCGGTTTCAAGCACCTGCTTTATAAGTTCAATGTGTTGCGGGCTAGATTTTCCGCCTACAAGGTTCTTGTTTGTATGGGCTACGATGACGCTGTTTCTGTCAAATATCTCCACCCAGAGCAATCCTTCAAAACTGTGACTTCGCTCTGCAATATTTTGGAGAAAGTTATTCTCGTTTTCCAGTTCCTCAAAAGATTCGCTTACATCAAGCGCTATTATGCCCGCCAGGATAGAGGCTTCTTCTTTCATATCCTCTAGTATTCTTCTTTCTTCATTCCCGGTGATAATGTAAAAACCGGCTGATAATGTAATCGCCACGACGAGCAGCATTGACAGCACAATCTTTATGTTCAAACTTGTCTTCATGGCGTGCACCTTTTTGAGGTTGAAAAAAACAAATACCTATACAAATTAAGATGTACCTTCTTTGCCGTTAGATTCATGAATAAAAGATGCAGACCTTTCACCCGCCTGGATTTCACCTTTCAATCTCGCATAAATAATCAGGAGATAATTGTACTATTAAGTATACACGAATTTTTGGAAAAGAGGTTGCGCTGCGATAGAACAGCGTGTGTTGAATAGGCCCGTTAATCAAAAAGGGCGAGGGTGGGAGATTTTGAATTGCCGTACGGTTGCAATCAAAGACATTTAAATGTTTTCAGCTTCTTTAATCGCCTCGATTGTTTTATTTGTCAGCATTGATGGCGCGAATGGTTTTTCCACATAATCATAGGCGCCGAGAGAGAGGGCTTTCCTCCTGTTTTCAGAGGATGGGAGGGCGGAAAGAACGATGGCCGGGACATTTTTCAGTAGGGCATTCTCTTTTATTTTCTCTAAAAATGTGTATCCATCCATCTTCGGCATCATGATGTCGAGGATGATGGCATGCGATATCTTCTCTTTAAGAATTTCCAGCGCCACTATCCCGTTGCTGGCAAAATCCACCGAAAACCTCTTCGCCAGGAAGAGACTTCGAAGCAGGTTCGTTTGTGATTCATCATCTTCGACGATGAGGATCGTTTTATCGAATAGTGCCATAGGTCAAGACTTCCTCTATGTGAGGTTCTAGTTGATTATGCTGCCTCATTTAAAAATAACTCAATTATGGTTAGAAATACTCAGGAATTGAATTTCCATATGTTGATTGTCAAACCATGCAACCCTTCCCAATCCGGGTTCGCATTCTTCACTGCCATCAATGTAAGCGCAAAATGAAATCTTTGCATCCACCGGAAAGGTCATGTCAGATGTTTACCAACATACTCCCTATGCAGATATCGACAATCTCTCCCGAGACTGTTTCTTCTCTGGTTTTATAATCCACTTCAAGTTCAACAGGCTTACGTTTATATTCTCTCCTGTTGATAGGCTTCGATGAGTTCGCTACTTTTATATGTCTCTACGAGAATATCATCGCACACCGACCGAAGTTGTTGCCCCTCAGTGCTTTCATGGTCGAGGTGGGAAGTAAATAGGATGATGGGGATATGCTTAAGAGTTGGGGCTGCCTTCTCATGATTTTACATAATTCATCACCATTCATCTCCGGCATAAAGACATCACTCACTACAATATCGGGTTTCTCCTGAATTAAACCCTGACGAACAGGTATGGACTCATGCCAGGGAGCGTTTGGGTAAATGTGCGATATTCAAACAAGGATGACATGAAAAAGCACATGATCTCAATTCTCAGGTCAATTCAGAAGCAAACATCACTGATCAAAAGCTTTTTCCTTATGGCAGACACCAAGTATATTTTGGAGACCCCACATTAACGGCCATTACTTATGCAACTATTAATACATGTATTCAAAAACAGAGCCATCGGGAGAAAATTGTAAATAGGGGGGGGCGCAAAGTGAAGCCCAACGGCTTGGAGTTTTTACTCGTCCTTAACAATATTTGGGCAGCGTGACGCCAGCCAGTCGATGAGCTTGTCGAGGGCCTTTTTCTCGTAATCATCCATCTCGTCGAGGAGGAGGCAAAAGGCCATGCTGCAAAGGTTGGAGTTTATGCTGGGGCACCCCCCGAGGGAGCGGTGAATATAGCAATCCTCGCCCGAGGCGGTGCGGTTGCACTCCTCCGAATCGAGGCGGATCGCTTTCCCGACGAGGGGCTCGATAACGACATACTCCTGCGTGTCGGGCATCTCTACGGTGAGCTTGATCTTGTAGCTCTTGAAGATGTTGATCTCCGGGCTGTGGTGGAGCCTGAGGAGCAGGCCGGAACGGCTGATGTTGATGATGTCGGCCGGAATCTGCTTGTCGTCTGCCGTGAGGACGGCGTCGTGCGTGGGGAGGAAGGCGTGACGCCGTTCCTTCCGCTTGTTCGTCACGTTCCAGGCGCTGCGCACTTTCTCCTCCAGTTCGTCCGGCTCGAAGGGTTTTACGATATGCTGTGTTGCGCCGAGTTCGAGAACTCGATCCGTCGAGACGCGGTCGTGCTTGGTGGTGAGCATGATGAAGGGGATGGCCCTCTTCTTCGGGTCTTTGTGGACTTCTTTGATGAACTCCTTCCCGCCGAGGGTCGGCATGGACCAGTCTGCAATGATGAAATCGATTTGCTGCTCATTGAGGATTTCCAGCGCCGCCGTTCCGTCGGAGGCGAGGTATATATCGGTGGCCCCCAGGCGGTTCCGGATGATCCGGTTTAAAACGAGCCGGACGAGCGACGAATCTTCGGCAATCAAAAAACGGGCGTTATGCATGGTTCCCCCTTAACTTCCTATTTTCCGTATTTTAAAAATGCGTATATTATCATATTTTATCCGAAGCAACAACGGTATCTCAAAAAAGGGGATTACCCCTTCGCCCCGCCGAGGTTCAGCCCTACCACGCCGAGGATAATGAGAAGAATGCTGAGTATCTTGATAACGCCGAGCGGCTCACTGAAAACAAAATAGCCGATGAACGCCACAATGGCCGTCCCCACGCCGGACCAGACGGCGTAGGCGATGCTCACATCGAGTTTTTTGAGGGCAAATGTGAGGGCCTTAAAAGAGAAGGCGTAAAAGATGAAGATCAGGACGGACGGAACGAGGCGGGTAAAGCCCTCCGACAGTTTCATGCAGGTTGTTCCCACCACCTCTGCCAGTATGGCGTCAATTAGAAAAGCCCAGCTTTGCATAATGCACCTCCCAGTTATTTAATCTTTGAAACTCTGACTATAAGCGAGGTTGGAATTTAAAGGCTTTGCCCTGAGTGTTCATACTTTTCTTTGACGGCCTTTATGCGCGGAGGGTAAAAGAAAAAGTATGCAAAAGAAAGGCCGCCCACAACGCAAGACCTTCGGCTTCCCTCGTTCACGCAGATGATCTCGGCGGGGACAAAAACTCGCTTCGCTCAAACAGTTTGTCCCCTTTTTCCGCGATCATCTGCATCACTCGGCTGCATTGAAAGGGTATTGAAAAGATTAGCAAACCCTTTCAGGGCAAAGCAAGGCCGCACCCTCCGGACACAGTTTCTTTATTTTGGCAACACCGCCTTCAGTTCGGAAAGAGCTCGCATCACACTCTCCTCTCCCTCGGCTATCGCCTCTTTCGCCCGGTCAAATTAGAGGAGGCCGATATGGGCGAGGCGGGGCTGGAGCAGGACGTTCGGCGGATCGCCCACCATCCGGCTCCGGGTAATCTTGTCCTGCATAATGTTGAGTGACCCTGCGATAACATCGAAGACCCCCGGCGTTCCGGCCCGCGTCTCCAGCATCTTCAGCTTTATGGAATTGGCCCTGTTTTTAAGCTCCGCCGAGAGGCGATCAATGATGGAAGAACCGGGGAGAGGAGCGTTTGCCGACGGCTCTTCGGGCGCCTTTTTAAAATGCTTCCCCACGATGTCGCCGTTTACGTTGACGGCGATGACCACCTCGGTGCCGAGCGCCCGGCAAAGCGACACCGGCACGGGGTTGACGAGCCCGCCATCGACGAGTCAATCCTCGCCATATTTAACGGGAGTGAATATCCCCGGCAGCGCAAAAGAGGCCCGGATTGCTTCAATGACAGCCCCCTCCTTTATCCAGACTTCGCGCCCTGTAGTGAGATCAGTTGCCACTACGGCGAAGGGTTTTGGAAGCTCTTCGAAGCGTGTCTCGCCGAGTTGTTGTCCCAGCGAATCGGAAAGTCGTTTACCTTCCACGAAGCCGCCCCGGGCGAGGAGGTTGACGTCGAGGAATTTGAGGATCGCCCTCGTATCGAGGGCCTTCACCCACTCTTCGAAGGCATCGAGGCGGCCACCCACATAGGCGGCGCCCACAAGCGCACCGATGGAAGTGCCGCAGACCACATCGGTCTCGATACCCATAGTCTTGAGAGCGCGAAGCACGTCGATATGCCCCCAACCTCGGGCCGACCCGCTGCCGAGGGCAATGCCGATGAGAGGCTTTTTTCCTCACTCTTGTCTGGGTTCATTTTCTACACATTCACTCATTATATTTAATTAAGCTTTAAAATCCCCGGCCTTTGGGCGGGGTCAGAGTTAAAAGGCTTTGCCGTAAGAATTCTTCTTTTCTTTGACGGCCAAAGAAA
>CBDVDA010000150.1:0-7921 GCA_965372635.1 uncultured bacterium | reverse complement strand
GGACAAGCCAAGGCCAACTGCTTTTTTTAGGTTAATACATATATCAAGTTCATAACGTGGTAAATACTGGAGTAATTGCGTGAAAACTGTTTTTCCTGAATTCATTCTTTCCTCCACTGAAAAAATTTCTGTGGAGATTATAAACCAGGAAGAGCAGGTTAATTCAAATCAAAAAAAGCATGAACACACAATTACCGTTTTAAATACATGATGTTAGGCAGTGTCGTTTAAAAGTTAACCGGACAGTAGTGATAAAAGGTTTCTATATTGAAGAGATAAGAATTTTAAAACAATGCGTGCCCTATCCAAATGACGGTGGAAGGAAATCAGTTCAGAGCCCGGCTCCGCTCGTCGAGGATCCTGGCGGATTCCAGCAAGAGATAGTTCGTCTCTGATTTGATGTTGGTCTTTTCCGAATGAATGCCGTGCTGGATGCGGAAACGTCCCTTGGGCCAGCGCATCATCTCGAAAAAGGCATCTTCGCCGTTGTTCCCGTTGGTGGAGGCGTGGACGATGTTTCCGTTATGCATGTGCATCAGGCCGAGATAGCCGTTGCATTTGATATCGACCTTAGCCGTTTTGACGCCCATTTGCAGTATCTGGACGATCTCTGTCAGGTTGAAGTCCTCCAGGCTGCCGCTCAAGCCCCCCTCCTCTTCGCCTCCTTCAGCCGTCTTCGCTTCTTTCTCGGTATGCTTGAGAGGCGTAACGCCGAGGAGTTCATTGATCTGATGCATGAGGTCGTCCATACAAATCGGCATATCGATGTAGCGAACGTTTTTCCCGGAAAAATGTTTGTCGAAGTCAGGGTTGGTCATGACGAAGATAAAGGGGCAGTTCTCGAAGAGGGGGATTTCGTACATGGTGTTGAAGAAATTGATGAGCGTTTCGTTGTTCAGCATACTTACGTCGATGAGCGTCAGGTTTGGAACTTCGCGGTTCACGTTTTCCAGCAGTTCCGTCGTGGTCGTTGCATGGACCACTTTAAATCGCTCCATATCGGCGCCGAGCTTGATGATGCGGGAGATATTCGGTTCCGCCTCGAAAATGAGAAGCGTATGGTGGCCCTGGTCGCCCGCCATCTCTTCATCGAGGACGGCGAGGAACTGCTCCGTGATCTCGGGATCGAACTGTGTCCCCATATGCTTTACGATCTCCAGCCTTGCCTGTTCGTGGCTGAGCGCCGGGCGGTGCGGCCTCTCCGTCGTCATCGCCACGTAGGAATCGGCGAGATGAACGATCCTCGCCCCAACGGAGATGTTCCGCCCTTTCAGGCCGGTCGGGTAGCCGCTGCCGTCGTAATTTTCGTGGTGTTGCAGGATGATGGAATCGACATTCCAGGGAAACTTCACCTGCTTCAGTATCTGGACTGTATTCTGGGGGTGTTTCTTGAGGGAGGTCAGTTCATTTGAGGAAAACTGCCTCTTCTCCTGGAGAAGCTGCTGCTGGATGCTCAGCATCCCGATGTCCCTGAGGAGCGCGGCTATCTTAATGTTTTCCGCCGTTTCCGTGCCGAGTTTCAATTTAATTGCCGTCTCCTGAGAGAGGCGGGCCACGAGATGGTCCTTGTTGAAGAAATAGAGGTTCGTGGCGCCGAAGATCTGGAGCATTCGGTCGGCGAAGCTCATGAAGAAGTCTTTGAAATCGGTGAGCCGCGTGCTGAGCGATGTCTCCGTTTCCAGGGAGACGTTTAGAAAATGGGAAAAATCCTCCCCGCTTAAGGTGACGTCTTTCTGGCTTTCGGCCCCCGGCTTGAAAAAGATGACGTTCACGCCCGGCTTCAGCATCTCCACGGTGGACTTGAAGGTTTCCTTCTCGTCTTTGTTGAAATCGCCCACGGCGAGCACCATGCCGATCTCTTCTCTTTTGAGAAGCCGGATGGCATCGAGCATGTCCGAGGTGGTGAGCACTACGAATTCCTTCAGGAAGGACGTGCTGAAGGCAGCCCCTATCTCGGGGAAGCGGTTGCTGAATACGAGTATCTTTTTTTCGCTCATAACGATTACTTTAAAAGTGTATACTCAAATCTTGGTTTACTATAGTACCAGATTTATTAGTTTTTTTGGAAGGGGTAAGATTTAAATTGTGGCGCAATACCCTGCGGTTATTGCGCCCTACTTTACTTATTGTGTTGGCTGCGCAACTTCAGTCAACTTTTTTTCAGCTTTATCTACTAATGCTCAAAATTTATTAGGCTAAGGATTAACGATTACTGAGAGAAATCAATAGATGAATTGATGATTACCGACTGTTTACTCAAATATAGAGTATAAGATATGCAGCAATGGCGCACAAAACACCTGCCGCCAAGATGACAAAAACAAAATCCCGCATTATCCAACTCCCCTTAGACTGATCTTCAGAGTTATAGATACTGGCAGATTGCTTAATAAATTAATTGATTGTTAGTTTTCGCCTTTTTCCAGTATGTAATCTATGAGTTCTTCATGCTTGTCATTAAAATAGGAAGGTTCGAAGACAATCCAATTATGCATGAGGGCAAATATGGTACTTAACGGTCCCAACGGGAAGCCCCACCAACCGTAGAGGAGTGACTTGATGTTTGCTTTCCTCGCAGTAGAAATTATGCACTTTGGACAACCAATGACAATTTCTTTCTTGTTGAAAGTAAACAGAAGAAAACTTTTTACCGTTATGATGAGAAAGGCATTGAGTGGTGAGTTTTTAGAATGACAACGGGGACATTTTTTTTCGTGGATGGAATCTCTGAGATCAGAAAAAGACTGATGACTAGCATCATAAAACGTCACTTCCATAACTGTTCCGTCCCTCAGTTGTCAGGTAAGAAAAAATCGCGCTTGTAATTAGGATAAATTTATCCTTGTTACAGGTTAAGGCAATCCGGAGGGACTTGTCAACTATAAATTTAAGAACAAACGTTTTGGCACTTTCAGAGGAAGAAAGTGGTTGAGGACTTTTAACAGCATGAATTAAGGGACAGCACGATAGGGCGCAATAACCTCAGGCATTGCGCCACACATCATTCGATATAGTCCAATTTCATCTCCGCACTATTTATTTCACTTTAGCAGCTTTTCCCCCAACGGAGAAGCGCCTATACGTGCCAGGGTAGCTTTTATCCATTGCCTGTTCTCCTTCTTATACCAGAAAAAGAGGCGGTTTTGATCGCGCCTCTCTTCCTTTCCCTTTGCCGAATAGAGTGGTTTCATACCGTAGGGGTTATAACCCGAATAGTAGATCACCGTGGCGAGGGTCATCGGCGTGGGGGTGAAGTCCTGCACCTGTTCGAGCTTGAAGCCGAGTTCCTTCGTCTCTGCCGCGAGGCCCGCCATATCCTTAAGTTCGCATCCGGGATGGCTGGAGATAAAGTAAGGGACGATCTGCTGTTTCAGCCCCTTCTTTTTGCTGATCTTGTCGAACCGCTCCTTCAATTTTTTAAAAACCTCGAAAGTCGGTTTTCTCATTAATTTCAGGATATTGGGAGCCGTGTGTTCAGGTGCGACTTTAAGCCTTCCCGAGACATGGTTTTCAACCAATTCTTTCAGGTATTCATCGTACCCCTTGTTCGCGTACTTCTTCCCCTGGCGGAGGAAAAGGTCATACCTGAGGCCGCTCGTGACGAAGGCTTTTTTCACCGACGGGTGTGACGAAACGGTGCGGTAGATGTCGGTTAGCGGCTTGTGGCTCGTCTCCAGGTTGAAGCAGATATCGGGATAGATGCAGGAAGGGCGGGCGCAGGCATCGCAGACCGGCTGGTCTTCACCCTTCATGCGGTACATGTTGGCCGAGGGTCCGCCGAGATCGCTTATGGTCCCTGTAAAGTCTGGCATTTGGGTGACAGCCTCCACCTCTTTCAAGATGGACGCCCTGGAGCGGCTCGTCACGAATTTCCCCTGATGGGCTGAGATAGCGCAGAAGCTGCACCCACCGAAGCAGCCGCGGTGCAGCGTGATGGAGTGGCGGATCATCTCGTAGGCGGGGATGGCCCCCCGTTTTTTATACCTCGGATGGGGAAGGCGCGTGAAGGGGAGATCGAAGGAGGCATCGATCTCGGCCTCCTTCATCACCGGGAAGGGGGGATTTACGATCACCCTCCCCTCCCCTGTCTCCTGTACAAGCCGGGTGGCGTGAACCCTATTCGACTCCGTCTCGATCACCTTGAATGTGGCGGCAAACCGCTTTTTATCCGCCATACACGCCTCGTGCGAAGCGAGTTCGAGGGGCTTCCAGCCCTTTCTCTTCGGGAGAGGCGCATCTCCTGCCAGCAACAGGGCCGTCTGCGGGATCGTTTTAAGAGAACCGAAGGGGACCCCTTTTTTTAGTAAGGAGAGAATCTCCCGAAGCGGCTGTTCCCCCATGCCGTAGACGAGCAGATCGGCCCCGCTTTCGGCCAGGATGGAGGGCTTGAGCGAATCGGACCAGTAGTCGTAGTGGGTGAACCGCCGCATGGAGGCCTCCATGCCGCCGATGATAACGGGAGTTTCGGGATAAAGCTCTTTCAGTATGCGGGTATAGACGGTAACGGCGTAATCGGGCCTGAAATTGGAGACGCCGCCCGGCGTATAGGCGTCGTCGGAGCGGAGCCGTTTGCCCGCCGTATAGTGGTTCACCATGGAATCCATGCAGCCGGACGTGACTCCGAAGAAGAGTCTCGGCGCACCGAGCTTTTTGAAATCCCTCAGGTCGTCCCGCCAGTTCGGCTGCGGCAGGATGGCGACACGCAAGCCCTCTTTCTCAACGAGTCGGCCAATGACGGCATGCCCGAAGGCAGGATGGTCCACATAGGCGTCACCCGAGACGATAATAACGTCAAGCCCATCCCATCCCCGCTTCTCCACCTCCTCCCGGCTGATCGGCAGCCAGTCGGTTAATTTTAAGGGGGAATTCATTGGGGTATTATAACATTATGGGAGGATGAGCGACAATTTGTATATTTAACAGGGATATACAGGATGTTTAATTCTCATCTTGTATATCCTGTCGATCCTTGTGAAAATGGATTTACTCTTTGTGACCTGTGGCTAATTTCTTTCCTTTGGGATTTTTTTCCGTTATCGATTTAAATCCCTAAATTCAAATCTGCAAGCTTGACCCTTTTTCTTCTCTAAGGCAGGGCAAAGAACCGGCACTTCTCTCGAATCTCTGCGAGCGCAGCAAGAACAGCCGCTAGGTCAATCGATTCGTTTCGGAAAGACAACGTTTGGCTACTCGGGTTGTAGCTGCGGTGGTATAGGCACGGCAGACTCCACGGGGTCGGTTCGAACGGATCAATTCTCGAGTCCATGTAGACGGCGGTATCGTTATTATCGAGCCAATCTTCGATCCGCTCGTCGTAGTGCTCGAAGTGATTTCGAAAGGAGCGATCAGAGAGCAAGTTGCTGCCATCTACACCGAGAAGCTCCCGCAGTTGTTTCCCGCGCGCCATGCGCGGCTTTCTGGCTGGCCAGAGAATCTTCGACACGTTCGCTGTGGCGACTAGAATCGACTGAATCGAGCCCCACACTTCGATCAGGTCTGAGGTCTTGGCAAGCCGCTCAGCAGCCTTCTCGGCGAACTTCGATTGGGTCACGATCTCGCCGATGAGAACCATCTCAACGAGTGGCTTTAGCTTCTTATTGTCGTTCATCCGTCTATAAGAAAGTAAGTTGGGCAGCCCAACGGGGCCGGTGCACGTTAAATTTTACACCCTAAATGCAGTAGTTTTTCAGCCCTATAATGCTCTTTGGGGGATTAAAATGGGTGTTATAGTCACCACGCACATTCCTTATACGCGCCTTTTTAATCCTGAAAAAGACATTATAGGCCCCAAAACAGCCCTTTTTTTGACATATTATCTTTTAATTTCAATCACTTAACTTGGTCCGACTCCCTCCTCATCTTCCCTTTCTTCAATCCCTGTTTTTGTGCCGGGCAGGATTTCAAGAAAGTGATCGAAATATGGTCTGCATGAGATTTTTGAAAAGAATGTCTTTCCAAATTCCAGTACGCTGTTTGCTGCCCAATGCGCACAACTTGCGCTGAAGCAGTTCTCCGGAAACAATGGATAATCAGCTCGTTCTTCCGGCTGCCTTGTGTGGATGACCGGGAATTTCCCAATAAACGAATTCTTCTTGAACTTGCCTCGGAGGGCTTTTTCGAGCCTTAGTAGACCTTCATCCTCTTCGTGCAACTTTATTGTACGCAACTCCGGATAGTAGTGTACAAAGGCGTTCCTAAGGTCAATGACAAGTTTTGCATTCTGATAAATCTTGGCCCCCTCTTCAAAATCCGGTACGCCTACGAGTTGAAGAGCAGTTTGATATTTTTCAAGTATTCTTGCAGTTGCCCTAAACTTCTCTATTGACCATACGGCAGATATCTTTGCCTTGCTCTCTTCGCTCAGTTCGATTTTTCGCCCCTTATTTTGAGAGACCAAGAAGTAGAACTCGTTGATTGAGGATTCCAGAAAACCGACCGACGATGTAATCGCCGTAATTACGGCCGTGCGGTGGATGAAACGGGATCGGCGACTGATCGGCTTGGTTTTCAATTCTATTGACTCGGCATGTTCAACAGAAAGGAATGCAGCGTAGATCATTTCAGGTGAAAGAAACGAACTTGTATGTCCTAAAGTAGTATTCTCTTTTGACTTGTTCATTGCTTCTTTTTCTATCTTCTTCACCTCCTGGGGTTCGACTAACTACATTATTAACAAGTTTTCTCTACTTCATTCCAAAGTTCGTGTAACATTTGGCGTAGTTATTCTGTAAAGTGAGATTTTTTAGCATGACAACCAGCCACTAGGCATAATATCAGGAGAACCCGTTGTCACCCCGCCGCCATTATTCCGTCGATTCCCACAAAAAAGCCCGCCAAACAGGATTAACCTGCGGACGGGCTTTTTGTTTTCTTCACTGAGTGGTTCTCATCCTTCCCCCTCCGGTTATAATCAAACCTTTACGGACTATAGCGCAAGGAAAAAGAGGGAGTCAAGTTTTTTGGGGCATATAGAGATCAAATTGTATATTTAACAAGGATGTTCAGGATGTTTAATTCTTATCTTGTATATCCTGTCGATCCTTGTGAAATTGGATTTACTCTTTGTGACCTGTGGCTAACTTTTTCCTTTGGGATTTTATTTGGGGGCATGTTTGCATTGACACCCTTGCCGTCCGGCTAATAGTTCCTTCTTCCGGGCGCACCAGTAAAAAAGCGCGGCAGTCGTTTACGACTGCCGCGCCATGATATATAGTTAACTTATGCGGGTTTATGGAGTTTACATTCTGAAGGTCTCCACCGCTTTCGCCGCATTCCCGGTGATTGTATCTTGCTTCGTCTGTGTCGTATAGCCGCTTTTTGAGACCGTTATATCATAAGCGCCCGGCGCCAGATTTTTCACCTCCCAGTAAGATACAGCGCAGCGGCAACCATAGTTCCAGCGCGAAGATGACGTAGTAACACCCTTGACTACGCCATCTTGGGAAACTTCCACTCTTGAACCTGTAAGGTTCACGCCCGTCGAAGAGTAAACCGCGCCGGTAAAATATCCTCCCACGTCCATCGTCAGGGCTACAGTCGTAATACCCTCAGGTGCTACGTTTACTTCGTCGGGCTCCTCCGCATAGTTGTAAGTTCCGTAAGTCGCCCTCACATAATACGTTCCGGCAGGCAGGCCCATGCTGTAGTTGCCGTCGGCATCTGACCCTGCGCTCCGGATTATGGCCCCGTTCTTCCAGGCATCTACCTTTGCGCCCGATTGGACCCCCCCCCCAGGCGCGGACACAGTCCCCTCTATGGTTCCCTCAGTCGGTAAAAGCAGCCTGAACTTAACCATTGACGATTCATTCACCTTGATCGTACCTGGCTGCGTCTGTGTCGTATAGCCGCTTTTTGAGACCTTTATGTTATAATCGCCCGGCGCCAGATTTTTCACCTCCCAGTAAGATCTTTCGCAGCGGCA
>CBDVDA010000149.1:0-7932 GCA_965372635.1 uncultured bacterium | reverse complement strand
CCAGATACGCCGCTTTTTTTCAACTATTTAAACACCACTTTTGATTATAACTCAGCCATAAGTCCCCCTTAGGCGTTAATGCTCCACAGTTGATAATCAATGGTGGGTTACAAAAATTGTATTAAATCAATTAACAGTAATGAATAGAAATGTCAATAACGAAACACCAAAATAGCAATATGTGTCGCACATTCAGCAATATATGTCGTGTTTGTGCAATATATTTTGAATATTACGACTTATAATCATCGCATTATTTGGATCCTGTGGTCCTCAACGTGGCACAACATTCAAATAAGCAGGTGCCCTCTTTTTTAAAACCTCAACATATCTCTTGAGAGGTTTATTGTTCTCTTCAATAGCGACGGGATGATTATCGGATGTCACCACTACCCTAACTCCCATCGAGGCCGATTCAACCAAGATATTCAATCGGTGAGTGAATGCACTTCTTTCACTACCAACAAATGCCTTCTCCGCAACAATAACCCCTGAATTGATATCACTTGAAACTACCGAGAATCCGATGTCTGGGAAAGATAACAAGGCAGCCTGGAACACCTTTTCATAACTATTCCCGGAATGCCTGAAGTCTTGCTCGGTTTCCGGCAACGTCCCGCACGAATACAAAAAGAAAAACAGCGCTATGATGGAAAAGAACTTTTTATTTACCACCCTTCACCTCCCATGCCATAAATGTTAACAATGTTAACGTTGTGCTGTCAACCAAAATGTATACAATGATTCCATGAAGAAAGAAGACATGGTTGCGTCGCGTATAACCGCCGAAATGAAGAAGATTATTCAATCTCTCGCCGACAAGGACGACCGCACCTTTGCCTGGATGGTGCGCAAGCTCCTGACCGAAGCCCTTGAAGCCAGAGAGCTTTTAAAGAAGGACAAACCATAATCTATCTTTCTGCCGGTCATAATCTCTTCCTTTTGCGCCGTTTGACTTCAGGCTCAACCTGTGCTAAATTTAATACACAGTTGGCTAAAACAAGGAAAAATCCTCATGAAACAGGCGGTCTTAAATGATACAATAGGCATTCTCCACAAGATTGAAACAATCGAAGAGGAGATACTTGATCTGAAATTTGCGATCCTCAAAAATCTTGCCCCTTCCCAAAAGGGCGTCATCTCTCTCAAAGGCATCCTTAAAGGCATTGAAGTGACGGAATCAGAGATTGAAGATGCCGGAAACTCCCTCTACGGCAGAATAAAGATTTAATCCACGAATGAACTTCGTCGCAGATACCCACGCCCTCCTTTGGCATTTTCTCGACAGCCCCCAAATAAGCCGGAAAGCCAAGAAAATATTTGAAAAATGCGAAAAAGGCGGCTGTATTATATTCATTCCCTCCATTGTCATTGCCGAATGCCTGAGCATCTTTGACAAAAAGAAGGTTGCCTTTGATTTTCATGACCTTTTTGACAAAATCAGAGAAAGCGAAAACTACATTGTCATCCCGCTGGGATACAAGGTTCTTCACAGGATGGTTGAGGCCAGAGAAGTCACCGAACTCCATGACAAAATCATCGTCTCCACGGCAAAACTGCTTGACCTCCCCTTGATCACAAAGGACAGTCATCTGCTGGGCCTTGAAACCATAACGACAGTCTGGTAGTCCAACTCAATACAATTTCATCATTTCTCCCGTATCTTTCTTTCAGTCACTGACCCACTGACCCATTCTCTTCTGCGGTCCTTAACGTGAAACAACATTCAAATAAGCAGGCGCCCTCTTTTTCAAAGCTTCCAAATATCTCTTAAGAGGTTCATCGTTGTCTTCAATAGCTACGGGCTGATTATCGGCTGTTACCACTACCTTAACGCCCATTGGAGCCGATTCAACAGAGATATTCAATCGGTGAGTGAATGCACCTCTTTCACTATCAACAAATGCCTTCTCTCCAACAATCCCCCCTGAATTGATATCACTTGAAACAACCGAGAATCCTATATCTCCCAATGCAGAGATAGCGGCATTAAAAACCTTTTCATAGTTACTGCCCGCACGGATAGAACTCTGCGATTTATGGGCGACACATGAAATATCAAGGAACAAGATCGATATAAGCGCAGTTAAATAGAGCGTCCTGTAAATCTTCACGATAAATTATATTTCAGTGTCTGCGAAGCCTGACAATTAGTCACGATAGTCGGGGCAGAAGTGTATATAGATATTTACTACACTATAAGTGTGTATGTCAAGAAATATATTCACACTGACTGGGAATTGTATTTACACAGTTTTCGTGTAGATTAATCAAAAGGAGATTGCATTGAAAAACATTCTTGAAAACTCAATCATATCTGCGCTTCAGAAGTACCTTGAAAAAGAGGGATTAAAGCAGAATGCACTGGCGGAAAAGCTAGGCTGGTCGCCGCAGGATTTGAATGATACACTGCAAGGACGAAAGCCGGTAGGAAAAACCCGGCAGGCCCATATCAAAAAAGCACTGGGCAAAACCTACGAGCAGCTTTTACTGAAGGAACTGGCAAAATATCTGGAAAAAGAAATAGGTGAATTTGAAGGGCTCTTTGATTCCGTTGCAGGCAAACAAAAATCCGGCCATACAGGAGAATCTCTGGCAGATTACGCCGCACAAGGAGACACGGCTGATGAACGGGAATATACAGGAAAGCTTGTAAACATATTCAGAAAAAAGGATGGAGACACTGTCAAAGCCGTCAAACAGACGATAGACACCCTTTTAAGGATGCCTGACAATCCCGCAAAGAGTTGATAAACCCTCGCCGACAAGGATGACCGCACCTTTGCCTGGATGATACGCAAGCTCCTGACCGAAGCCCTTGAGGCCAGAGGGCTTTTAAAGAACGACAAGTGATGAGCCCCTCCTCCAACCCCATCCCTTTACAGACCTTTCTTCTCACAAGGTACGCCCTGCCATTATCCTCTCACCAAAACCGGAATCAACCGATGTCATAATAGCAATATATGTCGTGTTTGCGCATTTTTTTAAGATTACGACTTGTAATTATCACATCATTGATGTATTGAGAAAATCACACTTTCAGGAAGTAATCCTTCAGCTATTTTCAAGTTGGCAACACAATATCATCTCCTTTTCTCACTAAAACTTTTTTCCTGCTCTCTCACCAACAGGATGCCCTTGTATGCACTGTCCTCTTATGATAAATTAAGCCTTCAATAAATAGAAGTTCAAGTCATCAACAATAAGGAGGAAACACTATGCCGGGTGATATGGGGGTAGTCGCACTGATACTGAATGCGGGGTCTGTCGTCAAGCTGGTTGGAGGCGGCAGACAGCTGACCCTCAAGTTGCCGGAGCGTTTTTTACACCAGAAGGAGTGGCTGGAGTGGGAGCTAATGTCGCTGTCAACTTCCCTGTAGAAGCTGTCCCTGTAAAAAACATGAGGTTGATAAAAAAGTCGATGGGCAGATGCGTCTTAATGCCGAGCTTTGGCATCGAAACAGGATTTACAGCCACTGATTAACAAACATTGCACCAACCCCGGGGATAAAGCAGGCTGGTAGTTGACATGATGTTGATCCGCTTTCAATGAACAGACGTTTCCGATTGACGCTATAGAGGATTGCAGGATTTAGGTAACAGGTAAAATCCACACCACATTGCTCCAAACAAAAAAAGGCAATGCGAGAAAGCATTGCCTTTTTTAACTTCAAGAAGAGGAAAAATCAGCCGTAATTCTTTCGCAACCAATCCACGATATCATCCGACTCGTGCATTGGCTTGCCGTCGATAACGAGGCAGGGGACCTGCGTCCTCCCTGTCAATTCAACCAGTTCATTCCTGAATTTTTCGTCTTCACGGGTGTCCCGCATCTCTAGTTCCAGTCCTAATTCCTTCACGGCGGCCCTCACCTTGGCACAGTAGGGACAGGCCTCGAAATGATAAAGCATGAGCGACATAAACAACCTCCAATTTTATCGTTTATTTAAACCTTCCTCCATAAGATAAAGAGGGCATAAAAAAGATTCAACAAAAACTCCGCCCCAAGCGCCCATCCACTCCAAACTTTAGCGGGTTGATTCTTCCACTTCCCTGTCCGCCGACGCTATCTTCATCCTCGAACAGAGCGCCTTGGCATATTCAGCATGGGACCACATGAGCGGCGTGGCGAATACGATATGCGTTCCTTCCGGATTCGCCTGCCGCCAGGCGTCGATATCGTCGTAGCTCCGTTTCATGTTGTTCAATTCTTCGAGGACATGATCGAAGGGGACGTCAGGCGCCATGATCTCCTTATAAAACTCCTTCTCGAAATCGAAGCCGGTGCGCCATTCGAGGCGCATAAACTCGTCGAAGCGCTTGAATGTGCTTAGATGCTCCGGGATGTACCCACTCTTCGTCCTGTAGACGTCGATCTCGTCCAGAATCTTGTCGGCCAGTTTGATCTCATCCACCTTGTAGTAGTAGCGCGCCAGCATAGCCGTGTACTGGAGCCAGGGGCCGTTGCCGGCGTGGATGTGGGTATGGATGTCCTCCGTAAAGGGGAGGTAGCGCTGGAGCATGCCGAGTTCGGGATCCCAGAGGTGGTTGGCCATAAAATCGATGGTATTTCTCAGCACCTTTGAATTGAGATCGTGGAACCCAAAATAGTAGGGACTCATGAGGGTAATATCCGGCTTATAGTCATAGTCTCCTTTGGGGGTGATGCGTCGGATATAGCGGTCGTTATGAATGAGAAGCTTGTGGATGTTCCGCTCAAAATAGGGGACAAACTCAAGAATCTTTTTTGATATCTGGGTCTTGCCGATATGCTCGTGGATCACTTCGGCCAGGTTAAAGGCGCGCAGGTAGGCGTAATTGACCCAGAGGGAATAGCCCTGCTCGATAGCCGACTCATGTATGGATGTGGTAGAAAAAAAGAGGTTGATTTCGCGCCGGAAATAATTCTCCAGAGCATACATGGCCGCCTTGTTGATTGCACCGATAAGCTCTTTCAGGTTAGCAACTTCTTCACCACGCCCGATAGAGGCGAGGATATAGTTGGAGAGGATGATCATGCCGTGAGCGATGTTGTCTTCCTGCACGTAGATCGACTTGTCCGTCCCGTCGGGGTCATACCGCTGCCCCCAGTGGCCGTCGTCCCGCTGAACGCTCAGGGCAAAAGCGGCGACGCCCCTTAAAAGATCGTAGGCCTCATCGGCATAGGAAAAGTCAGAGGTGGAAAGGGTGTGCAACAGGTGGGTGGTGCAGCCCACATCGCGCGGATAAAAATAGGGATACCGCGACCCGGGCGTAGTGGCCATAAGGATCGTCGTATTTCGCGATTCATCATAGAGGACACACTCTTTAATGATCCTGAAGTGTTCGCCTATTTTTTGCTCGTAATCCAATCGTGATCCTCCCGATTGATCGATTTACCTTTTCAGGCGGCCCCGTTATCCTTCTCCACAGCATCGAGGAGTTGGTCGAAGAAATCGGGGATAGCCGAGATGACCCGGCTCCAGTTCGGAATGGCCGGCGTTCCCATCGGGTCGGCGCGAAAGCGCTCTCCCGCTGTCTGGACCGCCTCGAAAAAAGCCTCGACGGCCATCGCCTCGGCGTGACGGTCGAAGAAGAGCCCGTTTAACGCCGCGTCGTGATCGTATTTTGCCAAAAAGTCCTGGGCCGTTCTCAGATAAGTCGCCTGGAGGGTCCGGAAGAGGCTCTCCGAGAAGTCGACCCCCATGCTCGCCATGGTCCGGAAGATAGTCTGGGCGATCTCCGTACTCATCTTCATGAGGCCGGCATCCGGCTTTTCGCGGGAGAGGGCCTGGTGCTTATGCTCGTAGGTCTGGCAGAGATCGACCTGGCAGATCCTTTTTTTCGAGCAGTTCCGGTAGACCTCGGAGAGGACGCCCATTTCGAGGCCCCAGTCGCCCGGTATGCGGTTACGCCTCGCCAGGTCGGCGATCATGGCGAATTCACCCGAAAGGGGGTAGCGGAAGCTGTCGAGGTAAGTGAGAAAATCGAGATGGCCGATGATCTTGATGAGCGACCTGACGAGAGGCGCAACGAAGAGGCGCGTCACCCGACCGTGCATCCGGTCCGTCACCCGGCTGTAGTACCCCTTGCAGAATTCGTAATCGAGGTTGGTGCTCACTACGGGGTAGCAGAGCCGCGCCAGCAGTTCCCGGTTGTAGGTGACGATGTCACAGTCGTGCAAGGCGATGACATCGCTCTTTTCCGAGGCGAGCACATAGCCATAGGCCATCCAGGCTGAACGTCCCTTACCATCGCCACCGGCGGAGACTCCTTCCTTTTCGAGGAGTTTGTAGAGGCTCTCAATCTGCGCTCCGCTGTTCCAGACTATTTTCACCTCCGCCGGAAGTCCTTCGAAAAAACGTCTCGCATTTTCGAATTCTTTTTTCCCTGCGCCGCCGAGAGTGACGACGATCTGTTCGAGGTAGTTGACCTTCTTAAGTTCCTCCACAATCCCCGGCAAGGCCGCCCCCTCCAGTTCCGTATAGAGCGCGGGGAGGACGAGTGCCACGGGACGCTGGCGCACCATCTTTTTAAGCTTCTTTTCAATCCCCTCGAGCTTCGGTTCGCCCAACCTGTGAAGCGTAGTTATCTCACCGTTTTGAAAAAAATCGGACATGTCACCCCTCCTTATTCCTCATTTGATTCATTTCTCTGCCTGTTCATTCTCTAGTAGAAAAGCGGACACCGCCTCGTTCCACCCGGTTGGGCCGGCCCCCTCCGTCCTAGTATACCCTTCCGTGCCTTCGCTTTCAAGCCAGCTTCCGTCCCATTTTCTGACGAGAACAGGCCGGTCGACTGAGCAGAGCAGTGAGAGGTCGTTTTCGCTGTCGCCGAGACCGATGGAACGGATGTCGTCGCCGCAGTGGTTGCGGAAGATATCAACCACTCTTTTTACCGCCTCCCCTTTGTTCACTTGCCCCATGAGATGATAAAAACGCCCCCCCTTGACGACCCGAAGCCCCCTCTCCTCGAAAGCAGCGACGATTTCGGCGGCGTGTTCCCGGTCGGGGTCTCCGATAACAAAGGGTTCAGTAAAATGCCTCTCCATCGCCAGCGCCGCATCGTCCCGGTCGAGCGAGGTGAGCCCCATCACTTCTTCAACCGTCATATCGGAGAAGGCGCGAATATCCACTTCAAGTCTCTCCCGGACAAAGGCCAATGCCTCTTTCAGCGTCGTCCGTTCAATTCCTGCTTCGATAACGAGGTAATCCCCCGCATCTGCCGCCCCTTCGATTCGAAAGTCCCGGTAGCCACGAGGAAAATAAATCCCGCTGCCATTCTCGGCAATGAAGGGTTCCCTTATCTTCAGTCGCTCCTGCCAGAGGAGCATTTCGGCCTTCGTCTTGCTGCTGCAAAGGACGAGCGGAACGCCCCCTTTCCTAACGGAGTTGAGCGCCTCCGCAGCCGCATCGAAGCTATAGCTATCGTGGTCGAGAAGGGTGCCGTCGAGGTCTGAAAAAATTAGTTTCATCGTTTACGTAAGATAGCCGAAAGGCCAGGCGCTGTCAACTTGCGGAAGCAGATCAAAAAAGTTTCAAAGATTGCGGCAACGACCGACAAAATCACCGGGCCTATTTTATCCAACGAAGTCCTTCCCTCATGAAATTACCATCTTTCGGACTTTCATGCACAGTTATGTCTGCTGATAGAAATCCAAGTTCAGTTGTATTCCTGAAGGTATATGCAACATCTTCAATGTTTTAAAAAATCTGATTTATCCACCCCTAAAAGAATATGGTTTTCTTTAAAAAGTTGGTCATCTTTATTTTTTATAGCACCTCGACAACTCGTTAATAATTCTTTGCCATCTTGAGATGGCTTCAATGAAAACTCCATAAGATATATTGACTGATCAAGTTCAGCTAGTACCTCGCGAGCAAATATAACAATCTTATCGGGCTGTTGCCCAAACACCCCTAACTTACCGTAAGTATGGTATAATGCTGGCCT
>CBDVDA010000148.1:0-8046 GCA_965372635.1 uncultured bacterium | reverse complement strand
AATTAATTTCATCTGCTGGAAAGTTTTAATGGTTTAAAGAAATCAAGACAAACTTCTAAAAGATTTATCACAGGAAAAACGAGGTTCCCAATTGTTTCATTTCTATGCTCAGATTCCCAAAAGGTCGGGTTGCTAAAAATTTATGTTTTTTCTTGACTTTTTTTTTAAAAATAACCACTGGTGTGCAACGACTCTCATTTTCTTCGTGCTTCTTAGTGTCCTTCGTGGATGGCTTTTTTTCAAGAATACTAAATCGATAAGGAGAAGAAATGAGTGATTTGACTGCAGTAATATCGACAAACAAGGGAGACATCCGGCTGAAGCTTTTTGCCGACCAGACACCGGTGACGGTGACCAATTTCGTAAACCTCGCGAAGCGGGATTACTACAAAGGGCTCACCTTCCACCGCGTTCTAAACGACTTCATGGTCCAGGGAGGGTGTCCTCTCGGCACGGGAACAGGCGGTCCAGGCTATAAATTCGAGGATGAGTTCGTACCCGAACTTCGCCACTCCAAACCGGGAATACTCTCCATGGCTAATTCAGGACGCGGCACCAACGGAAGCCAGTTCTTCATTACCCACCTGCCGACGCCCTGGCTCGACAACAACCACACCGTCTTTGGCGAAGTGGTGGACGAAACAGACATGGCCGTGGTAAACACCATCAAGCAGGGGGACAGCATCAACAACATCACCATCGAAGGGGATGCAATGGCGCTTCTGGAGCAGACAAAATCGCGGGTGGACGAGTGGAACACCACTCTCGGCTAAATTAATGCGGAGAAAAACCGGGGGCCTGCTCTCTTTTTAAGAAGGGCAGGCCTTCTTTTTTAAGGAGATATGAAAAAAAGAGGATTGACAAAAGAGCCGGACCTCCCCTTCGAGGAGGAGGGAGAAGAGAAAAAGAGCAAATCCGCCATGAAGCGGGAGATGCTGAGGCTACAAAGCTACGGCGCAAAGCTCGTTGAACTCTCACCGGACCAGTTGGGTAAGCTCGAATTGCCGGAAGAACTCCGCGAAGCGGTCCTCTCCGCCCAGAGAATTAGCAAGAGCAAGCACGGTGCGAAGAAAAGGCAGGTCCATCACATCGGCGCAATGCTGCGCGAGATAAACGCTGAGCCGATCATCAGTATACTCGATAACACGGAAGAGGTAAAACGGGACGATGCACGGCATTTTAGGCAGATAGAACTATGGCGGGAACGGCTCATTGACGGAGAGGAAAGAGCCTTCGAAGAAATCGTCGAACGCCACCCCGAAGTCGATAGGCAACGCCTCCGCCAACTCGTGAGAAATGCGCAAAAGGAAAAAAGAGAGGCGAAGCCTCCCAAATCGGCGAGAACTCTTTTCCGTTTATTAACAGACCTTGACTGAAAAATGACGGCCCATTGAATAATACGATACCCCCTAAATCACACTTTCACGTCTTTTCAGCCGCGCCCCACCGGATGATGTTCTTCGGCGGAGCCATCCAACTTATCCTGACCATAGCCTTTTGGGCCTTTGAGTTGACGGGACGGCATACAGAACTCTGGACCGAACCGCACCTCACCATCCCGGCCACATGGGTTCATGCCTACCTTATGCTCTACGGCATATTCCCCTTTTTCACCCTCGGCTTTCTCATGACCACCTATCCTAAATGGATGAACGGTGAGGCCTTGCCGGGGAGAAGCTATATGCCCGCCTTTTTTTTATTGAGCCTGGGCGTCCTCCTCTTTTACAGTGGCATATTTTTTCTAAAGGGCCTCGCCATTGCCGGGATTATAATCCACCTTTTGGGATGGACTCTCGCCTCTTTAGCGCTACTGAAAGTCTACAACACTGCCGAGGGGGAGAGTAAACAGCACCCCTTTCACCTCAACATCGCCCTCGCTTTCGGCCTTGCCGGAGAAGCCTTTTATCTCATTTTCATCGCCACTGAAAACGTCTTTTTTTACCGTCTCGGCCTCATCGCCGGATTTTGGCTCTACCTGATTCCACTGCTCTTTATCGTCTGCCACCGCATGCTCCCCTTCTTTTCAAGCCGCGTTATCGAAGGATATACCCAGCACCGCCCTAAGTGGAGTCTTCCCCTTCTCTGGCTCGGCCTTGTCGGCCATGCAGCTTTGGAACTCCTTGAGATGGAGCGGTTCCTTTTCATCCCCGATTTACTCCTCCTCGTCATCGCCGGTTATCACACATGGCTCTGGGGATTTTTAAAAAGTATGAAGGTGAGGCTCCTCGCCGTCCTCCATATCTCGCTCCTCTGGTTAGCTATCGGGATAGCGCTCTACACTCTGAAAAGCCTCTGGCTATTTACGACCGGTGAATCCATCCTCGGCAGAGGCCCCTTCCACCTGCTCGCCATCGGTTTTATCACCGGCATGGTGGTCGCCATGGGAACGCGGGTCACCCTCGGCCATTCCGGACGGGAACTCGAAATGGACCTCTATAGCTGGTTCTGCTTTCTAGGAATTCAGTTAGCGGCGCTGCTCCGGCTCCTGGCGGAATTTGTATGGCCGTCAGCCATTCTCCCTGTCACCCTGAATGTCATTGCCACTCTTTTCTGGCTCGCCGCCCTCATCCCCTGGAGCATCCGCTACGGTTTAATCTACCTGAAACCGAGGGTAGACGGTCAGCCCGGATAGGCGGCGTTACAATGAATACATGCCCGGAGGGCGTGACACGGGTTTTGCCTTAAAGAGCCTGACTTTCCTACCCTTTAAAACGCAGCCGAGTGAAGCCGTTGGCTGAGGGAAAAGGTCACAAGCTGTTTGAGCGAAGCGAGTTTTTGTGACCGCCTCATGCAATTGCTGAGCAAGCTCTGCGGGCGGCCAAGATTTAGTAACTTAGAAATAATTGCCTGCATTTTTTAGACAATTATTTCGTGAAGGCACTTATCCGGTTTATCCGGGCTTGGGCGGCCTTTCTTTTGCTTCTTATTCTTTGGCCGACAAAGAAAAGAAGAATTCTTAGGACATAGCCTGTAAACTCTCTCGCCCAGAGGACGGGGTTTTCTATGGCTAATCAAACAATTAAGATGCCCTCCCGGCCCGTTTTATGCTATTATTAGACACTTCGTTTTTACATTCCTCATCATAAGGATCAGGACCCCCTTCCATGGATGGAACCAATAATGCGCTCCCCGAAAGCGTAACTGAGGTAGCCCTCGGCAACCGCACGATCTATCTCATCGGCACAGCCCACGTCTCGAAAGAAAGCGTGAAAGACGTGAAGAGGGTCGTCGAGGCGGTCGAACCGGACAGCATCTGCATCGAACTCTGCGAGGCGAGACACCGGGCCATAGTCGATCAGGACAACTGGAAGAAGATGAACATCTTCAAGGTAATCCGGGAGAAAAAATCCCTCTTCCTGCTGGCGCAACTCATCATGGCTTCCTTCTATCGCCGCATGGGGGAAAAAATGGATGTCCAGCCCGGCGCCGAGATGATTGAGGGGATTAACCTGGCGGAAAAGACTGGGGCCGAGCTGGTACTGGCCGACCGGAATATCGAGATTACTTTAAAGCGGGTATGGGGGCATCTCACCTTATGGCACAAAATGAAGATGACGGCCCAGCTTATGATGAGCCTCTTCATCGACGAGAAGATCGACGATAAGATGATCGAGGAGATGAAGAACCAGGACCAGCTCGAACATATTATGGAGACCTTTGCCGAAGAATTCCCGGAGGTAAAAAAACGGCTCATCGACGAAAGGGACATCTATCTTGCCCAGAAGGTGCGGAATGCACCGGGTAAAAAGATCGTGGCCATCGTCGGAGCAGGCCACGTTTCGGGAATGAAGGAGTATATCCACCGGGACATGCCGCTGGAGCCGCTCATGGAGGTGCCGCCAAAATCGATAATTCCCACACTGCTCAAATGGGCCATCCCCATCCTCATCATTGCAATGATCGTCTTCGGTATGTTCCAGGGGGGAGCAGAGAGGTCAATCGAGTCGATCTACATCTGGGTTCTCGTAAACGGCGTCCTGGCGGCACTCGGCGCGGCGCTCGCCTTCGCTCACCCCGTGGCGATAGCCACAGCATTTATTGCTGCGCCGATTGCAAGCCTGAACCCCATGGTGGCAACGGGATGGGTGACGGGACTGGTCCAGGCGGGAATAAAAAAACCGACCGTAGCCGATATGGAAGATCTTCCACGGGCAACAACCTCCGTCAAGGGTTTCTGGATGAACCCGGTGAGCCGCATACTACTCGTCGTGGCCCTCGCCAACCTCGGCAGCACGCTCGGCACCTTCATCGCCGGAAGCTGGATCGCCATGCGGGTTTTCTAGGGTTCCTCCACGTCAACCGGCCTTCGCCACCGAAAGGCGATGAGCGCCCAGACAACGACGGGCGCAAGCCTGGCCGTCGTATCGGTAAACACCATCTGCCAGCTTTGCCCTCCCTTCGCTATAATCAGAAAATATACCATAACAAAGAGGAGCTGCAAGAGTGTCAGCAGAAGCAGACCGGAAACCAGTCTTACCAAGACACCCCTCAAAGCAGGCAACCTATCCCCTCTCCGGGGGAAAACCGGAAAGAGAGCCATAAGCAATATAAAGGGAAAGAGATAGTATATCCCCGCCCAGACTTCCCTAAATTGCTTATGGGATATGACAATCATCAGCCTCAGTCCTTTTGAACGAACACTGATACCATCAAATCCGAACGACGATATCAACCATTCTGACCCGCTTGCGACCACCCGCTGGTATTCATCGGAAAACAACACCATAAGGGCAATTAAGAACAGAAGTAGGGCAATACGGGGGAACCATCGGAAAGGCGACGTTTCCCTTCCCTTAAAGAAAATAAAGCGCTGAAATCCATCAGTCGGCAGATGAAGCCACCCTATCCAGAGGAGCACAACAACCAATGCAAACCCGCCTTCCCATAGGTAGAGATGAAAAAAATCGAACCATTGCGAATAATTTCCTCCCACCCAGCCGAGAAAGACGATACGAAGCAGGTTGAGTAGAATGATGAGGGGGAGACCGGCCAAAAGACCAAACAGTTTCTTCCTGGCGGATACAGGCCAGGCTAAAATAGCGGCAGAAAAAATGAGGAGGTAATTGGAGGCCGTACACTCTGAAACGATATCGAGCCACTTGCCTTCGATTGAGATGAGTGTTGCCGACTCTGAAAAAGTCTCCAAATTAAAAAATGTCGAGAGAAGGAGGGTTCCTCTCGCAGTAAGAACTCTTAAATCAGTATCGAAATCGGTGGGAAGATAATAACCCGCCATAAAAGAGAGTATGAGAATTACCAAAAAAAGTATAAAAAAGGGAAGGGGGTTCTTCTTTTGAGAAAAAGGTGCATTTTCATGAACAGTTGTACTCTCACTTGACTCGCCAATTGACATTTTATTTCCCCATCAAAGGTCACTTCTATCGTAGAGCAAACTACACCACTTTACACCCTTCGTCAAGACCGAATGCAACAAAACGTTACAACCTTCCAAATCTGGATATTTCTTTGATTACAAGCGATCTTTATCTGCGAGAAGTTTATAAATTTATGGTGATTTTCTGATTTGTTGGTATAATATCTGATCTGAAAAATGGAGTCAGCTTTTCATGAACTTGAGACGATTAATCTCTTTCTTTCTACTACAGTTTGCCCTCCTTAACACTTCCCTCTCTTCAGCCGATGGAGAGAGTGATGCTGGGAACATACGGGATGGCTTAAAAGTGCATCTGCTTATGATGAATGGAGACAGGGAAGAAATTCCTTTTTACGGTTTTACCGGCGTCTGCACCGGATATGGAAAAGAGGGAATCCGCTATAAGGGAGATGCAAGGGAAACAAAAATGCCCTGGAGTGAGATCAGGTTCATCGTTCCAAGAGGCGGGGCGGGTATGCTCAAAAATGGGAAGAGCTTCAGAGATGAAGCGCTTAAGCCAAAGTCATGCAAAGAAGCATACCTCATGACAAAGAAAGAGAAAAAGGTGAGAGTTCCCGGCTTCAAAAAAGAAGTCATGGTAGACGAAGAGGTCAAAATCCCCCTTAAGGAGATCGATACACTCGCCTTTAGCTCCGGATGGTTGAGTGACGCCATGAAGGCATCTAAGAGAATGATCACCGAAGATATGGTATTTGTACCGGGAGGCTGTTTTAAGATGGGGGATATCTTTGGAGGTGGAGAGGTTGACGAAAGACCGGTTCACGAAGTCTGTGTGAACGATTATTATATCGGCAGGTACGAAGTCAGCCAAAGAGAGTGGAAGGAAGTCATAGGCAACAATCCTTCAAATTTCAGGATGTGCGACAACTGTCCCGTCGAGGAAGTCAGATGGAACGACGTTCAGGTCTTCATAAAAAAACTGAATGAAAGAAAAGGGGTCAATTATCGCCTGCCCACCGAGGCCGAGTGGGAATACGCAGCACGAAGCGGTGGCAAGAATGAGAAGTGGTCCGGCACAAGCAGAAAGGCCGAGATTGGAGCCTATGCCTGGCACGGTCTGAATTCAGGGAGCAAGACTCATCCTGTGGGGCAAAAGAAGCCGAACGGGCTGGAGATATTTGACATGAGCGGCAACGTATGGGAATGGGTGAGCGACTGGTATGGAAAACATTATTACGGGGAAAGTCCTGAAAAGAATCCAAAGGGGCCACCAACAGGTGTCTATAAGGTATTCAGAGGCGGCGGGTTTTACCTCGAACCAGCTTACCTCCGGACCACTCTTCGTTTCAGCGTCAACCCGGATTACAAAAATAATGCCCTCGGATTTCGCTTAGCGAGGACCCCCTGAAAGGAAGTTAACAGTTAAAGCAACTAATTAAGAAAAATATTGTTGGCCACGGACTAAGGGAGGACAAAGGCAAAAGACTTAAAAACTTTTTAGACACAGGATTTACTGGATTGGAAAAGGATTAGATACTGAACCCCTTATCTGTCCACAGATGGCACAGATTTTTAAAACCTTGGATCAAAAGCTTTATCAGTGGAAATCATATCTTACCCGTGGGAATCTGTGTCCAAATCTTTTTATCCCTTTGCTTTTAAAAGTCAGGTTTTTAGTCCGTGAGAGTCCGTGGCAAATGTTTTTTCAATCTAATGGAGACGATATGAAGCGCCTTTTCTTTTCAATGATTTTGTTTTTTCTTGCATCCAATGTTCATGCCGACGATGCAATGCTTTACAATAACCTACCTGCCACTTATATCGGACAATTTAAGTGGCAAAACAGCAACCAGATTCACCAGGTAGTTTTTACCTGGGATGTTCAGAAAACGGCGGGCAAGGGCTTAATCTCTCTGGAAGGGAAAGGGAGATATGGGGCCGGAAAAAAAACAATCGTTAAAATCAAAGGGATAGTCGATCCGAGGTCACATAAGATCGAAATATGGGAGAGTGCCGACGATTCAGCTAATTTCGCTACAGATCAATCGCACATCGGTACTATTTCAGCAGATTTGAAGATGATTGAAACGGTATGGACTACGAAGGGGTATAGCAGGTTTCAGGGGAAGCTTCAATTAATAAGGAAAGAAACCTATCAATAGATTCATGGAAGAATGTTAGCCAAGCTAACAACTCGCCCCACTCATTCTAAACTCAAGAAGCGGACCTTACTTCCTCATCCTAAAGAAGCCGTAGATAGCGATTGCGACAATGGTGATCCCGCTCGGGACAGCGCCCCCAACCGGGGCTGCGGCTCCTCCGCCTGGAAGTGGCGGCGCTGGCGCGACGTCTACAAAGACAAGGCTGAAGACCACAAAAACCAAAAGTACAATAATCTGTCGCATCACAAGAACTCCTCCAATGTCTAATTAAGTCTCTGCCCTGCCGTTAACGTCTTCAATACCGCCTACCAGCCAGCCTTTAATTCCCTGTGAGAGTCCCGCCCTCCCAGGAATTAACAGTGAGAACATTCGGGGTCGGCGCCTCTTTATCGGTCAGCTTCGAATCGTCGGCGCTTATCGTTATGACTGAGTCACCCTGGGCAATCAACTTAAAAGGGAGGGTAACAAGAGCGCCGTCTCCGCTCACGGTATCGGCAGGGGCAAGGAGAGACACACCTACCATAACCCGCCCTTCTCCACCGTCAAGTG
>CBDVDA010000147.1:0-8229 GCA_965372635.1 uncultured bacterium | reverse complement strand
CACAGATTCACCCCGTTAGAAAAAGAATAATATTTTCTAACGGGGCAAGCGGACAAGAGCGGACTAAATGATTTAAGGCTCTATGGCCGCTACGCGGGGAAAATCTTATGGCTAAAGATCAAATTAAAGAAAGGATTATTTCGCGTATTTCGCGGGTAAAATCATAACCCCTCCCAACCTCCTCTATAAGCCGTTGGCTCCGAGCCATAGGCCCTTACCTTAAGAGGAGGAGTTGGATTCCCCCTCTTAGAGTAAGAGGGGGTTAGGGGGCGTTAGATATAAAAGATCTAGTAGCGCTTCTTGATTTCAGACTCTACTAAATCCTGAAGTTGTTTATAGCCAAAGTCAATCAATGGCTTTCCGTTCACAAAGAAACCGGGGGTTTTGTCAACCTGCAACTGTTTGGCGTCAGCCATGTCCTGGCGAATACGAGCGGCAATTTCCTCGCTTTCCATCTTGGCGCGAGCCATTTCCATATTTAGCCCCACATTGCCGAGCCGCATCCATAACCGTTCGGGCTGCGGATT
Source organism: uncultured bacterium (assembly GCA_965372635.1). Lineage (GTDB taxonomy): Bacteria > Desulfobacterota > JADFVX01 > JADFVX01 > JADFVX01 > CBDVDA01. The sequence continues at coordinate 7,702 of CBDVDA010000147.1, read as the reverse complement.
GTCGTGAGACGCCCATGCGTGCTGTGATTCAAAAGCAACCTCAAGTGTTTCCCAATAGCGGTTTTGAAGCCGTGCCGCCTCAAGAATTTTGATGACATAATCTGAACCCTTATGGAGTGGGAGATAGCGATGAACCAGTCTGATCTTCCCCCGATGGAGGGCCATCAACTCTTTTACAAAGGGGTGGAAAGCACGGCAGGTCCCACAGGCGGGATCATAGAATTCAACAAGGGTAACCTTCGCATCAGCATTGCCGAGAGTGGGCGAATAGTCGCGCTCAAGATTAGAAGCATGCTTCTTTGTTTCGGCTGTTATTTTATCTGCCTTCTGCTTATTGTAGACGACTGCCGCGGCGGCAAAGAGTGCCACCAGTATGACGCCTGCAGCCGCCACCAGATATTTTTTATTCATCGGGTTGTCCTTCTCCTACGGAAAATTAATAGTAATACAATAATGGCACTATATGAAAGAATAGAAAGCATGGGGATGGTAATAAAACCCATGAGTTCCAGGTTAATCTCGCTACAGGGGACGTCTTCACTACAGGGCTGTAGGTTTTCAGGTATATAGCCGGAGTAAACAAGGTAGTGGTAGATTGCAAATCCCCAGCCGATGACTGCGAGAGGCAAGGTATAGCGAACCACCGACCTGTCCAAGGGGAACATTCCCACAAGAAAAAGAACGACCAGCGGGTAGATAAAGATTCGCTGATACCAGCATAAAAGGCACGGCTGCAGCCCCATCACACTACTAAAGAAAAGACTGCCCAACATTGCCACAACGGCAATGAGCCAACAAATAAAAATCAGTGTCCAGTCGGTCTGTTCCTTCGAGGCGTTAGAATTCATTTAGTTCCTTTTTCCATAACTCCTCTCATTAGAAACAGGAAACATTACATCATAATACCCTGGAGGGCAAACACTTTCAGCAAAAACTCCGGGTAAAACTCTACCTCCCCGCCGAAAGCAGCGAAGTATAAGTGCATAGACTACGTTCTGGCAGGGTTTACCTTTCTTTAAGACTTTTGACTAAAGGGGGTGATGCAGGGCGTGGCCGATAATGAGGTCGTTATTTTCGCACATTTACAGAGTGGTTTTATGGTTCTCATCAGCCTATGGATAAAAGAACTCCCTGCCCTCATCTGTATTCTATAGAAGAAGAACTTTGACATCACAAAGGATGATATTCTTATTTCTGCTTTGTTACTGAATGTTTATGCTGTCCTAAAAAACCTAATGTATTCTCATGAATACACTTTTTTCATTTTAAGTCTATATTCAAGTTGAAGTGAACGGGGCGCTCTGTTAGGATTCATTCATAAATCATTTAGAAGAACCATAACGAATGACAACATGAAGCAACCGCAAATATACAACTATCTCGACTATCGTGTCTTTCTGAAAGATTTGTTTGACTTCAGGAAGGAGAAGAACAGCAATTTCTCCTACAGGTATTTTTCAGGGAAGGCAGGGTTTTCATCGCCTAACTTTCTTAAGCTGGTAACGGAGGGACAGAGAAACCTCTCTAATGAGGGTATTGCCAAGGTCGCAAAGGGCTTCAGCATGAAAAAACAGGAGAGCGAGTTTTTTGAATATCTCGTTCTCATGAACCAGGCCGCAACCCATGAAGAGAAGAACCATTATTATAAAAAAATGACTGCCATAAGGGGCTTCGCTTCATGCCAAAAGCTTGAAAAGGAGAGCTACGAATACTTCAGCAAATGGTATTACCCTGTCGTCAGAGAGGTTGCAATTTTGGGAAGCTGCGACTTCAGTCCAGAGCGTATAGCAAAGGCATTAAAACCGCAGATAACTTCCTCTCAGGCGAAAAAGGCGCTCAAGCTTCTTGTCAAACTCGGTCTTTTAAAAAAGGATGAAAATGGCAAATGGGAACAGAGCAGCAAGATAGTCGGCACAGCCCCGGAAGTCAATTCTCTCACTATCGCAAACTTTCATCGGGAAATGATCGGTCTGGCGGCGGAAGCGATAGAGCAATATCCATCTGAAAAAAGGGACATAACAGCCCTCACTTTAAACGTTAAGGAAGAGATGATGCCTCAAATCAAGCAAAAGATCGCATCTTTCAGAAAAGAACTTCTGGAGATGGCGCTAAGAAGCGGAGAGGGAAACCAGGCTATACAGGTTAACTTTCAGGCATTCCCCTTATCGGACCCAATATCAAAGGAGGATTCAAATGATTAATTTAATTCCCGGCTTTAAGAGAAGGACTATCCTTTTATTTCTTTTCCTCTTAAGCGTCGCAACCTTTTCAGGGTGCGGTGGTCAGGAAGTGGCAGATGGAGGCACAGACGTGGGTAACCCGGCAATACCGGTAGGCGTTGCCACCTTCGAAAGTTCCGAAGAACTGGAGGCATACCTGAAGAAAGAATTCGCCGGAACTGTTCTGCCGGAACAGGCCTATTTTTATGACGTAGGTCCTGTCGTCTCAGGAGGTAATACACCCTCTTCCCCAGGAATGTCAGCATCCTCTTCATCCTCACAGACAAACGTGCAGGAGGCCGGGGTAGATGAGTCCGACAAAGTAAAGAACGACGGCGCTCATATCTATATCGCGCGTGAGAGCAGCGTTGAAATCGTCAGCGCCCACCCGCACGACAACATGACTCGGCTGAGCACTACCGCTATAAACGGCAAGGTGGATTCCTTATACCTTTACGGCAACAAGCTTGTCGTCCTCTATATTCCCACAGGACAAGACGGCACAAGTTGGGTCCACATGGGCGTCCCCACACCCTCTCTTATAGGGATGAACTATAGAATCCCCGTCATCGTAAGCACAGGCGTTCTTGTTCTGGATGTAAGCGACCCTGCGGCCCCCTTTCACGCACACGAAATAATTTTGCAGGGAAAGCTTGTCTCTTCCAGGCTGACAGGTGGACGGCTCCACGTAATACAGCAGTTCCTTCCCAACCTGCCCCCCCTGAATCTCTGGTGCAATGACACGACTCATAAATGCGATGAATTGGCAGCCGCCAATAAAGCAGCAGTTGAACCAATGGCACTGGACGATCTACTCCCCACGTACGAAGAGCTTGACGGCGACGGACAAGTGACGGGGAGCGGCAGGCTGGTCAACACTGAAGACTTCTACCGGCCTCTCCATCCCGGTGGCGGAAGCATTGCAACAATAACGACCATAGACATGGACACTCCGGGACATGCGCGAAAAACAACAGGAATCGTGGCTGACGCCTACACCGTCTACGCCTCAACAGCATCGATCTATCTCGCAGCAACGATGTGGAACAGTTCCCGCATCGTCACGGCCCTCCATAAGTTCGACATTACGGGAGAAAAGGCGGCAGCAACCGGCGTTGGTTTAGTAGAAGGAAGAATTATTAACCAGTTTTCTCTGGGAGAATATAAAGGCGTCTTGAGGGTTGCAACGACGACGGGTGAAACGTGGAATGGAACATCAAAAAACCATGTTTATTGCCTTGGTGAAGAGAGGGGGCAGCTGGAAACGATGGGAAGCCTTAGAGACATTGCACCGGGAGAAAGAATCTACGCCGCGCGCTTTGCCGGAGACAGGGGGTACCTCGTCACATTCGTCAATATAGACCCCCTCTTTACTCTGGACCTCTCCGACCCTGTCTCTCCCAAAATTGCAGGAGAGTTGAAAGTCCCCGGGTACTCGGACTATATTCATCCCTTTGGGGAAAACCACCTGATTACTATAGGCAAGGATGTTGACACATCTTACGGAACAGCGTTATATCAGGGACTACAGCTCACCGTATTCGACGTAACGGACTTTGCAAACCCAACGCTTCTGCATAAGGAATTAATAGGAGACCGAGGAACGGACTCCGAGGCACTTAAAAACCATAAGGCATTTACGTTCTGGGCCGAAAGAGGATTACTCGCTATCCCGGTCTACTTGAAAGAGCATTTAAGCGGTCCCGTTAATCCCTGGGTTCATGGAACCCACACATTTTCGGGGTCATATGTCTACCACGTGACTAAAGAGACAGGCTTTGAATTTCTCGGCAGGATGGAAACTTCAGAAGACCCGTATCTGTGGAACTGGAAGCGTGGCGTCTTTATTGACGATAGTGTTTATGCCGTGGATAACGACGCTGTCCAAGGGGCAGTGCTAAATAATATTTCAAGCACGGTAAACACGCTTGACCTTTCTTTGTAAATAAAGTGCAAAAGTGAATAACCCAATAGGGAGGCTCCATGTTCTATAGAATGTCTTATTTAATCAAGCGAACCGTTGCCTTTGTTTTTGTCTGCGCCGCCGTTCTGCTCTATAGTTGTGACAACGGGAACAGTATAACGGGAGCCACTTTGAACGACAACGAATTCGCGGTTCAAAAACTCAAGGGATCGCATACCGCGATGTCGCCATCGGCCTTTAATGTGCCTGTAGAGCTGGGGACACAGTACAATTCCATATCGAACGTATCTGTCCGCATTGAAGGTTTAGCTTCGCCCGGGCGGACCTTACTCACCGATACTGGAGAGGAGATTGATTCATCTGTTGAATTTCATATCTATATGGCTGAAAGTTTTGAGCCCGGTATTTTCTCTCTCTTAACACCCGTTGCGGTTTTCAACCTGCCCGGCGGCAATTTTAAAGAGCAAATAACGCTTGCACCATTAAACCAACCTATTGCTCCGGATTGGGCATTTCTAGAAAATGGCATCGCCACGGTAAGATTTTCATGGGGCAGCATATGCCCGCACCCACACTCATGCAAGTTTATTGAGTTGCCCACGGTTCAGATATCGTCGGCTATATTAATGATTAATGGGAATGCAATAGAGTAAAAGCATTACCTCGCTTTACAATTTAAGATTCTACTTCCCATAGATTCAAACCAATCATCCTGAGTTCATCGAAGGATTTTCATCTGATTCCTTTTTCATTAATCCCCCTCTTCTGCTATCTTAGTGCTCATGATTCCGAAAAAATTTGATCTGCCCATATCACCCGTTATTCCCGAAATACAAAAAGTTTTAAGTGAGCACCCGTGTGCTGTCCTGCAAGCCCCTCCCGGTGCGGGAAAGACGACACTTGTCCCACTGGCTTTACTAGACGAACCGTGGATTCAAGGGAGGAAGATCATCATGCTCGAACCTCGGCGGCTGGCGGCGCGGGCGGCGGCGATGCGGATGGCCGATATGATGGGAGAGAAAGCGGGAGAAACCATTGGCTACCGGACCCGGATGGACAGCAAGGTGGGGTCAAAAACGCGAATCGAGGTGGTGACCGAGGGGATTCTTACCCGTTTTCTTCAGAGCGACCCATCGCTGGAAGGGGTGGGGCTCATCATCTTCGATGAGTTTCATGAACGGAGTATCCATGCCGATCTCGGGCTGGCGCTGGCGCTGGAAAGCCGGAGCGTACTGAGAGAAGATTTGAAAATCCTCGTCATGTCGGCCACGCTCGACGGGGAGGCGGTCGCCTCGCTTTTGGGAGATGCGCCGCTCATCACCAGTGAGGGGAGGAGTTTTCCCGTGGAGACCCGATTTGATCCGCCTGCGAGGCGAAGAGGTTTTGTAAAGGATGCCTACACCATCATCCTCAAGGTGCTCGCCACCATCAGGCAAGTTCTCAAGGGAGAAACGGGCGATATGCTCGTATTCCTGCCGGGGGCGGGCGAGATTCGGCGTGTCGAGTCTGAACTCAAAGGGTCGGGACTGACCGACGATATTTCGATCTGCCCCCTCTACGGAAACCTCAGCAAAGAAGCGCAGGAAGAGGCGATCCTCCCGTCACCTCAAGATAAGCGAAAGATCGTACTCGCCACATCCATCGCCGAGACGAGCCTTACTATCGAAGGCATCCGCATCGTCATCGACAGCGGCCTCATGCGGGTCTCGAAATTTTCACCGGGAAGCGGCATGTCCCGGCTGGAGACGGTGCAGGTGACGCGTGCCTCGGCAGATCAGCGAAGAGGGCGTGCCGGACGGCTCGAAAAAGGGATTTGCTACCGCCTCTGGCCGGAAGAAGAGGTTCTAAAAGAGCGGAACGTTCCTGAAATACTTGAGGCCGATCTCACATCCCTGGCGTTGGAACTCGCCCTTTGGGGTGTGAAAAACCCGGAACGGTTAAAGTGGCTCGACCTGCCGCCCAAGGCGGCTCTCTCCCATGCCGGTGAGCTATTGAGGCTGCTTGAAGCGATTGATGAGAAAGGCAATGTGACAGATTATGGCAAAAAGATGGCCGCCCTCCCCCTCCATCCCCGTCTGGCTCACATGCTATTAAAGGGGGTGGAACTGGGTCTCGCCCCTCTCGCCTGCGATCTGGCGGCCATCCTCAGCGAAAGGGATATGCTCAAGAGTGAGCGAGGTTTTAACGATGCCGACCTAAGGCTGAGGGTCGATCTTTTGAGAAAGAGCGAAAGCTCTCCCCCCCCCGGCATGAGCCTTGACCGTGGCGCATGCCGACGTATCGGTCAGGTGGCCGAGCAACTGAGGAAAAAGTTAAAGGTAGGAGGGAAAGTGGTCGATGCCGGACAGACAGGCCTGCTTCTCGCTTTTGCTTATCCCGATAGGATTGCAAAAAAACGAACAGGGAGTGCGGGGCGTTATCTTATGGCGAACGGCAAGGGCGTACGTATTGTCGAACATGAGCCACTCGCCAGAGAGGACTATCTCGTTGCCGCTAACCTGGACGGCGAGGCAAAGGAGGCCCGCATCTTCCTTGCGGCACCGCTCACCCTTGAGGAGATAGAGGAACAGTTTGCCCATTCGATTATTGAAGAGGAGACGGTTAAATGGAACAGCGCCCACCTCTCCGTTTTAGCAAAAAAGGCGCGGCGTCTCGGCTCTATTCTTATCGATGACAAGCCAATTTCCAAACCTGACACAGACAAGATTCTTTCGGCTATGCTGGAGGGGGTCGGGCAGGCGGGGATAGAATCCCTCCCCTGGAATAAAAAGACGAGAAGCCTTCAAAGACGCGCTGGTTTTTTGCATCAGTTGAAACCCGACTTCCCCGATCTCTCCAACGAAGCCCTCTTAAAAAGTATCGAAGACTGGCTCGCACCCTGGCTGAACGACATGACCCGGCTCACCCATCTTGCCCGCCTCGATCTCAAGGCGGCCCTGAAAGCAATGCTCAGTTACGATGATCAGCAGACCCTTGAAAAACTTGCGCCCACACACATCACAGTGCCAAGCGGCTCACGAATCCCCATCGATTATGAGAGTGCTCAAATCCCTGTACTCGCCGTGCGCCTGCAAGAGATGTTCGGTCTTCAGGAGACGCCGACCATTGCAGGCGGCAAAGTAAGACTCAGCCTCCATCTTCTCTCACCCGCCAACAGACCGATCCAGGTAACGGAAGACCTGGCTAGTTTCTGGCAGAAGACCTATTTCGATGTAAAAAAAGACCTGAAGGGCCGTTATCCGAAACATTACTGGCCCGATGACCCGCTGAAGGCGGATCCGACGAACCGGGCAAAGAGGCGGGGTTCCCCCTCGCCCTCAGGGAGAGGGTCGGGGTGAGGGTGGATCACATTGCCGGACAGACCCATCCCCACCCTCCCCTTGAAAGGGAGGGAGTATATCCAGGCATTTAAAAAGGGGAGCAATAATATACTTCCAGAATGAAATATTTTGACCCAAAAGGGCTTGACTTTCATCCCCTTTAAAACGCAGCCGAGTGAAGCTGTTGCATGAGGATGAAGGTCACAAACTGTCTGAGCGAAGCGAGTTTTTGTGACCGC
>CBDVDA010000146.1:0-8502 GCA_965372635.1 uncultured bacterium | reverse complement strand
AGATGTCCTCTTTTTTTAGCCTTTATTTTTTATAAAGTTTTTGGGACATGAACCAAATATAATATGTTCCTTTTTCATCATCCGTCCAACCTGAATTTATTCTGTCGGCGATGCATTATCATGGAAGAGACATACTTATATCACAAAAAAAAAACAATTTCGCGGCATATATTGCTCTTTTTGCGACAGATATTGCTCTTTTTGCATTTTTTTGGGGGATCAACCCCTTTTCCAGCGATGATGAACGAGAAAGAATAAAAAAAGGGATGAATCAGGAGATGGACTTTTTGGTCTTTTCAGGGGTGAGATTTTTCATGAGAAGTTCCAGTTGACAACCTGACTCTTCGGCAAGATCGAGCAAATCGTCAACCACAGCATAACGTTTTGTAATTAGAGAAACAGGGGGAAGCTTGCCCCTTTCAGGCTCATTCAGCAGAGTGGCGATAAAGAGCCAGGTTATCAATTCTTCGAACCCTTCCTTGTTAAACCAGAGGATACCCTCGTGGCGGTTGACACCGAGAAAAGTCTTCGCATCCTCGCTGCCAAGCCACCGACCGACCTCTTCCGGGGTAATTTCACTCTCCTCACGTACGAAGAGGAGGAGTACCTTGATAAGGGCGAGTTCGGCCTCTATCCGGCCTGGCTCGGCACCGAGTCCTTCGAAGCTTTCCCGCACTATTTTGTTCAACCTCCATTCATCGAAAAGGACCGTCCGCACCGCTCTGCCCCCCTTTTCACCGGCCAGGGCATGGCTAAGGAAGAGCCAGATGATCGCCACCCGCCAACCTGAAAGGCTATCATCAACAGTCACAGGGAGGAGCCCTTTCACCCTTTTCCCCCACGCCCCCTTTCCCATGCAGGGCAGTTTAAGGAGAGTCTCAAAGGCCAAAATCGCTCTATCCATTTGTACCGTTGTCAACCCTTTGCTCTCTTCATGATAGGCGATACCGTCGGAAACATAACCCAGCTTCTCCCGGAAGGTCTTTAAAACATCCGGGTCGATTTTTCCCTTTGCGCAACCTCCGGCGAGATACTTGAGGCTCCCGGCGTTCAGGGCCTCGGAAAAGGGTTCCATGACCGGCCTCAGGACAAATTCGGCCAGTGCCTCCCCGATGGAAGGAACACCCGCCCCATCGAGGGCGGCTGCCAAATCACAGTAAGGCTCTTCCGACGAATGGAGCACCTCCCTAAAATCTAGAAAAACATGACACTTGAAAGCGCCGAGAGAGACGAAAAGACCGTTTTGAGCGATATCACTGCTGGAACGAATATATTCAAGACCGGCCATGTGGTCACGAAAAAGGGCATAGGCGCCGCCGTCGCCGGAAAGCCCGAGTCCGTCAGAAATGTTCCTGCTCACAAGAGCTTTCCCATCATGATAGGCGGCAGATTCTTTTATCCATCCCAACGTGTCGGCAAATTTATTGTGATAAACAACGAGCGCATGCTCATCGCCGGAGCGGTTTGAGTAGGCGAAGACATTCTCGTCCACATGTCCCGCCCCTGTGTAGAAATCGTAGAGGAGGAAGTGTTCCACGTCGCTGAAGAGGTAGCGTTTTTTGAGGAGGGGAAATATCTCACGCTCATGCCGATCCACGAGCCATTCATCGGGCTGCTCGTCCCAGTAGGCGCGCCTATACTCCATCCCGTACTTTTCAGAAAACCCTTCTATCTGTCCATGGCCGATCATGGGAAGCCCCGGCAGGGTGCACATGAGAACGAAGACGCCGAAGTACTTGTCGTTCTTGCCGAACTGGGCGATGGCTGTATCCTCGTCGGGGTTATTCATGAAGTTAACGTAGCGTTTCAGTATCTGGGGATTGAATTCGAGCACTTTACGGATATACTCGCGGTATTTTGCATTATCCTCCATCTTCAGCATATTCATGAAGGCGCTGTTGTAAACGCGGTGCATTCCGAGAGTCCTGACAAAATAGCCCTCCATCATCCAGAAGGCCTCGGCAAGAAGCAGCGTGTCCGGCACATCTCTCTGCACCCGGTCCACCACCTCTCGCCAGAATTCCTCGGGGAATACTTGATTGAACTCTTCCTTCGTCATGGCATATTCCGCCCGCGACGGGATATCGCCGCCCGAACCGGGTTCGGGAAACCAGAGACGCTGGTAGTGCTTTTTTGCCAGCGTCATGGCGGCGTCGAAACGGATAATGGGGAATTTCCTCGCCACATGAAGGATGGTCTGTATGACCGCCTCCCTAACCTCTTCGAGAAGGAAGTTTAGCTGCGCCGTGTCGTTCCAGGGCATCTGCGTGCCGTCGTTGCCGTGGTAGAGGTAACGCACCTCTCCCGTCTCCCTGTCTACCCTTTTGAAGACAACCGCCGCATCCGACTTGTGCCAGTAGCCGTCTTCGATAAAGAGTTCCACCCTGCCGTCTTGGGAGAGATCGCCGCCCGTAAAGGAGTAGGACGGAAAGGGTGAGTGCTCGCTCTGGACAAACCAGTGGGGGTGCTCCACAACCCAGCGGGAATCGATTCCCATATGGTTGGGAACCATGTCGCTGGCGAGTCGTATACCTCTTAGCCAGGCCCTCTCTTTCAGGTCTTCGTAGGCCGCCTCACCACCGAGGTCGGCGGCGATGTCGTAATCGAAGAGGGAGTAGGCCGATGCCTCTGCCTCTGGGTTTCCGTACCAGCGCTTGATCTTCTTCGAGGCGCGGCTCCGCTCCCAGAGGCCGATAAGCCAGAGCCCGGTAACGCCACAGGCGGCAAGGCGGTCCAGTTCCTCATCGGGAATATGATCGAGTTTATGAATGTCCCGCCCAAATTTCTTGCTTAGCTGGTCGAGCCAGACGTAGGTGCACTTCGCCATAAGCACCACATTCGGCATCCAGTCGAGATCGGCGCTGAAACGCTCCGGTTCCGTCTCATAGCCGGCGTCTCTAAAGTCGGGAACATGGCTCTCTCCCGGCCCGTCGAAGCGGATTTTCTCCTCTTCATGAATAAAATCTATGCCTTTAAGCAAGCGCGTAAGGAGGCCGCCGAGAAGCCCTCCCCACCTCTCCCTGATGAATTTCAGTTGCCCTTCCAGTGAGTGGGGGGAGTGGATAGCGGGAGCACGGAGCATGTCGATAAGCGTCTGTCCACCGGAACCGAAGGGGGGCATAGCCTTGAAAAATTCTGTGACCGAATCCATCAGGTCGCGGTATTTTGTCTCTCTCTCCAGATCAGAGTCGTCGATCAGTTCATGGAGGGGCGAATAGGCGGGGTTCAGGTTGCCGAGCCAGAGGAGAATCAACTCTTCTATTACGATATGCCGGTTCGGCACTCCTTCCGATTTACCGTCCAGGTATTCCTGTGGAGTGATCGCCTCCCTGTAAACAGGCGTAGAGGGAAAGAACCGGGCAAATTCAAGGAGCACCTTGTCCGTGTCATCCCCAAAGGAGTTGTTAAGAGCAGTCTGGAGTTTTTCAAAAAGGAGGGGGCACTTTTCCGTCTTGAATCGACCGATGACGTAATGGATGATTTCATCGAGAAGTCCTGCGGCGTAGAGATGGCTCGCCTGGAGAGGCGGCCCCGGCCTGCCGGTGAGGTGTCTCTTACCGTTGATTCTACCGGCCAGACGATGCGCCCCCCGAAAGCTCTCGAAGAGAGTATCGCCGCGAAGGGAAAAGAGGGTCTCGTCGAAACGGTAATCGTCCCTCGCCTTCCGGGAGATGTGAAATTCAAAAAGCGGGGCCTTATTGCTCACGCGGGCTCCCTTCTGAGATAATGGATGGACATGAAGGTCTTACTGTTTAGCGGGAGATGGGGTAAAGACGCGTCCCATCTCCCTTTTGTATCGCTCAAAAAGAGAGTGGAGAGGCCCTTCTTTAATACGCAACGCCATCATCTCGGCAATACTTTCGTAATACCACCGCTGGATCTCTTCGGGACGGCTGAAGCTTTCCCATAGCAAGGTTCCCATCTTTTCCATATCGAGCCGGATAGAGCGGATATTATCAAATTTATCGGCCATAATGACGAAGAGCGCCTCTTCGGAAACCGTCTTCAAGTGCTCGATGGTGTGGTTTTTGCGATCCTCCCAGGTCTTTATCTCCTCCGGTTCCGTCACTTCGACGGGGCAGCCGAGATCCATCAAAATCCGGCCCACATCCATGGGATGATAGACGTAAGGGACCTTGAGCCCCTTACGAAACTGCCCCCGATGGGCGCTCACGGAAAACTCGATGGCATTGAAGATAAGCGGCGCGTCTACCTTGTCATGCCACTCCTCCCGGTATTCAACTTCTTCCATACCTTTTTCACAACGCCCCGAACCCTCTGGACGTACAATCCTTTCTTAACTATAGTGCGAGAAACTTACCGCCAGCCGACAGGCGAATAGCCCTTTTCCTGGAGACAGCGTTCCACGAAGCGCTTGAAGAGCGGATCGGGATCAGACGACTCGAAAATGCCGCTTAAGCACCCCCCCGTACCGCCGCCCACGGCGCCCGCCAGGGCGTTCTTCCCTGAGTCGCCCAATACGGCGCCCACGGCCAGACCGGTAATCGCGCCGATAGCACCGCCCGACGCAGTGCGTCCCGCCACCTTCTCGGTCCGCTCGGGATCGACACCGCTCTCCTTCGCCATTTCCATGCAGTCGTCAATATCCTCCTTAGCCACATCCTTCCCCACCTGATTTAAGTGATCGTTCGGATAAAGCACCGGCTTCTTCATGGAACAGGCGGCTAGATTGACGGCCAGGATAAGGAGAAGTAAAACAAAGAGGTCCTCTTTTTTCATAACTCTCACTCCTTGAAATAGAAAAGCAATAATACCACAAAAAAGGAATCTTTGTGTAAACTTAAAAGGCCCTACTGTCCATCCGGGCAATGCGTCAGACCGCGATACCCAGGCGATTAAAAAAGCTCCAGCCTAATCTCTTTTCCGTCTTTCACCGCCTCTTCAGAAACATCGAGCCGGGAATGCCGCCCCTCTCCGGCCCTCACCTGCCAGCCCGAAAGGGTCTCCTCCGTCGAATAAGGGAGAATGAAAAGCACCTCCCCATCGTTGTTGGCTGTCCCTCTTTTCAGAATTTCAAAAGTGCGGCCCCGGTTGGTCCTTACCCTTCCAGAGAGGGTCACCTCTTCACCGGGCTCCGCCTTCACAATCAATTTCGCGCCCGGCAGGTACTCGAATATTTTGATGAGTTTCACCTCTTCTGGAAATCCGACGAGATTCATCCGCTCTTTCGATTCGTAAACAAGCCGGAAGTGATCGAGTCCCCCGAATCTGACGGGGCCGACTTTCATATCCCGGCCATCGGCCATGAGGAGCCGCGTGGCGACGAGGCCGTAATACTTCGGGCCGGGCTGGTATATCTGCCCCTTCCCTCCCGGCAGATCGACGAGACGCGTATACCCCTCCCCGTCCCGCCCAAGGATTCCGGCAAAGGTATGGAGCGCCCCGATGGTCTTTGTTATAAGCAGGTACCGCGCGCCGACGCGGTCAAGAATACCGCGCGCCTCCGCCTCGCTTTCGGCGAGATGAAAGGCGGCAGACTCCTTGAGGCCGAAGGTCTCGAAACCATAGAGAGTGGCCACAACAGGACGTTCTGCCGGATACTCGATCCACCCCGCATAGTCCCAGCGCGCCATGATCGCATAGGGGGGAGATGCGCTGACCTCGTAGGGGTCGCCCGGTGTAGGCGTGTTTTCCTTCAACCAGAGCATGGCATCCTCCACAGGCCCTTCGATGTTGAAACCGGGATGGCTGGAAGCGAAGACGGGAAAAAAGCGGGCCAGCGGATAAATCAGAAAGAGGGCCAAAAAGAGTGTGCAAAGAAGGGCTGCAAATCCTTCTTTCTGCAACACACTTTTCAACTGTTCATAAAAGAGGGTGATGAGGCGCCCCCCCGTAATGGCAACGAAGAGAGAAAATATATGATCGAAACGCTGCCTGAGGAGTGAGAGGAGAGCGGCGGACGCCATGAGAAGGAGAAAGAAGAGACGCCCCCTGTCGAGCCCTTCCCTCGCCTCTTTGATTATGAGAAAAATGAAGAAAAAGGGGAGAGCAAAGATGGTCCAGCCGTACCGGCCCGGAAGCTGCCGGAACCCGGCAAGCCCCTCGTTACGGAGTGAACCGTACTCGGCGATGGAGTCGATCCAGGGGTCGGTCTCCCCAAACCCAAGGATGGCAAGCGCCTCAGCAATATTCCCGCCCAAGTGGTTCGAGAAAAAGAACATAGCGGCAACGCCAGCCACGGCAAGAACAAATAGCGCCATAAAGAGGTGGCGTGCGCCACATCCTTTGTCCATTAAAAGGCGAAGGAAAAAGCCATAAAGAACGATGACGGCTCCGCTTCCGGCAAAGAGGATCACGTGAAACCAGGAGATGATGTTAAACCGGAAACCGGACTGGTTGCCGAAGAGATCGAAATAACAGAAGAGAGAGAGTGAAAAAGCAAGCAGAAGAAAGAGGCCGCCGCAGGCGCGCCACCCTTTTCCGCCTTCCTCACCCCGAAGATAGAGGGCGGTCATGTCCAGAAGGGAGGCAGCAACCATGAGCATGATCCAGAGGGTGCCCCCCCGCCAGAAAAAAAGAGTCAAAAGAGCCGCCAGGGCGGTTTGAATGGTTCGGGTGACGAGCCGTTCATCTCCCTTTATCATGCGAAGGAAGCAGAGAAAAAGGAGCGTTGTCATAAGCGGCTCGGTCATCTCGTTGTCGGGACGTCCCACTACGGTGGCGATCACGTGGGGCGGCATAAGGGCTAGAAGGAGCGCCGAGAGGAGGGCCGTTTTCTTACTAAAAAATCCCTTCGCAAAAAAGTAGGCCGCCACCACCGCCCCGCCGCCGAGCAGAGGAGGAATGAGCGCCGCCGTTACTTCCACCTCTCTGGTTGTGGGGTCTCCAAAACCGATAATCAGCGAAGCAACGGCCATGAGAAAATCGAGGAGCGGCGGCCAGATTGCGCCTGTCCCTTCAGGAAAGCCCTCGAAGGGATCGAAGGTGACAAATGAGGGGAAATTTCGGAGATGGAGGAGTATCTTTCTTATATGGACGTAGCAGTCCCCGTCGTAGAAGTAAACCTTCCCGCCATGAAAAACAGAATTGAAAGGGAGAAAACGGATAAAGAGGGCAAAGAGGAAGAGCGCGGTCAGGGTGAAATAAGCAGAAGTCAGGGAGGTTTTCTTCAGTTCTGATTTTTCCACGAAGCAAGTTTCCTGTCGGCAGGGCTGCGCCCTTTTATTGCGCCTGTGCAACTATAGTGTATCATAACCCCTCCCAACCTCCCCTTATCTTAAGAGGGCCTGAGTCCCCCCTCTTAGAGCAGGAGGAGTCAGAACAATAAGTCTCCCCATTTGGATGCCTATTTAATATAAAAAGCGCCAACAAAGAATACCAATATGGGAGCCTTTTCGCAAGGCGGATAGAGGGGATTGAAAAAAACGTCTTCGACGCTGTATAATAGGTTACAACTGTGGGTCTTGCAAAAGTACAAAAGGTTGTCATTCCCACAGTCTTTAAGCGGGAATATGGTGTTTTGTTGCAGAAAACCATATCCCCGATTGAACATTTCGGGGATGACAAAGAGTTTTGCAAGAGCCTAAAATAAATGATTTAATGACGCCCTTTTGCTTGTCATTCCCGGCTTGAAAGTTTATCCCGTGTTTGAGACGGGAGCAATCCGGGGGTCTTTAACCAACAATTAAGGAGTAAACAGATGAAAAAGATGGTCACCGCATTTATTAGCACATGGCTCTTTATGGCAGCAACCACCTTCGCCGCAAACGCTACCAGTTCCTATACGACAGAAGAGATGCACAGGCTGGCGGCCGCCTACATCATCCTCGCAGACAGGGACAGCAGCAAGATGGCCCTCTCATTCGACGCTGCCATCGAGGCGGGGGAATTCAAGGGGTATGTGGCATCGCTCCTCGATAACGGCTTCCGGGACAACGAAAAGGTTGCCGCCTGCAAAAGCAGGCTCACCGTTAAGGAGATCGCCCACAAAAGCGCCCTCTCCATCGCAGCTTCACCCGCAAATGGTCCCGGCAATGCCGGGAAGCGCCTTCAGTTTGCCGTGCTGCTCGCCTGTAATGAAGGGACTTAAAAGGAAATAAAAAAGGGCTCGCATTAGCTGCAAACCCTTGATTTTATTGGTAGCGGGGACAGGATTTGAACCTGTGACCTTCGGGTTATGAGCACGATAAGGACATTTTTAGTAGACTCTGATTCTGGGCTTGGTTTCCCGTAATTCCTTATAATTCAAGGCATTAAAGTCATTCCATCAAGTGCGGTCATTTCTATAAATTCCGCCCTTTTGGATAATTTCTAGCACAAATATAGCACAGTGAAAAAGAGCCTTTGATTGTTTAGTTCACCTACAAGTCCTCAAAATATTGAAGTGCTAAAATTATCGATTACTGATTGAACGTGAGGTGTAACGATGAAGCTAACCTGCCACGGGGCAAAGGCAAGAGCCCTCAAGTTAGTTAAGACGTTATTTAAAGGCGTTCACGTTCGATTCAACACCGTGTTTAGTGGTCTGGTTGAGCGTTGGGT
>CBDVDA010000145.1:0-8504 GCA_965372635.1 uncultured bacterium | reverse complement strand
AGCTATTTTGCCACAATCCAAAAACCTAAAATACTTTCGCATGAGGCTCTGTAATCTACATTTTATTATCATAAAGAGAATTCTACAGCCTTGTTGTCCATTACTTTCTTCAAGGAATCCTCAGTTTTCTTGGTTTTTAAAATCGTTTAGTGTCGGTGTAATCACTACTTTGCATAGGTTCAGGGGCTGGAAATCTTATTCTCGGCAAGCAGAAGGGCGATCATCGTTTTTGAATCGTTGATCTCGCCCTTGTGAACCATCTGAAGGGCCTCGGGGTAGGGGAGGCGGACGATTTCGAGGCATTCGTCATTTTCGAGCGCCTGCTTGCCGGGTTGAAGGTCGGTTGCCATGTAGATGTGGAGCTTCTCGGTGCAAAAGCCGGGGGTCGTGTAGAATTCGCAAATCTTTTCCATCCGCCCCGCCGTGACGCCTCCCTCTTCGAGCAATTCACGGCGTGCGCAGATCTCCGGTTCTTCACTGTCGTCAATCCGTCCTGTCGGGATTTCCCAGATGATGCCGCCCGCCGCGTGGCGGAACTGCCGTATCATCAGCACGTCGCCGTTTTCGAAGATGGGAAGGGCGCAAGCCCCGCCGGGATGGCGGACAATCTCTAATTCCACCTCTCTTCCATCCGGCAGCTTCGCCACTTCAGCGTTGAGGTCGATCACCTTTCCTGCGTAGAGTTTTCTTTCTTTTGACATGGTTCCTAATCTACCAGCTTTTTCAATGGGGGACAAGATTTTGAATTCCTGTTAGCTGCATTGTCACCTTTTGCACTATTAAATAGGTTCCCAAATGGGGAGACTTATTATTCTAACTCCCCCCAACCCCCTCTTACTCTAAGAGGGGGAACTTGACCACAACAATCTAGGCCCCTCCTCTTAAGATAAGGGGAGGTTGGGAGGGGTTATGATCACTGTAACGCCCCTCTATTTAATTGCCGGGTTAATATATTCAGGCACAATTAAATTACCCCTGAAACTCCCCTTTATTTTAAAGTAGATATTTATGAACCTTTTTGTCATGTTTCCATCTAAACACGCGATAGTGCTTGCAATTCAGGCCGCTAACCATTAAAATAGCCGGACAGAAATTCGGAGGAAACTATGTGGGATTATACGGATAAAGTTAAAGAATATTTTTTGCATCCAAAGAATGTTGGTGTTATCGAGGATGCTAACGCTGTTGGCGACGTGGGCTCTATTACCTGTGGTGATGCCCTTAAATTGATGCTCAAGGTGGAGGAGGGGACGGAGAAGATTCTGGACGCCAAGTTTCAGACTTTCGGTTGCGGCAGCGCCATCGCCTCTTCTTCGGCGCTGACAGAGATGATCATCGGGAAGACCATTGCAGATGCGGAAAAGATCACCAACCAGGAACTGGCCGACTTCCTCGGCGGACTGCCGAAGGAGAAGATGCACTGCTCCGTCATGGGGCAGGAGGCGCTCGAGGCAGCCATTGCCGATTATCGCGGTATCGACCTCAAGATTATCGAGGAGGAGGAAGGGCCTCTTATCTGTCAGTGCTTCGGCATCCACGAACGGCTCATCGAGAAAACGGTGGCCGAGAACGACCTGAAAACGGTGGAAGAGGTGACCAACTACACCAAGGCGGGCGGAGGCTGCGAGACATGCCACCCGGCCATCGAGGATATCATCGAGCGGGTCTGGAGGGCGAAGGGGCAGGAAGTTCATGTGAAGGAAGAGACGCCTGTGAGCAAACCGGCCATGACCAACCTCCAGAAGATCGCCCTCGTTACGGAAACCATCGACAAGGAAATCCGGCCCATGCTCGCCCAGGACGGCGGCGATATCGAGCTTATCGATATCAACGGAAACGAGGTTCTCGTGGCGCTCCGAGGACAGTGCAGTTCATGCGTGAGCGCTGCTTACACGGTGGAAGGGATCGAGGAAAAACTCCGCGAGATGGTCTACCCAGACATCGTGGTGAGACTCCAGAATGATTAAATCCTTAAATTAATTCACTCTAATAGAGATTGAGGGAGGATCATTTGGACCGGCCAGTAATATACATGGATAATAACGCGACCACCCGTGTCGCCGAGGAGGCCTTCGAGGAGATGAAGCCCTATCTGACGGAATTGTACGGCAATCCCTCCAGCATGCATACCTTCGGCGGGCAGGTGGGGAAAAAGGTGACCGAGGCGCGCGAACGGGTTGCCGCCGTTATCGGCGCTGAGCACCTGACGGAAGTCATTTTTACAAGCTGCGGAACGGAGAGCAATTCCATGGCCATCTTTTCGGCCCTCCAGGCGTACCCCGACCGGAAAGAGATTATCACTACCCGCGTGGAGCACCCCGCCATCCTCTCCCTTGCCCCCTATCTCGAAAAGCAGGGGATAGCCGTCGTTCAACTGAAGGTTGACGGCAAGGGGCGGCTCGACCTCGATGAATATGCCAAGTTCCTGAATGAAAATACGGCCATCGTAACCGTTATGACGGCCAATAACGAGACGGGCACCATCTTTCCTGTGGAAGAGATGGCCCGCATGGCGAAGGAGCAGGGCGTTCTTTTTCATACCGACGCCGTTCAGGCGGTCGGCAAAATTCCGATCAATTTGAAGGAAAGCGCCATTGATATGATCTCCCTTTCGGGCCACAAGCTTCACGCCCCAAAGGGCGTTGGCGCCTTCTACGTGCGGAGAGGGACGAAATTCAGGCCTTTTCTTCGCGGGGGGCATCAAGAAAGAAACCGCCGGGCAGGGACGGAAAACGTCGCCTCCATCATCGCATTCGGCAAGGCTGTTGAAATTGCCGAAAAGCATCTGGCGGAAGAAAACAGTACCGTCCGGGCCATGCGCGACAAACTTGAGAAGGAGCTTCTCGAACGGGTTCCGAGGGCGATAATTAACGGCGACCCCGAAAATCGTCTCCCAAATACGACAAACATCAGCTTCGAATTCGTCGAAGGGGAGGGGATACTGCTCCTTATGAATGAACTCGGTATTGCCGCCTCGTCCGGTTCGGCCTGTACCTCCGGTTCGCTGGAACCGTCCCACGTCCTGAGGGCGATGGGCGTTCCCTTCACGGCGGCCCACGGTTCGATCCGCTTTTCTCTCAGCCGTTACAATACGATGGAAGAGGTGGACTACGTTATTGAAAATTTCTCTCCCGTCATCGAAAAACTCCGCGCAATCTCCCCCTACTGGAAGGACGGCGCACCGATCCCCGAGTTCGATCCCGAATACAAGTGAGCGGCCTCAACTCTTGAAAAAATACTACGTTCTCGACACCAACGTGCTCCTTCATGATGTAGGGTCTCTCTACGCCTTCGGGGATAACGACGTTATCATCCCCATCGTTGCCATCGAAGAATTGGACCGTTTCAAAAAAGACTTAAACGAGATTGGCCGTAATGCCCGCCAGGTTTCGCGTATCCTCGATACTTTACGGTCCGAGGGGCCTCTCTTTGAAGGGATTCCGATAAAAAACGGTGGAACGATCCGTGTTTTTATCCCCAAGGGGAAGATGAACCACCTGCCGCCGGAACTGCTTCGCAACAAAGCGGACAACCATATTCTCTCCGTGGCGATGGAGTTGAAAGAAAAGGGCAGCGAACCGGTGATCCTCATTACGAAGGACACCAATTTGCGCATCAAGGCGGACGTTCTCGGCGTCGCTGCGAGAGATTACGAAACGGACCGGGTCGAGATAAGCGAACTCTATGAAGGGGTGGCGAAACTGAAGGTCTCGCGCGAGGAGATCGACCGTTTTTATTCGGAAGGTAAGCTTTGCAAAGAGTTGGAAAATAGGCCGCTCTTCCCGAACGAGGGGTTGATCCTCGTTGACGAGAGTGACGAAAAGCATACGGCGCTCGCCCGGTTCAACCAGCAAGAGGAATGTCTCGTCCCCTTGCATCTCGTCCACGATGCCGTGTGGTCCATCTACCCCCGGAATGCAGAACAGCGTTTCGCCCTCGATCTTCTCATGGACGACGACATCAAACTCGTCTCCCTTGCGGGCAAGGCGGGGACGGGAAAGACTTTGATTGCCCTCGCAGCAGGTTTGCACAAAACGATTGATGAGGAAATTTACAGCCGTCTCCTGATATCTCGCCCCATCTTTCCTCTCGGTAAGGATATCGGCTATCTCCCGGGCGATATTAAGGAAAAACTGACCCCCTGGATGCAGCCGATTTTCGACAACCTGGAGCTGATTTTCGAGCAGGCGGGGACGAAGAAGGATAAAGAGAAGGAAAGGAAGGACGGGCGGTATCGCCGTTATACGGAACTGATGGGGGAGGGGGTGCTGGAGATCGAACCGCTTACCTACATCCGGGGACGGAGCATTCCGAACCAGTATCTAATCGTTGATGAGGCGCAGAACCTGACGCCGCATGAGATCAAAACAATCATCACCCGCGCGGGCGACAACACGAAGGTCATTATTACGGGCGACCCCTACCAGATCGACAACCCCTACATCGATTCGTCGAGCAACGGCCTTACCTATGTTGTGGAACGCTTTAAAAACGAGGCGATTGCAGGCCACGTGACGCTTCTGAAAGGCGAGCGGTCCAAGCTGGCCGAACTGGCCGCCAATCTTCTTTAATCCTGTTTTAAATTAAGGGAATCTCTATTAATCTGTCATGCCGGACTTGATCCGGTATCCAGGGGTCTGATTTAACTGGATTCCCGCTTTTACCCCAAGGACACTTTGTCGCTTTGTTCGGACTCGCGGAATGACAAAATGTTAATTTTTAGAGGTAGCCTTAAATTGAAACCGTCGTGGGCGGGGTCGGAGTTAAAAGGCTTTTCCCTGCGGGGTCTTACTTTTCTTTGACGGACAAAGAAAAGTAAGCAAAAGAAAGTCCGCCCAAGCCCGGATAAACCGGATAAGTGCCTTCACGAAATGATCTTCTGCAAAAAAAGAGCAGAAGATTATTTCTAAGTTACTAAACTTGGCCTTCGGTTTCCCTCCTTCCACCGTTGCTTTCGGCGGGCACAAGAACTCGCTTCGCTCAGACAGCTTGTGACCTTCTTCCTCAGTCAACGGCTACACTCGGCTGCGTTTTAAAGGGAGGAAAGGAAGCCCTTTTAAGGCTAAATATCCGCTTCCGCCTGCCAGTGCCCGTGGAGGTTGCAGAATTCGACGACGCGGATCTTTTTGCCACCATCCTTGATGTGGAAGATAACGGCCGGGTTGGCGCCCGGTGAAAGGCTTGCCCTCCCTACATAGGTGTCGTCCACGTAGCAGTCGATAAACTGGATAAAGTGGCTCTCCTCCATGGGGTGGAGCGTCTCACCGACCCTGACAAGCACATCGATGCAGAGATTTTCAGGGACCATCTTGCATTCTTTTTTTACCGTGATTACCGGGATATGCTTTACAGCCCCCTCCTTGCTTTTCTCCATCGCCTCTGTAAAGACATTGTCATTCTGCTTGAAATTCTCCTTCGGTACGTGACAGACGGGGCAACTGTCCGGCGCCGACCCGAATTCCACATGCCCGCAGACTCCGCAAACAAAAATATTCATGGTAAATCTCCTTTTAAATAAATTTAGTGTTATAGATTAATTTTGACGTGATTGGATTCAAAAATGTTCTGAATCAAGTATAGCGTGTTTTTTTTGAAAGGCAAGTTTGGGAATTGTCGCACTGTACAATTATCGTTAGGAACCGTTGCTCATTGTCGGCAGAGGGGATTGATTCTCTTCCTCATAACTTGAGCCTTGCATAGCATATCCATGTATAGAAAATCGCCTCATCGAGGAAGAGTTTATGGACCGGTTTTGTCACGTCTTCCAGCAAGGGGGCGGGTGTGGGATAGGTGGCGTCGTTCCAACTGTCACCCCACCGCGTTGTACCGGCTTTGAAAAGGGGTGGAAATTCGTAATAGAGAGCCAGGTTTTTCTTTAAAAAATCTGCATCGACAGAGTTCGGTTCAATCTTGACCTTCGAGTACTGGGGTGTAAGCGCAATGGGATCGATGCCCGCCAGTTTCCCCAATAATCGCTTTAAAGGACTATTCCCTTTCTGATCAGGTTGGGAATGTGCAGGTTCGAACCCGGCGTTGGCGAATGCCTTTTTCAGGCTGTAGCAATCGCCCTGGGTGATGGGGTAGTTGTCTTCGAAAATGATATTTTTAAAGCCGAACCACTTGCATTGCTGCAAACGTGTGTAGGCGTTTTGATGGTCATCGAAAAAGACCAGTGAACGATCCGTGATGGAAGACCAGTCCTGTTCGAAGAAGTCCTTGTCTGAATATTCGGCCGTTTTAGAGACGTATTCCCGTTCCGAAAGATTCAAATCGATAGAGATGAGCTTTGCATCGGGGCATGCCTCTTCGAGCAGCCACGTGCTTTGCCCTTTCCATATTCCACTCTCAACTACCAGGTCCGGCGCCAGCTTCCGTGCCATAAACCAGACGGCAAACATGTGGGGCGTTTTCATCCCGTAGCGGTTGTTTTTTATGGGCCGCTTTTCATAAAGCGCAGAGAATTCATCGACGCTTGCGATAATCTCCTCCCGGGTCCAGGGAGGGGTTCCTATTTGTACGATAGTACTCATTTTACCTGATTAACTCCTTTGAGAATGAGAAAGTATATGAAAATTTCGATGACCGTTATTCAATCGGCAACTACCACTTTGAACTCTGTCACCCCATAGAATCCGGAAAATATCGATTTTTGGAATACGATTTCCACTCTCTTGCCGTAAGGCTTTCCCGCATCTTTAAGGATTGCCGCGATATCCTCTTTCCAGTGGCTGGCCAGAAAAGGTTCGAATCTTGTTAAGAGTAATCTACTTGGATAGAAGCGATAGATCAAGTGTTTTGAGGGCAGGGGACCATATTCCGTATAGAGCAGGTGCGGAAACAGTTAAGCCAAGCCTAAGGTAGTAGTGACCTGCCCTCTACTCTACCCAGAATTCAAGCTGTGAAAAACTAAACGTACAAAAATTGAAAACGCTGGTCGGCCAGTCCCTCTTGAGGGATAATCGGGGGACACTTCCCGTATTATTTCACTTTATCTTCCTCTTGCGCCCTGGCTTTTTAGGCAAAAGATCACGCCTAAGCACATTGCCTATTTTTTCGATAAAATCAAGTCCACCCAATGGACGCCCCGCAGATGTCGCCTTTCGAATTACTCTCTCCGTCTCTTCATCTTCTCTTCCCAAAAAAGCTTTGTAGGTCTCAATAGCTTCTTCGTCAAGCCAGCTTCCGCCAGACAGCAAATCATCATCTTCGCCGGAAACGTGTGCCGAACAACTGGACCATTTATAATTCGCAGCCGTCCTTGCCAGTCCGGCACGAACCGGATTTCGCTCGACATACCTTGCCACAGCCCAAAGATAGGCCTGTTCATCAACAACAGTGGAGAAAAAACGGTTTTGCCACAACCTACCGCCTCTACCGTACTTGTGATTAATGTATTGAGTATAGACAAGATTTGTCCTGCCAACCCCTTTGGCCAGAGATCCATATGTACGGGGTACGGCGAGCAGATGGATATGGTTCGTCATCAAACAATAGGCCCAAATATCAACGTTCCATTTTTTGCTGTAATGCTTCAGGGTATCAAGGTAGAAGCGCCTGTCTTCATCATCGAAGAAGACGTCTGCTCTATTATTGCCCCTTTGAGTAATATGGTGGGGATAGTCGACTGCACAGACTCTTGCGATCCTTGGCATGGTTCAAGAATAATAAAACAAAAGGGTGTTGTCAATGCTTAATACGGGAAGTGTCCCCCTATTTTCAGGAAGCACATTTTTAAATGTCTTTTGATCTATTGCGATAGCACCATAGTCTAGTTTTACATGGCAATTTGGACACACGCAAACAATATTACCAGGGTGATCTGGACCGCCATGTGAACCTCCTAACGGCTTGATGTGATGAGCTTCGGCATAAGGATTATCTTTGCCGAGTAAAATCTGCTCATCACAGATTTGGCATTTGTAATCATTATCTGCTTTGATTCGCCGCGCCAGGGCAGTATCTCTTAGAACTCGATAAGTTGTTACAAGATGTTTTTCTGTTGATTCCGGTTCATTAATATCAGCTGCAAAAGGCGTTGATTGTTCATTGAAGAAAAATTGAGAGACTCTTTTTTCTTCATGTTGATCACAAGATTGGAGTATCCAATTTTCCAAATCTGTCGAACCTTCCACGATCCAAGCTGTGATGAGGCGATCAATTTCGTTTGCACTCAACGTGTATGCTGTGTTTTTTCCAACAAGGTGTGCAAAAACAGTACTCTTTTCAACACCACGAGAAGCAACATGGGCAATTGCTCCTAGTCTCCAAGAACTAGCGGTTCTATTCGGATTCTGCTGCGCTAATTGCTGGATAAGATCTAATACCTCTAAGCTGTCGGCAATTCTTTGGCTCATCCTCTATGTCCTTTGTGGTATAACGTTTTCGCTAACCAGCCGCGCAAGATGTTGACTTAAAATAAGACCGCGTGTTCGCGGTCTGGTTGAGCAGCTGGTGTACGCCCGACATGGGCATGAACTAATGGGGTGAAAGTCCTCTGTAGGAGA
>CBDVDA010000144.1:0-8613 GCA_965372635.1 uncultured bacterium | reverse complement strand
ACAAAACCTGGGGGGGTAAAACTGGTGGGTTAAAAACCCCTCGCCCCCCCGCCCCCGGTGGGGGGGGGGGGGGAGGTGGGTCTACACTCCGACTAACTGTTGAATCAGATTTACAATCTGATTCTAAATGTTTGTTTCAGGGTGCAAACCTGAACCAACAAGAGGTTATTCTTCCTTTCCCCCAGCCCTCATTCCTCCAAACACGCCTTCAGCCCACTTTCAAGATCGGGATAATCAGGCTCCACGTCGAGAACCTCCCGCATGCGGCGGTTGTCGATCTTCTTCGACTCGGCGAGGTAGGAAAGCATCCCCGGCCCAAAGAGACGCTGCGCCTCTTCCATTGAAACGGTGGGGGGACGGGGGATGCCGAGAAGGTCGGCAACACGGAAGAAATAGTCGGTCATCGACGTGGGGTGGCCGTCGCTCACGTTGAATATCCCCACGGGCGCATCGGCCCGCCCCGCCGCAAGGCAGACGCGCGCCAGGTCGTCGGCATGAATCCGGTTGCTGAAGGGGGATTCCGCTTCGTTTAGAACCGGCACGCCGTCTCGAAGCCGCTTTTCCGGGAGCCGCCCCGGCCCATAAATGCCCGGCACCCGGAGGATGACAACGGGTACACTGTTTTTCTCACCCCACGTTATTAGACTCGTCTCCGCAGAGAGCCGCCGTTTCGCCCGGTCCGCCTCGGGCGCGGGTGGGCGCTCCTCGGTGACCCACTCCCCTTTGCAATCGCCGTAAATGCCGGTGGTGCTGATGAGAACAACCCGCTCCGGCAAATCTTTTTCACTAATCGCCGAGAGGAAATTCTCCATCCTCGGATCGGTTTCACCGGCCGAGGGGGGGGGCGCAAAATAGTAGACGATCTGACCTTTCACGGAAAGAGCTTCCAGAGAGGCAGGTTCGTCGAGGTCACATAAAAGAGGCGCGACCCCGAGAGATTCGAGGTCTGCCGCAGAAGGATCTGTTCGAACCAGCCCCCTCACCTCTCTCCCGGCAGTCATCTCCCGCTTTGCCACCCGAAGACCGATATAGCCGCAACCGATAATCAACACTGAAGCCATTTTGGCCCTCTTTCAACAGATTTCTTTCTGTGACAGACTATCAGACTAGGTGACGCTTCTGTCAATCAAAAAAAACACTGAACAACGGGGCTGTCGAAAAAGACCTCAATACCCTTCGACAAGCTCAGGGTGAACGGTACTTTTATTGAACTCATTAGATTTTATTCGTTCGTGGTGAGCTTGTCGAACCATAAATAATAACTTTTTCAACACCCCCACAACGACGATTCATTTTTTCAAACTTCTCTCAGTCATATTTCTTTAGTCCGTGAAAGTCCGTGGCAAATGTTTTTTTGGTTAATTCCCTGCCCCAGCCGCACTCCGGTTAAATTCCGTTGTTGACTTATCTTCCTCATTTGATAAAATCCAATAAACACTGGGGCTAAAAATATGTCGCGACTCTTAAAACTCACACCTTTCAAGATAAGCCTTCTAATTACCCTTGCCACCTTGTCCGGCTACTGGTTCGGGTTCAGCTTCTTCGAAACGATGGAGTTGAAAAGCCTGGACCTCCGTTTCGTCACCCGAGGCGCCATCCAGCCCGGCCCCGAAGTGGCTATTGTCACCATCGATGAACAGAGCCTCGATAAATTCGGTCGCTGGCCTTGGCCGAGAAAGAGGATTGCCGAGTTGGTCGATACCCTGAGCGACGAATACGAGGTAAACAGCATCGGCTTCGATATCGTCTTTGCAGAACCGGACCACACCTCGGACTCTACCTTCATAAACGATCTAAACCAGAAACTGACGTCACTCAACATCAATGACGAAAACCTCACCTCCTATCTTGAAGAAATAAGGCTAACAAGGGATAACGACGCCATCCTTGAAGATGCCATCAAACGCTCGGAAAGGACGGTGCTCGGCTACTTCTTCCATACCAGCGATGAAGACCTGAAACATCTGGAAGGGGAGACCGACGACGGACAAGGCTATTTCAAACGTTCGGCCTACTCCTCCATCCAGTTCCTTTCTGCAGCGGCACAGGAGACAAACTTTACGCGCAACGTCTTTTCCGTCGAGTCGAACCTCCCCAGATTCTCTGCCGATGCGAAGGGTTTCGGTTATTTCAACGTCTTCCCCGACCCCGACGGCACCGTCCGGTGGGCGCCGCTGCTCATGAAATACAAGGATACCTATTTCCCCCCACTCGCGTTGCAACTGGCGAGGACCTATCTCGGGAACCCCACCTTGTCGCTCAATGTAGCGGAATACGGCGTCGATTCCGTTACACTTGGAGACACACAAATCCCCACAGACGAAGGGGGCGGCTTACTCATCAACTACCGGGGCAAGAACAAGACATTCCCTCACTATTCCGTCTACGACATTATCACCAAAAAAACCCCGAAGGAGAAGCTCGAAGGCAGGATTGTTCTTGTAGGCGCTACGGCCATCGGAATCTACGATATGCGGGTCACCCCTTTCAGCGGCGTCTTTGCCGGGGTGGAAATCCACGCAAACATCATCGACAATATCCTTAAAAAAGACTTCCTCTTCAGACCGGACTGGGTATCCCTGGTGGATCTCGCCATCATCCTTTTTGTCGGTCTTCTCCTCGGCTATCTCCTGCCGAAGCTCGGACCTCTCCCGGGGGCGATCACCGTCATCCTCATTTTCCTTGCCTTCACGGGGGGGAATTTCTATCTCTTCGTTAACGGCGGCATCTGGCTGAATTATGTCTACCCCATTTTCTCCCTGCTCACAATATATACGTCGATCACCCTCTGGCACTACATGACGGAAGAAAAGGAAAGAAAAAAGGTGAGAAACGCCTTCCAGTATTACATGACCTCTTCCGTCGTTCAGGAAGTGTTGAACGACCCTGACAAACTGAAGCTCGGGGGGGAGAAGAAAAACCTTTCCGTCCTTTTTTCCGACATCCGGAGTTTCACCACCATCTCTGAAAAGATGGAGCCGGAAGAGCTCGTTCACTTTCTCAATGAATACCTGACGGTCATGACGGACATCGTCTTTAATCATGACGGCGTTCTCGACAAGTATATGGGCGACGCCATCATGGCCATCTACGGCGCGCCCGCCGAACGTACCGACCACGCCTACCGGGCCTGCATTACCGCCTTAGAGATGATGCAATCATTAAGGGAACTTCACAAACCGTGGGAAGAGAGAGGCCTGCCTAAAATGAACATAGGCATCGGCGTCAGCACCGGCCCCATGGTCGTAGGCAACATGGGGTCCGAAAGACGGTTCGACTACACCGTCATGGGGGATACGGTCAATCTCGGCGCCAGGCTGGAAGCGATCAACAAGATGTACGGCACCAACATCATCATCAGCGAACACACCTATACGGCGGTAAAGGATATCATGGCCTGCCGGGAACTGGATGTCGTAAAGGTGAAGGGGAAAGACCTGCCCGTAAAAATATATGAGTTGATGGCAAGAAAAGGGGGCGATGATCGGTATGCGACCCTTGCCGGCCTTTTCGAAAAGGGAGTTGGCTTCTACCGGGGAATGAAGTGGGATGAAGCGATCCAGACCTTCAACGAAGTCCTTAAATTAAGAGCAAACGATTCCGCTTCCAAGCTGTACATCGAACGCTGCAATGCTCTCGCAAAAGACCCGCCCCCGGCAGACTGGGACGGCGTCTTCACCATGACGACAAAATAGGCGGCAGACCTACTCTGCGGCAGGGCCCAATTGAGCAAAATCGACAGACTGAAAAAACTGGACAGAATGGCCGGTCCCCTCACAGTCAGCCTGGTCAGGCTTCTTCCCCCCCGAAAAGCATCCGACGAAAAACCAACACGCATTTTGATTATCCGTCCCGGCGGCATCGGCGATGCGGTACTGCTTATTCCTGCCATATTGCAGATTAAAAACGCCTTTCCAAAAGCGGAAATTCATCTCCTCGCCGAAAAGAGGAACCATGAAATTTTGTCGCTTTGCCAAGACATAGACCGGATATTCTGCTACGACCGTTTTAAGGAACTTACACAAGTCCTTCTTAACAGGTACGACGCCGTCATCGATACGGAACAGTGGTACCGGCTTTCTGCCGTCATCGCCTATTGGACACGGGCGCCTCTTCGCATCGGGTTTGCCACGAACGAGCGAAAAAAACTTTTTAACAAACAGGTTCCCTACAACCAGGAGATGAATGAAATTTCGAGTTTTCTCTCCCTGGCTGAGGCATTGACCGGAACTCCCGCCAAGGAAGTTAAGACTCCCTTTCTCCATATCCCGGAGGCGCTCGAAAAAAAGGTAGGTCCACTGATCGAATCATTCTCGGGAGAAAAGCTGGTGGCGCTCTTTCCGGGCGGGAGCAGAGAGGAAAAAAAATGGCCCTTAGAGAAATTCAGGGAACTCGCTCTCCAACTTAACCGGTCAGGCCATCCTCTTGTCATCGTGGGAGGAGAAAAAGACGTCCTGGCCGGGCAACAAATTACAGAGGGGCTATCCAGTACGCTAAACCTGGCAGGCAAGCTTTCACTCCCGGAGACGGCGGCCTTATTGAGGGATGCTCACTTGTTGATCACAAACGACTCTGGTATAATGCACGTCGCTTATGCGGTCGGAACGGCAACGCTCTCCCTTTTTGGCCCTGGGAACGAAAAAAAGTGGGCGCCTAAAGGAACGCGGCATGCCGTCATCAGCAAAGAACTCGATTGCCGCCCCTGCTCCCGGTACGGCAGCATCCCGTCATGTGAAACCGACGTGGAATGTTTGAAGACAATAGAAGTGGAAGAGGTCTATCAAAAAACCATCGAACTATTGAAAGATATATGACCATCGTAGAGACAAAAGAGCTGACCAAAACCTTTAAAAAGGATTTCAGCAATAAAAAGGTATTCGCCCTGAAATCCCTGACTTTGAAAGTCGAAAAAGGAGAGGTCTTCGGCTTCCTCGGACCCAACGGTGCGGGGAAAAGCACGACCATCAAACTTCTGCTCAACCTCATCTACCCAACATCGGGAAGCGTCACCATCGACGGCATGGCGCCCTCGAACATAGAGGTCAAAAAAAAGATCGGCTACCTCCCTGAAAACCCGTACTTTTACGACCACCTTTCGGCAAAAGAGTTGCTTCGCTTCGGCGGCAAAACCTGCGGCATGAACAGTTCTGCCATAAAGGAGCGTACAGACTTCCTGTTGGAAGAGTTGGAATTGACGGAGGCGATGAAGCGCCCTCTCCGTTCCTACTCAAAGGGGATGGTCCAGCGGGCCGGTCTCGCCCTCGCGCTGATTCACAACCCGGAAATCCTGATCCTCGACGAACCGATGAGCGGCCTCGACCCCATGGGACGACGGAAGGTCTTCGACCTGATACTCAAGCTGAAAGGAGAAGGGAAAACCATCTTTTTCAGTTCCCACATACTCAATGACATAGAGCGGCTTTGCGACAGGGCCGCCATATTGATCAACGGCGAATTGAAACGTCTTCTCAATGTCCGGGAAGACTTGCCCGCCGGAAAGACGCTGGAAGATGTTTTTTTAGACGAAGTTGCAAAAAGCGGAGGAATCAGAGAATGAGCGGTATCTTCAGCCTCGCCTATATTACCTTCCTCGAAGGGATTCGGAGCCGCGCCTTATTCGGAATTTTCCTCATAGCGATACTCATATTTTCTGTAACAGTCACACTCACAGACCTCTTTATGAGAGACATCGTCAAAGTGGCGGCAGATTTAAGCCTGGCAACGATCTCCTTTTCATCGCTGCTGATGGTGTTATTTGTAGGCAACAGCCTTCTTTCGAAAGACATCGACAAAAGAACGATCTATATGGTCATATCGAGGCCTCTTTCGAGGGGGCAATATATTGTCGGGAAATTTCTCGGGCTCGCTTTGCTTGTTTTCTCCGCCGTTGTCTTTCTCGGGATAATCTCTTCACTTCCCGTTTACGGGGCAGGACTTGCCTACGAGAACCCTCAAACTATATTCAAATGGCACATCTATTTTACGGCAATCCTCTTCATTGCCTTGAAGCTTGTGCTGATCGCCTCCCTAACCGTGTTTTTCTCCTCATTCACCTCCACCTCCTTTATATCGCTCATGATGACCATCATCACCTACATGATAGGTTCGACCACGGAACTGGTGAAGGGGCTGCTCGATTCAAACGCTGAAGGGATCAATTTTTCACCGGCAATCGAAGTCATCATCAAGAGCGTCTACTATATCTTCCCTAACCTGGCCTCCTTCGACCTGAAACTACAGGCAGCTCATGGACTCCCCCTGCAACAAGATCAACTTCTCTGGACTTTTATTTACTGGCTGGCCTATGTGATGGTCACAATTTCGGCGAGTGCACTCATTATGAGCCGGAGAGAATTTCCGTGACATCGAATCGTCTTGCAGTCCTTATTTTCATTTTTTCCATTGCAGGATATGCCCTCATCTTCCCCTCCTTCGAGGGCATGCGTAAAGAGGTCAAAGAGACCCACTTGAGAGGGTTGACCCTTCCTCCTGTTCTCGTTAAACTCATGTCTTTTGAATTCAGGTCCATCGCCGCAGACCTTTTCTTTATCCGTGTTTCCCAGTTCTACGGCGGAAAGATTGAGCGCATGGAAGGAGCGACAAAGGAGGACTGGCAATGGCTCAACGAAAATCTTTTGCTCATTACCGAACTGGATCCCTATTTTGAGGATCCCTACTATATGGCCAACGCTTTCCTCGCCTGGAATGCCAGGATGATAGACGAGGCCAACTTTCTCCTTATGAGGGGCACCGAAAAAAGATCATGGGACTGGAATTTTCCTTTTTACATAGGGTTCAACAAAGCCTATTTCCAGGGGGAAAATAAAGAAGGGGCCAAGTTTTTGTTAAAAGCCTATGAAAGGCCGGGGGCATGGAAAGGATTGGCCACCCTTGCGGCAAGACTCTACCACGCAGAAAGGGAGACGGAAACAGCCATCGTCTTCCTGACAAAATTCTATGAAAATGAAACAAACCCCGGCGCAAGGAGATGGCTTAGATTGCGAATAGACGTCCTTGAAAGAATTCTCGTCCTGGAAAAAGCCATTGAGAGTTACCGGGATAAGGTGGGAGTTTCTCCAAACAAGATCGTTGATCTTGTAACAGACGGGATAATCGAAAGAATACCGGAAGATCCCTATGGCGGAGACTTTTACATCGACGGGAAGGGCAAAGTCAGGACAACCAGCCAAATGGCACTCAAATTGAAAAAAGCCGGCACAAAAACCTCACCCTCTGCTGCCGATCAATCTCAGTAACCACCCCTGTTTCGGAGAGATCGCCCCCTCGGGACAGACTTCCTGGCAACAAAAACAGTGGATACAGTCCCGGTAATAAATGTCTATTTTTTTGTCCTTTACCGACATCACCTCCGTGGGACAGGTCGTCACACAATCATTGCAAAGTGTACATTTTCCATGATCAATCAGCGGTTTTGCCGTTACGGCCTCTTTGAAATAGCGCCTTAAAAAAGGGGGGCCGAACATCATGTCCACCACCTGCGCCGGGACAAACCCCTTTATACAAATATCCTCTACGGAGGGGCCAACAACCTCGATATCTTCAGGACCGACCCCCTTCATCCCCCTTTTTTCAGCCACATGAAAGAGAGGGACTTCAGTCGGGTCGAGACCAAGAGCACGGGTAATGACTCGATCCATCGCCAGGGCATTTGGTGACGCGAATAGCAGCCCCACATGCCGCGGGTCGCCGCCTCCCGGGCCGTTCCCCTCCATGGCGAGTATACCGTCGACAATGGTGAGCGTCGGGGCAACAACGCTGTAGATATCGAGCAGAAGTTCGGCAAAATGCTCCCGCGTCACTCCCGCCTTAAAATGCCACTGGGGCTTCCGCTTCCCAACGATGCAGCCGAAGCAGTTCTTGACGCCGAGCGTCACATACATCTGGGCATGAGTCTTCACCTTCGGGAGGTTAATCACCTTGTCCGCATGGAGCACCTCTTTCGAGACTTCCAGGGTTTTGAAGGTGGCGCCCTCCGGCATCTCAATCTCTATCGACTCTTTCAATTCGATAAGCTCGGCCCCCGTCCGTTCAGCCACACCGGCCATCCCCGTCACATCAAAAATCTTCTTTATGTTGCCGATGCCGGGGCTGTCCCCGATGAGGGGGACTCCACCAGCCGCCTGTACCACCCGAACAACGGCCTCTACCAAAACGGGATGGGTCGTCACTGCCTTGGCTGGAGGAGCGGCTTTAAGAAGATTCGGTTTTAGAAGCACCCTTTCCCCTTTTGAAACAAAGGCTTCCATTCCGCCATGCGGGGCAAGCAGACTGGCTAGATGCCCGGAAACTTCAGCAAGGTCATAGCGCCCGCACTTCTCTATGGAAACGGTACATTTTTTTTCATTCATGGGAGTTTATTCTGTAGAAAGTTTAAAAAACTAGGGCTTCTCATTTGCCCTTATTAAGACGCTAATCCTATGCTCTCTGGTATTCAATAAACCAAAGCTACGTCTCTTTTCACTGTCATATTTTTTAAATTTGAACCCGTCCCCAATTTACTCGCAATCATATCTGCCGTTTATTGCGAGAAGTTTCCACAACTTTATCTATAGACTAACTTTTTGTTTTTCAATAAGAAAAAAGTGTGTTATG
>CBDVDA010000143.1:0-8830 GCA_965372635.1 uncultured bacterium | reverse complement strand
CGCATAAGGCCGAAAAGAAAAAGATAACTTTAAAGAGAAATGTCTCTCCCGATCTTCCCGCTAAATTTGTCGGCGATCCCGTACGTTTCAGGCAAGTCCTCATTAATATCGTCGGCAACGCAGTCAAGTTTACCGACAGCGGCGAAATATCCATCAAAGCCGACTGCCAGAATACCACCGAATGCGTGAATGACTGCTGCCTCAGGATATCGGTTGTCGATTCGGGAATAGGGATTGAGGAAGAAAAACTGGAAAACATATTCAAGGCCTTCACCCAGGCAGATAGTTCCACGACGCGCATTTACGGCGGCACCGGTCTTGGCCTTACCATTTCGAAAAAACTGATGCGTCTCATGGGGGGGGATATCAGCGTAGAAAGCAGGCCGGGGGAAGGGAGCAGCTTCCGCATGTCCTTCAACTTCAGGGCTGTGCAGCCGGAAGATGAGGAAGAAAAGCTTCTCAACGGCAACGAAACACTGCTCGCACCGGATAACAAGAGGATGTGCATACTCCTGGCGGAAGACGCCGAAGATACCCGGCTGCTCGTTCACACCTTCCTGAAGGGAACAGGCCACAAACTCGAAACAGCAGAAAACGGCGAAGAGGCCTTTGAAAAGTTCACGGCTGGACCCTATGATCTCGTCCTTATGGACATGCAAATGCCCGTCATGGACGGCTACGAGGCGACACGGATTATACGAAAATGGGAGAAAGATAAAGGAATCGAAAAAACACCGATCATCGCCTTTACTGCGCACGCGCTCGAAAACGATGTAAGCCGGTGCATGAAGGCAGGATGCTCAGACCACCTGGCGAAGCCTGTAAAAAAGAAAACCCTCCTCGAAGAGATAGCGAAGTTCGGGGGCCTGCTGCACTGCATCTGAACCAAACGTTGAATTCAGTAAACTCAGTTAAATCTGCAAAAATCAGCGTCCAAATAATATTTCTTCTTTATGTCATTATAGCACACGCAGTTGAACATTTTTAAATGCCTGTCTCTTCTAATTAGGAGTATAATGTCGGAGAGGGAACCTTTCGGAAGGGAGACAATGACGATTAGCATCGGCAGAGAACGAATCGGCTACCTGCTCGGCATCATGACAGCCGTTTCCATCATCGTAATCACGATTACGACGGTCGTGCTTTACCTCGCTTACTTTGAACAGCAAAGGCAAAGGCTCACCGAGACGGCAGAAAGCCGGGCACGCTTTATCGAAGCGGTCTCGGAATATGATTACCAGGATCATCTGGCAATAAATGATGCAGAGAATGCTTTCGATGCTACTTTAAGTCAGGTCATAGAAGCGCATAAAAACTATAAGGGGTTCGGTAAAACGGGTGAGTTTACACTTGCCGAACTGAGAGGGAGCGATATCCACTTTCTCCTCCGGCACAGGCATGGGCAGGCGAGAACAGGCATGCATACCGATAAGCCGGTGAGAATGGGTTCCCTTTTTGCCGAACCTATGCAACGAGTGCTGAGGGGCGAGAGGGGATCGATGATCGGTCTCGATTATCGTGAAGAAAAGGTGCTCGCCGCCTATGAGCCGATCAAGTGGTTCGGCCATGACCGGAAGGTGGGGATTGTGGCCAAAATAGATATTAGCGAAATAAAATGGCCTTTTATAAGGGCCTGGTTAATGACGGCCGCCGCTTCAATGGTGGTCATTATCATCGGTTCAATCCTCTTCATCAGGGTAAGCAACCCTTTAATGCAAGACCTCGAAAGTTACGCCAACAGGCTCGAAATCGCCAATAAAGAGCTTGAATCCTTCAGCTATTCCATATCGCATGACCTAAGGACGCCGCTACGGGCGATAGACGGCTTTTCCCGCATCCTCATGGAGGATTATATTGACACCCTCGATGATGAGGGGAAACGGCTCTTGAACGTGGTCAGAAACAGCAGCCGAAAGATGGGAGAACTGATCGATGACGTACTCACCTTTTCGAGGATAGGACGTAAGGAGTTGGTCAAGTCGGACATCGATATGCAGGAGATTCTGAATGAAGTGATGGACAACCTGAAGTCGGAGATGGAGGGGAGAGATATTGAGGTAAAGGTGGGCCTGCTCCCTTCCACACGAGGAGACAAAGCGATGGTCCGGCAGTGCCTTTTCAACCTCATCTCCAATGCCATCAAATTCAGCGGGGAGGAGAAAAAAGCGGTTGTCCAGGTAAGCGGCAGATGTGATAATAGTGAAACCGTCTATTCAGTCAGGGATAACGGCGTCGGCTTCGACATGGAATATGCGGACAAGCTCTTCGGCGTTTTCCAGCGGCTCCACAGCGAGGAGGAATTCAAAGGGACAGGCATCGGGCTCGCCATCGTCCAGAGAATTGCCGCCAAACATGGAGGGCGCGCCTGGGCAGAAGGAAAGGTGGGCGGCGGCGCGGCCTTCTATTTTTCACTGCCGGGATCAAAGGGATAATCATCGCTTGCGGCATAATCTTTAAAAGGTAAAGGGAGGTATAATGAACGCAAAAGAGGTTGAAATACTGCTCGTTGAAGACAGCCAAAATGATGCGGAACTGACAATAAGGGCGCTCAAAAAACGTCGGCTTGCTAACAATATATGTCACGTAAAGGACGGCGAAGAGGCGCTCAACTTCATCTTTGCAAATGGCGATTTTGCAAGCCGGAACGTCTCCCGTGACAGGCCGAAGATTGTCCTCCTCGACCTGAAACTCCCCAAGGTGGACGGCATGGAGGTTCTTCGCCGTATCCGGGCCGACGAGAGGACCAAAACCCTCCCCGTGATCATCATGACGTCGTCCAGTGAAGAAAAAGATATTGTAGAAGGCTACAAGCTCGGTGTAAACAGCTACATCGTAAAACCTGTGGAGTTCGAAAAATTTGCCGAGGCGGTGGAAGAGGTGGGCCTCTACTGGCTGCTTCTCAATGAACCGCCCTGCTGAGTTAACTTTAGAGGCAAAAGAATTTAAAGATTTTAAATCGTGTGAATCCTGTTGATCCCGTCTAAAAAAAGTTAGCTAAGGTTGAAGTAATGGCCGAGGAACTCAACATACTGCTTCTTGAAGACAATCCGAGCGATGCGGAACTGGTCGAGATTGAACTGAAGCGGGCGGATGTTCCGTGCCGCATAGAAAGGGTGGCAACAAAAGAGGCCTTTATAAGCGCCCTGGAAGAGGGCTCCTGGGATATGGTCCTTTCCGATTACAATCTGCCCCGGTATACCGGCATAGAAGCCTACCTGCATCTGAAAGAGCGGGGTCTGAATATCCCCTTTATCCTGATTACGGGAGCGCTGCCGGAAGAGACAGCCATCGAGTGCATCAAGGAGGGGGTGGATGATTATATCCTGAAGAGCAACCTGATCCGCCTGCCAACGGCCATGAGCAATGCCTTAAAAAAGAAGGCAGCCGAAAGAGATAAGGAGAAGGCCTTCGAGGCGTTGAAGGAGAGGGAAGAGCGGCTGCGGCAGATTCTCGAGCAGATGCCCTTGGCAGTGGAAGTTAATGCCCCCGACGGCGCCACCACCATGGTCAACGGTGCTTTTCTCCATATGTTCAATATCCCATCAGCAGAAATGGTTGTAGGCAAATTTAATGTTTTTAAGGATGCTCTTATAATGAATGAGTTAGGCCTTCGCGATGACGTTCAGCGAGCCTTTAATGGTGAGACCGTCCTCATTCCCGAAGTCGTCATGCCGCTCGGCAAGATAGACCCGAAATATGATGTTAACGACGGCCAAGACGTGATTCAGGAGATTACCATGTTTCCCGTCTTCGGCCCTTCGGGGGAGATATGGCGTGTGGTCACCTTTTTCAAGGACATTACGGAACGCAAGAAGGCCGAGGAAGGCTTGATTGAAGAAAAGGAGAAAGCGGAGAAGGCGAACCACGCCAAAACGGTCTTCCTCTCCCATATCAGCCATGAATTCCGTACCCCGCTAAACGCCATGCTCGGATTTGCACAAATCCTGAAGTCTGAAATGAATGAGATACCCGAAAGGCATAAGAGTTGTATCGAGGAGATCGAATCGGCGGGATGGCACCTGACTGAGATGGTCGATGAGATACTCGAGCTCTCAACACTGGAGTCGGGAAAGCTATCCGTCACGATAGGAGAACATGAACTGGAACCGATCATGAGGGAATGCCTGGCATCCGTCGAACCTCTTGCGGCAGAGAGGGAAATCGAAATCATCTGCCGAACGAAGGCATTTGAAACCAAGCTGGTCCTTGTCGATAAAAAGCGGCTAAAAGAAGTCATTCTCAACCTCCTCTCCAATGCAATCAAGTTTAATATCGATGAGGGGAGCGTAACGGTTAGGTGCGAGGAGTTGCCCGGCAGCCGCGTCCGCATCAGCGTCACCGATACGGGCATTGGGATAACCGAGGAAGACCAGAAAGACCTCTTCAAACCCTTTTCACGTATCGAGAAAAAGGGCCTCGTCTTTGAAGGCACAGGGATCGGTCTTTCCATCTCGAAACATATCATGGAATTGCTCCACGGGCGGATAGGCGTGGAGAGCCAATCCGGAAAAGGGAGCACCTTCTGGATAGAACTTAATATAGTCAAATAAAGGCTACCTCTAAAAATTAACATTTTATCATTCTCGCAAAAGCGGAAATCCAGTTAAATCAGCCCCCTGGATACCGGATCAAGTCCGGCATAACAGATTAATAAAGATTCCCTAAAGTATTCACGTCCCGAGAATATAGGTTTGCTTTGCTCTATAAAGGTTTGCAATCTTTTCAATTCCCTTTCAACGAAGCCGAGTGAAGCAGATGATTGCGGAGAGAGGGGACAAACTGTCTGAGCGAAGCGAGTTTTTGTCCCCGCCTCAATCATCTGCGTGAACGAGCTCTGCGGTCGGCCTTGCGTTGTGGGCGGCCTTTCTTTTGCATACTCTTTCTTTTACCCTCCGCGCATAAAGGCCGTCAAAGAAAAGTATGATAACTTTTTCAAGTCAAGATTATTCTCTTGTAATTCCCTATAAAGAAGGAAAATTTCATTGTCTGGCCTAAAACTTACTCGCATAAGCGTCGATGACGTTGCCTCAGTCAAGGGTCTACACGTCACCAAAGATCAGCAGAGGTTCGTTTTCTCTCCCAGGAGAGTTCTTGAGATAATTAAAGAACTAGGATTGGAAGAGACGAGCCTCCCCTACATTATCACCGTGGAAGGAAAACCGGTCGGCTTCTTCACCCTCAACTTTTACTCCCTCGCCGTCAATTACTACCTGGAAAACAAGCGAGAGTGCAGCCTCCAGTCCTTCATGATTGACAGAGAACACCAACGAAGAGGCTATGCAAAGGAGGCGATGAGGAAGTTTATTAAACTAATCAAATTGGAAAGACAGGAGATTGAATTAATCAAAC
This sequence comes from uncultured bacterium, assembly GCA_965372635.1. GTDB lineage: Bacteria > Desulfobacterota > JADFVX01 > JADFVX01 > JADFVX01 > CBDVDA01. The sequence goes on along the minus strand of CBDVDA010000143.1, from coordinate 3,481 downwards.
TTACCGTCAACTTGCACAACATAGCTGCAAAATCACTTTATATGAAATGCGGCTTCAATGACACAGGCGAGGTCTATCTCGATGGTCCGTCCGGTCCACAGCATATTTACAAGCGGGCGATTTAACGGTAAGATGTACCCTTCATGAAATACTCCGAAGCAAAACAGGGCCGCGTCTTCGTCATCCGCCTCGAAGACGGCGATATCCTCCACGAAGAGATCGAAGGGTTCGCCCGTGAAAAGAAGATCGGCGCTGCAACGCTCACCGTTCTGGGCGGAGCCGATAAGGGGAGTAAACTCATAGTAGGGCCAGAAGAGGCCCGTGCAGCGACGATCCATCCCATGACTCACATCCTGGAAGAGGTCCACGAGGCGACCGGTACAGGCACCCTCTTCCCCGATGACGACGGCAACCCTTCACTTCATATGCACCTATCCTGCGGACGGAAGGAGAAAACCGTTACGGGATGCATCCGCGAGGGGGTAAAGGTCTGGCATGTAATGGAGGTCATCCTCACCGAACTGACCGGTTCTTCCGCCACGCGGCGGCCCGACCCGTCAACGGGCTTCAAACTGCTCTCACCCTAACCAATGGACTATATCCTCTACAGAAAGAAACTCGAACTCTACAGCCCAGAAGAGTCACTCGGCTCCATCGGCGCCGTCCTCCTCACGGAAAACCCCGATTTTGAAACCCTCTACCCGGGCGTAGACCACTGGCTGCTGGAGATCGACGACGAGACAGGCTGCGTCAGTCGCGAGATCGGAATCGACAAAGAAGGTACGCCCATTACAATCGGCCCCTGGGGGTGCAACTACGGTGTCTTTGCCGATACGGTGATCGACCTCGGCGAGAGCAGCCACGAAAAGATCACCGCCTTACTCTTTGAAGAGAAGTGGGACACCGCCAAAGACCGGCTGGAGAGATGAAGAGAAAGAAAGTCCTCTTTGCCGCCTTCTGGGGACTGCTTTTTGCGACGGCTCTCTTTGTCTGGTACCGGTCCGGCATCAGCCTCACCGAAGTCCCGAACCTCCTGCACCGGCAGATGGAAGCCTTCGGCTTACTAAAGTCGGCGCTCCTCTATATTGTTCTCTACACCGTCCGGCCCCTCATCCTCTTCCCGGCCACCCTCCTCACCATCTCTTCAGGTCTCATCTTCGGCCCCTGGCTCGGCATCCTCTTTACGATTATAGGCGAAAATGCGAGTGCAAACCTCGCCTTTATGATCGCCCGCTGGCTCGGGAGAGACTGGATAAAAACACATGAGCACGGCGTCTTTATAAAATGGGAGAAGAGGATCGAGGAGAAGGGGCTCATTACGGTGCTCATTATGCGACTCATCTACCTTCCCTTCGACGCCGTCAACTACGGCTGCGGCCTCACGTCCATGAAACAGTTCGATTTTTTCATCGGCACCCTTATAGGCATTCTGCCGGGGCTCATCTCCTTCGTCCTTTTCGGCGGCACGGCATCAGCCGGGCAGGAGCAGCGGTTTTTCATCTTCGGCAGCGCTCTCTTCTTTTTCTTCCTCGGCCTTATAATCGCGCGTCTTCTCCATAATAAAAGGCACGCCTGACCCAAAACAAGACCCTCTACTCTTTTTTCTTTCTTCCGGCGGCAAGATTGGGTATGATAGCATTTTTAAATGCTACTTATAGCCACGGAGTTGCGAAATGGCCGTCATAACCCCCTTCAGAGGCATCCTCTACAACATGGACAGGGTTCTCCCTGAAGACGTCATCACCCAGCCTTACGACAAGATTTCACCCGAAGCGAGAGACGCCTGCTACGAAAGAAGCCCCTACAGCATCGCCCGGATTATCAAAGGGAAGGATGAGACAGGAGACGACGGGAAAAACAACGTCTATACTCGGGCGAAGTCTGACTTCCGGAAATGGCAGAACCTCGGCATCCTCGCTAAAGATGACCGTCCCGCCCTCTACTGCCTGGCGCAAACCTACGAGATCGAAGGGGTAAAACGAACCCGGAAAGGGCTCATCTGCATGGGACGCGTCGAGGAATACGATGCCGAGGTCGTATTCCCCCACGAGCAGACGCTAAAAGGCCCGAAAAAGGACCGCCTCGAACTCTTCCGGGCCACCGAGGCCTCCTTCGGACAGATATTCCTCCTCTACAATGACAGTGAGAAAAAAGTGGATGGCCTTTTAACTGCGTCGAAGGGACGCCCTTATCTCCAGTTTACCGATGACGAGGGGACCCACCACGCTCTTTACAGGATCGACAATACGGAAGCGATCAGCGCCGTTGTTGCTGAGATGGAGGAAAAGCAGTTCTTCATCGCCGACGGCCACCACCGCTACGAAACGGCCCTCGCCTTCAAGAAGGAGATGAGTGAAAAACATCCAGACGCCGATGAAGCGGCGGCCTTCAACTTCTGCATGATGACGCTGGTCAACATGGACGACGAGGGGATGACCGTCCTCCCCACCCACAGGCTGGTGAAAAACGTGGAGAATTTCGACAGCAACGCCCTATTGAAAAAACTGGAGCAGCACTTCACGGTAGAAGAACTCGCATACGATGAAAGCGCTCCCGCTGCAATCGCAAAGATAAGTCTCGATAGACTTGCCGGGCAGACCTCGACCGCCTTTGCCGCTCTTTTTGCAGATTCGAAAAAGCTGGTCCTTCTGAAACCGAAGGAGATCGCTAAGCTTCCGGGGCTGGAAAATCATTCGGAGATTGCCAAGGGCCTCGACATTGCCATTCTCCACGATGCCATCCTCGACCCCTTTCTCGGGATCGACAAGCAGGCTCTGACAGAACAGCGGAACCTCGATTACCGCAGAAACGCAAAAAACTGCATCGAGATGGTCTTAAAGGGAGAGTATCAGGCTCTGTTCCTGCTCAATGCTACCAAGGTGGAGCAGGTGCGCGACATGGCGCTGAACCGCGAAACGATGCCGCAGAAATCGACCGACTTCTACCCAAAGGTGCTCACCGGTTTTGTCATAGCAGATGTTTCGGAAGGTGAAAGGCTCAGCACCGCTATGACGCAGGAAACATAATATTCCTGAAGTGCGTTTTAACTCTCCATTATTGTCAGTAATTCCTTAACCTTCGCCTCAATCAGATCACGCACCGTTGCAAACTCTTCGGGCGACATCTCCTTCGGATCAGGTATCCTCCAGTCCTCACGATTCCCGGTTTTTACCATAGGACATTCATCGCCGCACCCCATGGTAATGGCGATGTGCTGATGATCAGGCAGTTCCGTCACGCGGCGGGCGGCGTCATATGGGAGATCCCTGCCGGGCGGATCGACGACGGGGAAGAGCCGGAGATCGGCGCTCGGCGTGAATTGCTCGAAGAGGGGGGCGTTACGGCGGGAAAGATGGAAAAGATTTGCGAATTCTACACCACACCCGGCTTTTGCACCGAGAAGCTCTACATCTACCTTGCCAGCGGCCTTCAACCCGGCAAGCAGGCGCTCGAGGATGACGAATGCCTCGAAATCGTCCGC
>CBDVDA010000142.1:0-8832 GCA_965372635.1 uncultured bacterium | reverse complement strand
CTATTCACCATAATTTTCGCCTTGAATTTGACTTTTTTAATTCACTTAGCTGCTCGCCCAGAATTAATAGAGATACCCTAAAGTGTTTATAAATCTGTTTACAATGATTTCACGCATTCTGTCTTTTCCCCGGCCCGGGAGGATAAAGCGGTTAGGTTGTTTGGTCTCTACCTTTGGATTGCTTGCCTGCGGTGGATGCGGTATTGAGAGCAGCATCCCCTCTACCGAGGCTGGCGACACTACTGGTGGTGGCAGCGGTGGAGTCAGCAGAAGCAGTAGTAGTGGCTCAGGAATATTTTCTTCCGGTACGTTCCTGCCCTATCAGAACTTTGCAGCGAAATGTGCTTCCCCTCGCAGCGGTATAGATCCGCGTACCGGTCAGCCCTACCCCGACACGGCCGGTTCATGGATCAGCGAAAACAACTGGATCCGTTCATGGAGCAATGACCTCTACCTCTGGTACAATGAAATCACTGATGTCGATCCTGCCACTGTCTACAACACAGAGAACTATTTTTTCCTGATGCAGACTTTTGCAACAACAGCGTCGGGCGCGTGGAAGGATAAAGCCCATTTCAGCGTGCCAACCTCTGAATGGTACGCGCTTTCGCAGTCCGGGGTCGCGCCCGGCTACGGTGCAGAATGGGCAATCCTCTCCGACGACCCGCCGCGCCAAGTGGTCGTTGCATATACGCAACCGAGTTCACCAGCAACCACCGCGCCTGCGAACCTTGCCCGCGGGGCCGAGGTGCTGGAGGTTGATGGGATCGACCTGATCTGGTCGACCAGTAATACAGAAATTGACATACTGAACGCGGGCCTGTGGCCGGATGTAGTTGGGGAGAATCATACCTTCAAGGTTCGGGACCTCGGTTCTGCCATAACACGGACAATAACCCTTCAATCTACGAACATTACATTGGCGCCAGTGCAGAATGTAAGCGTAATCCCAACGGCAACAGGCAATGTTGGCTACATGCTCTTTCTCGATCACATCGCAACGGCTGAAGAGGCATTAATCGATGCCATCACCCAACTCCAAGCTGCCGGCATCGTGGATTTGGTGCTCGATCTTCGCTACAACGGCGGGGGATATCTCGCGGTCGCGAGCGAACTCGCCTACATGATCGCAGGTGCGGCACAAACGGACGGGCAAACCTTCGAAGACATCCGCTTCAACGCTAAACACACCACAACAGACCCCGTGACGGGACAGCCCCTGGAACCCTACCCCTTCCTTCCCATAGCCATCGGACTTTCGGCGCCCTACGGGCAAGCATTGCCCACGCTGGATTTGCCCCGCGTCTTTGTGCTCACCGGGCCGAACACCTGCTCGGCGAGTGAGGCAATCATGAATGGCCTGGAAGGCGTTGACATTGAAGTCATCCAGATAGGCTCCACAACCTGTGGCAAGCCCTACGGCTTTTATCCGACCGACAACTGCGGAACCACCTATTTCTCGATTCAGTTCAAGGGCGTCAATGCGAAAAACTTTGGCGACTATACAGACGGCTTCTCGCCGAACAACACCGTCGGCACGGAAGGTACCCTGGTGCCGGGGTGTTCCGTTGCCGATGACTTTACACATGCGCTGGGCGACACAACCGAAAGTCGGCTCGCTACGGCGCTTAATTACCGCGACACCGGTACGTGCCCTACTCCAACCGGCTATGTCTCGCCCGGGCTCGCTAAAGCCCCGCCTGCCCGCTCGCTGGCGGCAATCGACGGTCGCCTTAAGAAGTCACCCTGGTTGAGCAATCGAATACTTAAAAAATAACCAATGGGCCTTGTCAGACCCGCAGTCATCGCCTTCACCCTTTTCGCAATAACGGGGTGCAAGACTACGCCGCCGCAAGAAGATCTGGCGGCAGTCATAGCAAACCCGACGCCGCAGAGTCGTGCTGAACTACTGCGCGTATTGACAAAAGCGGTAAACGGTGCACCTGTAACAATCGCCGACGACGCATTGACTGAGAAGAGCCTCTTAATTATTGAACATCGGTCGCCCCGTGATCTGAAAAACCGACCACTAAAAGGCCGCAATCTCAGTCGGCCTAAACAGTTCCGGCTCGTTCTCGCCGGGAAGGACTGCCTGCTGGTGGATCAGTCGGACGGCAAGCGGTGGGCGTTGTCCAGCACATCGTGCGTCCCCGAATGAACGGATTTGTCTGTCGCAGCCCGGCAAAGTAAATATCTTCTATTTAGAGTCGAGTGAAGAAACAGGACGGGAACTTCATGAAAAACAGAGTATATAAAAGTTTTTTTATTGTCACATTATTTATCTTTACCGCCCTTCTCCTGACTCGCATGGAGAGTGCGGCCATGGAGATGGCGGGCTGCCTCACCTGTCATAACTCACCCGGATTGGTAAGGCTGAACGAAGACAAGAGCCTCACAGTTCTTCACATCGACGAGGAGGCCTATCTTAACTCCCCTCACGGCCAATTCAGGTGCCGGAAGTGTCACATCAAAACAAAGAAGATTCCTCACAGCGGAGTAAGGAACGTTAGCTGTAATAGCCGGTGCCACAAGGAGAAGAAGGACAAGGCGCTTATAAAAAAAGAGAAGTACGGCACGATCCACAAGGGGCAGCAGTCGGTCATCACAAAAATGGAGAGCGGCAGCGTCTGTAATGAGTGCCACCCTATCTACCCCCACAGCAGGGAGGTCTTTAAAAGGGCCGTCCTCAACCTGCATGCGGGCTACATTACCTGCGAGGTCTGCCACCTGGACGAAAAAAAATACAAGGTCATCAGGCACGGATGGAGTGAGACAAAGGGGGTCGAGTTCAAGGGGAAACCCTTTGGCAGAAGAAGTAAAGGGGGCGTCTCAAGAATTATCTCTTACGTGAAAGAGTGGAAAGAGGGGGCAAAGGTCGTGGAGGCCAGATCAGTCTCTGCGGCAGCGGGAAGGGAGGCGGCCAAAGTGAGTGAAGGGACGATAAACGGGATTGATGATCTCTGGCACAAAGATATTGTGAAGATGAACATTAATCTCGCCTGCAAGAGTTGCCACTCAAAGGGCAGCATTATGGATTTTAAGGAACTCGGTTTCAGCCGCGAAAAGATAAGCGAACTTACGGGGGAAAATATCCTCACAATCATTTCAGGCAGAGATAATTTCTTCCTGCCCGGTCTTTGAATAGTTCTCTTGTTAACTGTAATATGAAATAACTTCTTTAGTGTGCTATAGTAAATGAACTTATCGACCCTGTCTTTATGCATGAAATGCCATGAGTAAACTGAATTGTTGGGAATTCAATAATTGCGGCAGAGAACCGGAAGGTGCAAAGGCCCACAAAATGGGCATTTGTCCGGCCTCGATTTTTGAACAGGCGAACGGCTTCCTGGGCGGCAAGAATGGCGGGAGGGCATGCGCCTATATTGCCGGAACCTTCTGTAGTCAAACCCTGGCAGGGACTTCCAGAGACAAAAAGAAGCTTTGCATCAGCTGTGATTTTTATCGTCTTTTGAGGGATGAGGAACAAGATGAAATGTGTCATTCAAATTTCAACGACTTCGTAAAAAGGTCATCAGAATCCGGCTAACGTAGAACTTTCGGAATCCGGGCTGAGCGAATATTACGAAACCCACCTCAAGCGTCATTAAAACCATTTGCAAAAAGCAGAACCTTTCGGTATAAAAGAGAAGTCCCGGGCAGGTACTTCTCAAATCAACGGAATCTAAAAAGCCCGAACCGGCAAACCCGGCAAGGGCTTTTTTGTTTGCAAAACTATAAATTGATGGGCGTGCAGCATTGAAATTATATCGCTATTTTCTTGACGGAATTCCAGACTATCTGGCGAGGTATTACTGGTGGGCCTATCTCTGGCGTCCGGCGGCCTGGTTTTTCGATCACCAGGTTATCATTAATGCCATTTTGTTTGGCCAATATAAGACGTTGATGGCTACCACCCTCAGGCAGCTTGGCGCACCGAGTGGCCGAACCTTGCAGCTCACCTGCGTTTACGGTGCTCTGACGCCGAGCATACTGAGCAAGATATCTCCGCGGACACTTCATATTACAGATGCCGCTCCTGTCCAGTTGGAAAGGCTAAGCGGCAAGGTCGCGGGGGATGCGCCACTGCTCGCAACACGAATGAACGCCGAGCAGCTTGGCTATAAAAGCAACATCTTTTCAACGATTGTCCTTTTCTTTCTCATGCATGAAATGCCGCCGGAAGCAAGACGCCGCACACTTTCCGAAACGATGCGCGTCCTCTCTGTGGGAGGGGCATTGCTCTACACGGAATACGGCCCCCTGCCATCGAATCACCTGCTCTACCGCTTCCCTCTCACCAGGCTCATTTTGACAAAGCTCGAACCTTTTTTGGCCAGTCACTGGGAAGACGATATTACGACACTCCTTAGGGATTTGGGGAAGCCTTATGGCAAGAGCGTGGAAATCGTATCACATACTTTGGTGTTTTTTGGATTCTATCGGGTGACAGAGTTCAGAATCGTGGGTGCTGATTAAAAATCTACCAACGAAATATATCAAAGGATGAATGACGCAGCGTGTGGATTGAGATAAATAGACCGGGCTCCACCCTAAAGGCTTCTTCCTGAAAGCATCAATAATGATCTTTCTTGAATAATAGTAACTTTCAACCGGAAAGTTGCAATCATTAATGAAGTATGCTCTAATTTAGTAAATAATTTGAAATTCTAAGCTTTAAAAGTGTGGCACACACAGTTAGTTAGATTCATCGTTACTACTAGATAATAGGATTTAATTATGTACTTACACGAGCTTTCCTTTGCCAAAATTGTTATTCTTCGCGAAGACATCGCCGAAGTAATAGTAAATGATGGCGTTGAAATGGATAGGGCAATGACAGAAGAATACCATGATTTTTTGCTTTCCAATTTACGTCATCCATTTTCATTACTTATTAACAAGGTTAATTCCTACACATATACTTTTGATGCTCAAATTAATCTTGCAACATTAAAAGAAATAAATGCAATGGCCATTATCTCCTACAATAGAATAACAAAGAAAAGTACGGAAAATTTGGCATCACGTCCACGTGCTGTAGATTGGAATTTGAAAATCTTTTCTAATAGGGATGAAGCCCTAACTTGGTTAGAATCGGAGCAAGAAGAATCTAATAAGTTATTACACCCGACCAGCTGAGTTAGCGCCGGATTAAACGATAAACATGCGGCGTAATACGCTTCGCTATTACGCCCTACGACTACTCTACCGCATTCCTCCCACCAGGCAAGCTCGAGCCTTTTTGAGCCTGCCACTGGGAAGACAATATTACATCACTCCTTAGAGATTCGGGGAAGCCTTATGGCAAGAGCGTGGCAATCGTATCACATACTTTGGTCTTTTTTGGATTCTATCGGGTGACAGAATTCAGAATAGTGGATGCCGAGTAGATCTCGGCCATTAAAACCATTTGCATAAAATTAGATATTCCGCTATAAAAGAGAAGACCGGGGTGGGTGTTTCTCAGCAGGAGCACATTTAAAAAGCCCGAACCGGCAAACCCGGCGAGGGCTTTTTTGTTTTGAGTACTTTGCGGTTTTGTAGGTTGGGGTGAGCGAAGCGAACCCCAACAAATATCTTCATCAAATAAAGGAACTGAAAAGTTTGAGATACAGACGATCCCGTTCCCCCGGGGCCACCTATTTCTTTACACTCAACCTGGCAGACAGGAACCGAACATTATTGGCAGACCATGCAGAGATGTTTCGAGAGGTAATCGACAAGGTGCGACAGAAGCACCCTTTTCAAATCGATGCCATGGTTGTTCTTCCCGACCATCTGCATGCCCTATGGACCTTACCGGAAGATGATTCCGACTACATGACAAGATGGATGTTGATAAAAACAGGTTTTTCACGAAACATCCCAAAAGGCGAGTATCGCAGCGACAGCCGGAAATCAAAAGGCGAACGCGGCATATGGCAAAGAAGATATTGGGAGCACCTGATCCGAAATGATCTGGACAATGAAAGGCATGTGGATTACATTCATTTTAATCCAGTTAAGCACGGCTATGTTTCCAAAGCATTAGAGTGGAAGTATTCAAGCATACATAGATATGTTGAATCAGGCATTGTAGCGCCCGATTGGGGCATGAATGAAGAAAGTGTTGAGAATTATGAATTTGGTGAAAAGTAATTGATTTTGCAGTATAAACATAGGTTAGAGTTTTAAAAATGAATAAAGAGGAGGGGGAATGGGTATATTTGGTAAGATATTGGGTAAATCCGAGCCTGTAGAAGAAGTTCTTACGGCAGAAAAACTTGGGGCATTTCTTTACAAAGCGGTTACAGACGGAAGGGATTTTGAAGATAAAATTATAAAAAAACACAATTTCGAACCAACCAAGAAGATTACTCGTGAATTGTTAGTTTTAAAAATAGCCGCTGTTGACCTTTATATTCACATGAAATTCATTGACGATGGTGAGGAACCTCCATTTGATTTTATTGCAGATGCTTTCCCTGACTACCTAAAGAAAGTAATAGGTGAGAAAGGTTATTCTTCGCTTCTGACTAAATTGCTGACCTATAGCGATGCATACAATGAACCCCATCCCAGAGGACCTGCATGGCAAATAGGAAAAGTTTTTTCTAAAGAGGTATATGGGGATGGGATGAGTGCGTCTCATATTTTTTTAGGTTCTGTAATATTTTATACTACATGGAATGCTATAGATGCTGGATTAAAAGAGATAGTAGATGACTTCGGAAAAACATAGAAAATAAGTAAAGGGGAAAACAAAGGGGTGCCTTGGAGCCTCGTTAAAAGCTTTTATGAGGTCGCTATGAATATTAGAATATTGGTTGTAATTGGTCTGGTAGCCATACTGTTATCTGGTTGTTCGAAATCCGACTTTGAGATATGTGTTAAATATTATGAAGACTATGCTAAACGAACATCCTCAAATAATTGGAGAGTTACTGCTGATTATCTGATAAACCAAAAATGTTCGGCAATACCAAACCAAAGGGAGCTTGAAAGGCTTAGAAGGGAATCTAAAAGGACAAAAAGTAAAGCCCAAAGAGACAGGCTCAACGAAGGTCTGTGAGGGACGGGAGTTGTTTCTAATCCGAGTGCTTTATTACTCCCCTAATCCTTAAAATCCACCATACATGAAATTATTAAGTAGTAGATGTAATCCTCTATTCTGAGTAGCACCCCACCCCCTCCTAAAACACCAACCCCTCTCTCAACCCATCCAGAATATACTGAACCGCCAGCGCCGCGAGAAGAAGCCCAAGCAAGCGGCTCACCACGTTTGCCCCCGTCTCACCGAGTAGGTGACTGATCCTCGCGGCGAAGAGGAGCGACAGGAGGGTGAGGCTTAAGACGAGGGCGAGGATGGCCCCCATGCCGAAGAAGAGCGTTGTTGAACCCGGTGTGGCGGCCATAAGCAGCACGGTGGTGATGGCGCCGGGGCCTGCGATGAGCGGAAAGGCGAGGGGGAAGACGGAGATGTCGTTTTTCTGCTCCGCCTCTTCCTGCTCCCGGATGGTGGTGGACCTAAGGCCCGTTTGGCGGGCGAAGACCATGTCGATGGCGAGGAGGAAGAGGAGCACGCCCCCGGCGATGCGGAAGGCGGGAACGCCGATGCCGAGGAGTTCGAGGAACTGCCCGCCGCCAAGGTAAAAGGCGAAGAGGATGATGGAGGCGATGAGCGTCCCCCGAAGCGCCATCTTCCGCCGGGTTGTCTTGTCGATCCGGCGCACGAGGGACATAAAAATGGAGCCGATCCCGATGGGATCGATAACGATGAAGAGGGTGACGAATGTGTGAATCAGAAGGTCCATAAGAGTACGCCCAAAATTAATCGGTTAACCCCTGCTAATTGGATGCACGAGAGGTGAGAAAAGTTCTAAGGGATTTGTAAATTACTAACTATCGTTTTTGACCCCCACCTAGCCTCCCCTTGAAGGGGAGGGACTACTAATCTTCTCCCCTTTCAAGGGGGAGATTGAGAGGGGGATGGGTGTGCATTGATCGCTGGATGCTACGGGATTTAATCAACTCCATTCAGCAACGTTACCTGAAGGGTTTCATTCCTCACCGGTCACAGGAAAAAACTCCCCCTTGGGATAGAATAAAATCTCCCCCACCAGGCCTGCGAGGAAAGAGGCGTGGAGCTTATGGTTTCTTTTCACGAGCGTATTGTAGGCAAGGCACGCGGTCTCCGTTTTCTCTTCGAGTGCGCGCACTTCTTCCATGAGACGGGCGAACTCTTTGTCCGCCTTCAACTCCGGATGACTTTCCGAAGTCGTCAGGAAACGGTTAACGACGCCACCGAGCGCCTTTTCGAACCGAACCCGCTCGTCCACACTTTGCATCCCCACGGCATGAGACCTCAATTCCCGTGACGCGGAGAAAACCTCAGCCTCTTCGGAAAGATGCTTCCCGACCGCGCTCTCTAAACGGGGCAGAAGCTCCAAACGGCTGTCGAGCAGACCGTCAACATCGGCGAGTGCCGTCTCCATCTTCTTCTTCTGGCGACCCAGGCGTTTAGCTAAGATAAAGACGAAGGCAGCAACCAGACCGAATATGGTTCCTACAAATACGAGGTAGGTGTCTTCTGGTGACATGCCGATACTCCTTTAAATAATCCACGTTCGTTAACTGTGGGTTTAGTTTAGCACTAAAAGGGCTTGACCTTAGTCCCCTTTAAAACGCAGCCGAGTGAAGCGGTTGACTGAGGAAAAAGGTCACAAGCTGTCTGAGCGAAGCGAGTTCTTGTGACCGCCTCAGGCAACTGCTTGAGCGAGGGAAGCCGAAGGCCAAGCTTTTGGGCGGCCTTTCTTTTGCTTACTTTTTCTTTGGCCGTCAAAGAAAAGTAAG
>CBDVDA010000141.1:0-9015 GCA_965372635.1 uncultured bacterium | reverse complement strand
CGGGATGTTGCAAGGTTGATCGTGCGTTATGCTGTGTTGCTTAGGAACCTGACAAGAAAGGATTGAAGGAAAGGCTGATTGACTCAAGGAAGGTAGAAATAGCTATTTTGCAAGGGTTGTATCCAATGCTATAGCTCTCAAATAGTAGTGTTCTGCTTTGTTGATTTCTCCAAACTCTTCATAAATTAAAGCAAGGTTATAGTATGCCCTGGCGTAGTCAGGATTAATTTCAATGGCAGAGTTGTAATCTTTTATGGCTTGTGTGTAGTTTCCGGTTCCGATGTGCGAAACACCTCGGTTGTAATACGCTTTTGATAGCAAAGGATCATTTTCAATGGCGCGCGTATAGTCCCTTATGGCCATGTCAATATATCCCATCTGATAGTAAATTCGACCTCTGTTATAATAAGCTACTCCATTTTTTGGATCGAGTTGGATTACCACGCTGTAGTCTTTTAATGCACCTTGATTGTTTTGCAGAGAGCTAAATACCTCGGCACGATTGGTAAAGGCAACTGCAAATTGTGGATTCAAGCTTATAGCTTTACTGTAGTCACGAATGGCGTCCTTATCCTTATGCATTTTTTTGTAAATGTTTCCACGATTGTAGTGTGCTATAAAAGAGTTTGGCGAAGTTTTTATAGCATGTTCCCAAAGGCTGCTTTCTTTCGACCAGACTGCATTGTAATTAACAGTAATGATTGAATAGAGTACTATGGCGGTCACCAGAAAAACTCTAGAAATTTCTGACACAGCCCCACTTTTGGAGAAGAGCTTCTTTATGGCTATTGACTGTATGATACAGATGCCCATGGAAGGAATGTACATATACCGTTCCGCAAAAAAATAGGTAGAAGGTACAATATTGGAAATGGGTATAAAGTGGATAATGAACCAGAAAAAACCGAAAGAAATGAGAGGTTCACTTTTGACTAAGTAGAGACTAATCACGACCAGACTAAAGCAGATAATGAAAGGTAGCGCAATGTTGGGGTCGGCAATGGATGAGTAGAGCTTTATTATATGATCGGGAGATAAATTTAAAGGGTAGAGCATGATTTTAATATAGGTTAATAAAATAGACGGTATTGTGATGAGAACCGAAAAAAGAGAGATGTCACCCCTATAACCGGCTTTATAAACTTCGGTTGTAAAAACCAGCCATGCCAGAAGGCCTGCCATACAGATGAGAGAGAATACCAAAATGTAGACGTTCCTTGTCAAAAAACGTTTCTCTGGTTTCAGAAAGATCATCTCGTAAACGACTAGGGTGAGAGGGAGGATAATGGCAACCTGTTTTGAGTTGAACGCCAGGTACCAACTCAAAAAACTCCCCACCATCCAGAACCATCTCTTGCGAGTTATTTCTTCAACGGAACGAATGTAGGCGAGGAAAGAAATGAGTGAAAAGGACATGCAAAGCGCTTCCTTACGATTGGCAATGTTAGCCACTGCTTCCACATGTATTGGGTGTACGGTAAAGAGGAGGGCAGCCAAAAAAGAGGACATTCTGTCGCCCGACAATTTTACGACGATGAAATAGGTAAGAAGTACGGACAGGAGGTGCCAGAAGATATTCTGAATGTGGTAACCAGCGGGGGAAAGACCGAAAAGATGATAATCCAGCATGAGAGAGAGCGTTCGCACAGATCGTCCCCAAAACTCCAAAAGATCCCAAACGTGCCAGTGCCTGATCGCGGCATTATTTACGACAACTGAATAGTCGTCATAAATAAATTCCCCCGAAAAGGTGTTGGCGTAAAGCAGTACAGTTGTTGCCGAAAGTATAAGCGGATACAACCAGGGGTTAAGACGATTGTTTTTAAGTATGTTGTCGGCAAATTTCATCTTAAAGTTCTAGTAGGTAGCTAAGATTCTCAGGTTATCTTTCTCTTGGGGATTAAGATCCTTTTAGTTTTACTAACGCAAACCCATGGACGTAAATCCGTGGATATTTACTTCACTTAATTTTCAACCGGGCAGGTTGGCTTGCATTTCATTTAACCCAACGTTTTTTTGATGGCCGGTTCGTCTCTACGGGGAGACCAGGTTGTTTCACTCCATCTTAATCCTCGGATCAACGATAGTAAGAGTGATATCGGCAACCAGGTTGCCCACGATGAGCAAAACGGCGCCGATGAGGAGCGATCCCATAATAAGATAGATATCCTGCCCGAGCACTGCCTGTAGCATCATCGTACCGAGTCCCTGGAGATTTAGCACCGCCTCCACCAGAGCAGCGCCGCCGAGCAGGCTCCCAAGCTCATAGCCTGCCAGTGTGATGAAAGGGTTGAGAGCGTTTCTTAAGACATGTTTGAAAATGATGACCGGTTCGCTAAGCCCCTTGGCCCGTGCCGTACGTACGTAGTCGGAGTTTTTGATTTCCAGGATATTGCCACGCATGAGGCGCATCAATCCTGCCATGCCAGAGGTGCCGAGGACGATGACGGGGAGAATCAGGTGGTGAGCCCGGTCGGTGATCTTCCCAAAAAAGGTGAGTGTGTCGTATTCATGGGAAAAAGTGCCCCCAACGGGGAACCAGCCTGACTTCAGCGCGAAATAGAGAAGGAGAAAGGCGAGGAAAAAATTGGGGACGGCCATGCCGAAGAAGGCGACGAAGGAGAGGATACGGTCGAAGAGGCTGTTTTGCCAGTAGGCGACGGCGATGCCGATGGGGACGGCGAGGCTCCAGGCGAAGACGATGCTTGCGACGGAGAGGATGACCGTGTTGAAGGTGCGGCTAAGGATGAGGCTTAACACGTCCACCCGGTAGGCGATGGAATCGCCGAGGTTGAGATGTAGCACCTGCCAGAGCCATTTCAGGTATTGAATGTAAAGCGGCTTATCGAGCCCGAACTGCTGTTCCAGCCGCCGGATTGTATCTTCCGAAACCTGGGGGTTCATCTTGAGAGAAGTAAGGTAGTCTCCGGGGGCAAGGGAGATGATAATAAAGGAGAGAAAGGTGATCCCCAGCATGAGGGGGATCATGTGAATAAGCCTCTTGAGGATGAAACTCCCCATTATTCCTTAATCATCATCCTTTCGGTCCGGTAGTCGCCGAAGACGAGCGGTTCGTAATTTTTGACCTTGTTTTTATAGGCGGCGAAGTTCTGCTGGCGTACGGTGAGGATCATGGGGAGTTCCTCGTGGTAGATCTCCTGCATTCTGAAATAGAAGGCTTTGCGTTTTTCTGTGTCCATCTCGGCGGCCCCTTCTTCGATAAGGCGATCAATTTCGGCCTCCCACTTGGTGCCCGGTTTTTCCTGTCGGGGGTTCCAGAAGTGGAGGTTGCCGCTGGAACGGTGAACGTTGGCCCCGTTATGCGGCTCTATTCCGCCGGTGAGTGCAATGAGGATGGCGTCCCATTGGAAGTTGTGGAGCAGCTTTTCCACCAGGTTGTTGAATTCGAGAGGCCGGAAGTTTACCTTCATTCCGAGCTTTTGCCAGTCTTCTTGTAATATGGAGCAGATCTGCTCGCGAAGCAGGTTTCCCGCATTTGTGTTGAGGCTGAATTCGATGGCGTTTCCCGCCTTGTCCCTCAGCCGCCCGTCTGCCCCCTTTTTGTATCCTCCCTCTTCGAGAAGGCTAGCGGCTTTTTCAAGATCGTAGGCGTAGTCGGTGATGTTCGGGTTGTGGAAGAGCTTGTTCTCCTCCGAAATATCGGCTACGGCCGCCTTCCCAAGCCCGTGCATGGTGTTTGCAATAATCGTCTCCTTGTCGATGGTGTGGGCGATCGCCTTGAGGAAGAAGGCGTCCTGGAACCAGTCGAGCTTGGGGTCTTTCTTCCCCTTTTTAATGTAATGTTTCGGGTTCCTGTTGAAGGTGACGAAGGGAGTTCCCGTATCGAGGCCGCGTTTCCTCATGGCGATGCCGAGCTTGCCTGATTCACTCTTAAGGGTTTCCACCTCTTCCGGTCTCGGTGAATGGATGTCCGTTTGGCCTGCCGTGAATTTTAAATATTGCGTGTTCTGATCGGGAACGATGAGGAGCGTCTTTTCCGTCAGGTAAGGGAGGGTTTTGCCCGATTCGTCTTTCATCCAGTAGTTTCGGTTTCGTTTGTACTTTATATACTGCGTTGGCTCGTATTTCGTCATCACGTAGGGGCCGCTGCCGATGAGTTGTTCCGGTGGAGTGTCCACGCCCCATCTGTTGGCGAATTCTCCCTTTTCGAGAACGGGGCCGAGGATATGTTTCGGCAGAATGCTCACGCCGCCGAAGGAATAGAGAAAGGGGGCAAAGGGGTGGGGGAGGTCGAATCGGACTGTTGTGCCGTCCAGTTTTTCCAAATGCACCTTTTTACCTTCTACGGTGAGGATGTCTTTACTGCTGTTCGGCACGGTGGGGTGGTAGATCACTTCATAGGTGAAAAGAATATCGTCTGCCGTAAGGGGCGCGCCGTCGCTCCACTTAAGCTCCTCTCTCAGATGAAAGGTCCAAGACTTTCCATCTTCACTCATCTCCCAGGACTTGGCGAGCATCGGTTCCGGCTTCAGTGTTTTCGGGTCTATCCTGAGCAGCCCTTCGAAGAGGTCGCCAACGGCGGACGTGGTGCTGCTCTCATCGCTCACAATGAGGTTGAAGGTCTTGGGGTCGCTAATCGCAGCGGTGACCAGCTTTTGTTCTGTCGGCTTCTTTACGGTCTCCTTTATCTCAGCCTTCTTTTCGCAGGCCGTAAGCGGGAAGAGTAAAAAGGGGAGGGCGGTAAAGAGCGCCAACCGTTTTTTTCTAAACATCAGTCTTTCTCCTTGGCGTGTTGGTCCTTTAGCTGCCTCAACTCTTTAACATAGTCCTTCTTGTTTATGAGCCCCTCTTTTACGAGGACCCTGATCAGGGCGAGGAGTTCGAGGTTTTTATCGTCATGTTCTTCTTCAACTGCTTGTACGGTCTCCTCTTCGGCGGAATCGTCGCCCATCCGTTCTATGTCGTCGTCTGTGATGGCGTCGAACTTTTCTTTAAGAGGCGGGATTTCCATCCAGTCATTTAATTCGTAATATTTTTCTATGGCGCTTTCCAGCTGCGCATCCGACGTGATGACCGGTTTGATAATGTTCCCCGTAATCTGGGCAATCTCTTCGAGGGCCGTCCGGTTGCCTGGGTCCATCATGGCGACGAAAAGGAACTTCGTTCCTTTCAGTTCCTTCTCTTCCAGTGGAATAGCGTGATGTTTCTTCGCGATATCCAGTTTGATACGCGATAAAAGGCGCGGATCGAATTTTATTTTCGTGAGGTCGGTGCAGGGGATGTGCAATTGCCTGCCGAGGATTTTAATGAGCGTGAGCTCATTGATGAATCCGAGTTGGAGGATCTGTTGTCCCAGGTATCCTCCCCACTGTTCCTGCCGGTGAATGGCATTTGCGAGTTGTTCTCCGGTAACGAGACCGCTTTCGATGAGCATCTCGCCGAGATTTTTTCGTACTTCCTGAACCATCTCTTCTTCTCCAAAGTTAAAAACTGTCTACTAATATACCTTTTCTAAGGACCTTGTCAATAGATCATATGATATTTGCCGGAAATGAGGTGCCATGAAAGATTGCAGAGCCAGATCAAAGCCCGACTCCCCTTTCTTTTTACTCGTTATTATAGGTCTCTTAATTCTGTTGATTACAGAGTGTGGTGAGGAAAGTAGCGACACCCTCACCGATGTGACTCCCAAGTTTAATCCCGTCATCCCGTCCAAGGTTTTGACTTTTCCCCGTAGCAGCCACAAAGCTTTTGCTCTTATTTATAATCTGTGTCCATCTGTGTATTCAAGTCTTCGCAGGATTTCTTCAACGGGCGAATCTGCGAAGCTAAATCTGTGGATGATAAGCTTTTGCCCTCAGTCAGATTTTAGTCGCTTAGAAGCGCCTACTCTTGGCCGTGGCCCAAAGAGCAATATCTGTCGCCTTTAGAGCAATATCTGTCGCATAAGAAATCTTTTTAAAAATTGAAGGGTTGAAAAGGTTTTGAAGGGGAGGGGAGATATGATATAAAAGTGTTTCTATGACGCCACCCGACTACACACAAACTGAAGCCGAGACCCGCGAAGAGATCGACAGGAAGCTGATCCAGGCGGGTTGGGTGATTCAGGACAAGAAACGGCTTAATCTTTATGAGTCTCTGGGCGTCGCCGTCCGTGAAATGGATACGGATACCGGTCCTGCCGACTACATGCTCTTCATCGACGGCAAGGCCTGCGGCGTCATCGAGGCGAAGCGGGAAGGTGCAAGCCTTGTCATGGTGGCAGAGCAGTCGGGGCGCTATGCCACGTCAGGCACGAAGCATATTAAGCGCTGGGCCGCTGAAAATGAACCGCTCCCCTTTCTCTACGAAGCCACCAATTTTGAAATCCGTTTTCGGGATGAACGAAATTCCAATGCCCGTTCCCGCAATATCTTTCATTTTCACCAGCCTGAAACACTCCACAAGTTGCTGGAGCAGGATGATACCTTAAGAGCACGTCTTCAGACGCTGCCCGAGCTTGATGTCGCCAATCTGCGGGACTGCCAGGTCGAGGCGATTAGTGGCCTTGAGGATTCACTTGCCAAAGGACAGCCCCGCTCTCTATTGCAAATGGCTACCGGGGCAGGAAAGACCTTCACCGCCGTTACAGAGTGCTACCGGCTCGCCAAATTCGCCAGGGCAAAGCGCATCCTCTTTCTCGTCGATCGCGGCAACCTTGGCCGCCAGGCGTTGAAGGAGTTCCAGCAGTACACCGTCCCCAATGACGGACGTAAATTTACCGACCTCTACAACGTGCATCAGCTCGGTACCGCCGGTATCGGTGATGAGATCAAGGTGACTATCTCCACCATACAGCGGCTATACTCCCAGCTTTCAGGCAAAGAACTCGATGAAGACGCCGATGAGCGTTCCGGTTTCGAGGTGGAGGCGGCAACGCTCTCGAAGGAACCGCGCCCCGTTAGATACAACCCGGCCATCCCCATCGAGAGTTTTGATTTTATCATTGTCGATGAATGTCACCGTTCCATCTACAACCTCTGGCGGCAGGTGCTTGACTACTTCGACGCCTTCCTCATCGGTCTCACAGCCACGCCGACTAAAAAGACCATCGGTTTTTTCAATCAGAACATGGTGGCCGAATATACCCACGAAGAAGCCGTTATAGACCGCGTCAACGTTGGCTATGATATCTATCGCATCAAGACGAAAAAGTCAGAAGCCGGGGATATCATCGAGGCAGGCACGGCCGTTGAGATACGCGACCGCCTCACTAAGCAGAAGCGGCTCGAAGTGCTGGACGAGGATGAAAACTACACAAATACCGATCTAGACCGCAGCGTCCTTGCGCCCAACCAGATACGCACCGTGCTGCAGGCCTATAGAGACAATGCGATACCCGAATGTTTTCCCGAGCGGGGCTGGGTGCCCAAGACTCTCATATTCGCCAAGGATGATGACCACGCCGAGCGGATCGTCGATATGGTGCGGGAGGTCTTTGCCGAGGGTAACGACTTCTGCAAAAAGGTGACCTACCGCGTAGGGAAGAAGACTGCCGACGATACCATCGCTGAGTTCCGCACCTCCCCAAGGCTCCGCATCGCCGTCACCGTCGATATGATCGCCACCGGCACGGACATCAAGCCGCTGGAGTGCCTCATCTTTATGCGTGATGTGAGAAGCCAGGCCTACTACGAGCAGATGAAGGGGCGAGGCACGCGAGTTATCGGGCTTGATGAACTCCACAAGGTTACACCCGATGCGAGGGCCAAGACCCGCTTTGTCCTCATCGACGCCGTCGGTGTTACCGAGACGGACAAGACGGAGACCCGCTCACTGGAGAGCAAACCAAGCGTCTCCACGGAAAAGTTGATGGCGCAGATAGCCCGTGGCGATCGCGACCCCGACACCCTCCGAACCCTCGGCAACCGCCTCCTGCGGCTCGACATGAAGCTCACCGACCAGCAGCGCAAACAAATCACAGACGTGCTTAAAAACTCCCTCTCCATCGAGGGAGAGGGCGGGGGTGAGGGGGAAAGAGTCCCCGTTCCCGAATACCTAATCGAAAGCGCCAGAGAACTGAGAAAAAACCAGACGGATGCTGAAGAACTGCTCTGGCAATTATTGAGGAGTCGGCAAATAGCCGACTGTAAATTCAGGCGTCAGCATCCGGTAGAACCTTATATTCTCGATTTTTATTGCCATGATAAAGGTTTGGCGATCGAACTGGATGGCGGTCAGCACAACACAGAAGAAGGGGAATCAAAAGATCGGGAGAGGACGGAATTTCTGGAATCGAGCGGGATTCATGTTATGCGTTTCTGGAATAATGATGTTCTTCAAAATACGGAAGGGGTATTGGAGGTGATATATAATGCCCTCACCCCAACCCTCTCCCAGGGGGAGAGGGAGTTAGTGCCGCTTACTCTGGTAGGTATTGCAGGTGAGCTGATCCACGCCACCAATGAAGACCGCATAGAAGAGGCAGCGAAGGGCAAATTCAGTACCGAATATCCGAGCGAAGAGCAGTGCAGCCTGGTCTACGCCCCCATGGCCGATGAGGTGGTAAGGCCCTTCCACAGCCCCGACCTCAGGGAGAAGATAGAGGATCTGCGTCGCAATACGGAGCAGATTATAGACGACTCTGCCGATGAACTTGTAGATGCCGGCTACGATGCGGAGAAGGCCCAGAACCTGATCGGAAGTTTCAAACAGTTTATCGACGACCACAAGGACGAACTCACCGCCATCCAGCTTATCTACAGCCAGCCCTACCAGAAGCGGCACCTAAGTTACGAGCAGATAGAAAAACTTGCTGAAGAAATCGAGCAGCCCCCCTATAATATAGCGCCTGTCGAACTCTGGAAGGCTTACGAGCAGTTGGAGAAGGCGAAGGTAAAGGGAACGCCGGTCAGGCTCCTGACGAACATCATCAGCCTAATCCGTTTTGCCACAGGTTTGAGTGATGTGCTGGAGCCCTTCCCGGCGCTGGTGGATCGCCGCTTCGCCGCATGGCTGACGCAGCAAAACAACACACTCCCTCTCCCTCTGGGAGAGGGCCGGGGTGAGGGCGCT
>CBDVDA010000140.1:0-9061 GCA_965372635.1 uncultured bacterium | reverse complement strand
TCAATCATGCCCATAGGAAGCTGAACAGCCATGTTATTAATTTACAGTTACTAAGTATACGAAGATGATCGGGTAACGTTACATTCTGATTACTATCTTGCCTCAACACACTTGCTAGAAAAGCATCATATCGCTGGTCTACATGGTGTCTTGATTGCTCTATAACTAGATAAGCGGATAGCGCAGCTTTAAGTTTCTTAAGGTTCTGTCTGTCGCCGCGAAGAAACAATTTTTTAGCAAACGTATCTACTGAAAAGTGGTGAGAAGATTCTAACGCCAGCCATTCGATTGTCTCCAATAGGCAATCGCGATTATTGCCCCACAAATCATCATCAGGTGCAGGTTCTGAGTCACCATAAATATTTGTTGGGCCAGCCTCCTTCAAATCTTTGGCAAAAGAAGTGAGGCGTTTTGAGAAACCATTCGCCAAAGGAAGAACTTGGCAACTTGCACCAGCACCTAGCAAATATAAAAAAACATTATCCATTGAAAGTAATTCAGACGACTCTCATTAAAGTTTTTAAATTAAAAAAGCCCGACACAGCCATCCGCTGCTTCGGGCTTCCAAATCTTCGTTCTCTCTTTCCCATAAAATCCCCCGTTAGAGCCAGACTTCCCGCAGAGCGTGAGGCTCTAACGGGGCAGGCCCCTCCTCCTCTATGAGCCGTTGGCATCCGAGCCATAGGCCCTTTTCCAACGTGGAAAGGTTAAACAACTTTACACCACATCCTTTATTTTTTCAAGCCTAGTTTCTCCCCCTACCCCTCTCCAAATCAGGACAAAACCAGACCCCGCCACTTAAAGCATCGGGAAGCCTGCTTACTAAACCGCCTCAGACTTAATCAACAGCATCGGCATATTGTTGGATGTACTCAGCGTCCGTTGAGCTTAAAGTAGATCGATAGCTGTTGCCAAGGGGGGAGCGAGAGAATATTTTCTTATAGATTACATTCGCCGCCAGGTAAGAGCCGTGCATAGCGGGATGGCTACCGTCACCGGACCAAAGAGAAGCAGAAGAAAAGGGGCTGTCGCCTGCATTGACAATTGTTTTCCAGACAAGGCCAACCTGAGCCACTTCACTGGTCGTATAATTTTTGTAGATATTGTACCCTTCAATCAGGGCATCTGCATGGCCGTCAAAGTCACACACTTTGGGGTAATAACCACAGTTTCCGGCATCACCGTACTGGCGGCCCCATGTTTGAAAGTAGATCGCCCGGGTGGCTGAATGGTTCGCTTTAATGGCATCGACCAGGTTTTTTGCATGGGGCAGGCTAAACGATGTCACGTCCGCCGGTTTCCAGCCGGGCACCTGGCTCTGATTTTGAAGAATGACGGCATCCCACAGATCCGAAGCGATTTTCGACATTGCCGTCGGACTGGCGGCATGGTCCAAAAAACGTGTGCCGCCGGGGGTATGTGAATCATAGGAGAGTGTACAATCGTCGGCTGCGGCCAGGTTGTAAATAAGGCCTGGCATATTATTGCTATAGGTATAACTGTTTCCGATAAAAAGTACTTTTTTTGAACACGATCCAACGGGTGCGATATTTTGTGAATCGCCTGAACCGCCACAGGAAAAGAGGAAGGTAAATAATAAAAAAAAGGCTGAAAAAGCAAGAGTAGAGGCCGGTTTCATTACTAAAGTATAAACCTCTTTATCACTGAAAAGAAAGCACTAGAATAATAAAGTAGTAGGGACACAGAGAGTGTTGAAAGACCCTGCTCTCAGTCATTGCGAGCAAAGCGAAGCAATCTCAGTTCTTTTAAAATTAAACACTTAGAGATTGCCGCGTCGCTGGCGCTCCTCGCAAAGACACTTTTTCAACAGGCCCACACATGCCATTAAATTTCTTAAAAATAAAAAAGCCCGCACCCGTTTTACCGGAGCGAGCTTTGAAGTTTTAATCGTTGATAATTTGGCGGGTT
Organism: uncultured bacterium; assembly: GCA_965372635.1. GTDB lineage: Bacteria > Desulfobacterota > JADFVX01 > JADFVX01 > JADFVX01 > CBDVDA01. Next base: position 7,132 of record CBDVDA010000140.1, on the reverse strand, counting down.
AAAAAACAGACATGGCCTATTCCCTCAATCCTCGCCCTCCCCGTGCAACTCCCTCGCCTTCTCCCACTGCTCCAGGATGATCTTCTTAACCGGCTCGTAGAAGTCATTCCCGCCGTTAATATCGGGGCCGGTCCTTATCCCCGCTTCCCTCATCCACTTTGCGATATAGATAGGGAGCTGGTTGACGACGATAGCGATCTCCTCCTCTGAAAATTGATGAAATTTTTTACTCATGGTAATCCTCTACCCTGTTACCCTAAGCCATTAAAAAGAATTTATCATGTCAAGCAACTCTACTCCACATGCGCCCCTTTTTCAAACATTTTTTTAAACCTTTACGATGAAGGAGCTAAAGAATAACTTATTGTGTCCCCTTTTTCCTCTATCCCGGCGCGAGGCTCCCAGAACACCGTCCCTTCTAGCTTTTTATAAATAATGTTATACTTCAAAAAAGGAACCGAAATTCAGAATAAAGAGATATTCATGGCAGCTAAAATAAATGAATCGCAAGTGGACAAAATGCCTCTTTTAAGGTATTTCCTTTTCTTCTTCATCCCACCAGCTATACTTATCGCCCTCATATTGTCTCTCTTCTACAGATTGGAGACCAGGGCAGATATGGCGAAGATTCAGGCTGCCGAGGCCCATATTCTGGAGATGGAAGAGGTATTGATTATTGATGAGTTTAAACTGGTCCTGTCGGACCTGTTTGTTCTGGCCGGTCAGCATGGACTGGAAGAGATGCCTGAAACCGGCAAAACTGCCGAGGTTATTGATAACCTTACCAGAGACTACCTTATCTTGTCAGATAAGAAGAGGGTTTATGACCAGATACGCATACTCGACAAGAAGGGGATGGAGATTGTAAGAGTCAACTTCAATGGGGGGGAGCCTGCCAGCGTGGCTGAAGATCAGCTCCAGAACAAGGGTAACCGTTACTATTTCAGTGAGACCTTTCGCCTCGACCGTGGCGATGTTTACGTCTCTCCCTTCGACCTCAATATTGAAAGAGGTGAGATAGAGCGGCCGCTGAAGCCGATGATCCGCTTTGGAACGCCCTTTTTCGACAGACAGGGGGACAAACAGGGTATCGTGATCCTCAACTATCTCGGGGCATCACTCTTAAATAAATTCGAGAGTGCCGCCGAAAATTCCGTCGGCAAGGTGATGATCCTCAATGCTGACGGCTTCTGGCTCAAGGGGCCGAACTCCGAAGATGAATGGGGTTTTATGTACGAAGAGGGGAAAGAGAGGACCTTCGGCAGAAAGCATCCCGGTGCATGGTCTGAAATTTCCGGGGCCGATTCCGGCCAATTTCAAAATGCAGTCGGCCTTTTCAGCTTTACCACCCTCTACCCTCTCAGAGAGATCTATAAGGCCGGCATGATGCACGAGGTTTCCGGCGAGCCCGACAGGGCCTATCACTGGAAGATAGTCTCCCATGTGCCGACTGCCGTCCTGAAGGAGAAGCGTGATAAATTATTCGGAGAACTTTTCCTCTTCTATGCAGTTCTGATCGTACTGACAACCATCGCCTGCTGGTTTCTATCTCACTTGACTTTCAGGCGGAGGCACGCAGTTAAAGAGCTGGTCAAGAGTGAAGAGCGGTATGAACTTGCCGAGTTTGCCGGTAATATCGGAAGTTGGGACTGGAACATCCTCGCAGGAGAGCTCTGCTGGACTGAAAATATCGAGCCCGTATTCGGTTTTGGGCCGGGAGAGTTTGGCGCAACCTACGAGGCCTTTATCGAATCTGTTCACCCCGATGACCGTAAGTTTGTCATTGATTCAATCAATGCTGCCGTAGAGGAAGGAAAGGATTATGCAATTGAACATCGCATAGTATGGCCCAACAAGTCAATCAGGTGGGTTTCAGAGACAGGCGCCGTTTTTAAAGATGAAAAGGGTAAGGCAATCCGTATGCTCGGCATTGTCCAGGACATTACCCGGCACAAACTATCAGAAGAGGAGTTGAACCATAAGAGGCGGCTCGCTGCTATGGGTGAGATGTCCGCTCACCTTGCCCATGAGATAAGAAACCCCCTCAATACGGTAGGGATAAGTTATGAGGCTCTCAGTGGGTCAGAAGATTTGACCACTCGCGACAGGGAGATAGTAGAGATTATGGGGCACAGCCTTGAAACGCTCTATTCATTAGCCATGGACCTCCTCGATTACGGAAAAGCCGGCAAGCTAAGCAGGAAAATATTTGACGGCCCCGAGTTGATTGAGGCCGTGCTGTCGGACCTCAAAACCAAGATAGCCAACAACGCTGTAGAGGTAACAAAGGACTTCCCCGGGAAGTCCCTCCCCTTAAATGCCGACCGGGTGAAGATCCGCCAGGTCTTCACGAACCTCATCGACAATGCTCTGGAGGCAATGCCGGAGGGGGGAAAGCTGACCATTATGGCTGCTGAAGTGGATGGCAGGTTTGTCGTCAACGTTTCCGACACAGGGATCGGCATGGCAAGTGAAGACCTGGAGAAGATATTTGACCCCTTCTTTACGACAAAGCAGGAAGGTACAGGTCTCGGCATGGCGATCCTGGAACATTTTGTGGAACTTCATGGAGGCGAGGTGAGTGTTGAAAGTGAACCGGGCAAAGGGACGACAGTAACGGTAATCCTGCCACTTCAGCCGTAGCCACCCTTCGATTTTCCTTAGGAGGAGAGTGGGCGTAATACCTATATAACGACATGTTTAATTTTCAAGCTGCAAGCGTCAAAAGATTGTAAATTTCACATAGTAATGTAACGTTTGCGCTCAGTCCATTGTGGACCCTTTATCTTATTTTGTAGTATAATGAACACATCAAAACCACCACTTATCTCTTAAGGATTATGAACATGTCTGTCAAAAAAGTACTGTTAGTAGACGATGATAAACTTATAGGAAAAATGATATCAGCTTTTTTTCTAAGTAGGGGCATTAAGATAGAAGTGGCTAAGTCTGGAATAGAAGGCCTTGAAATCCTCAAAAACATGAAGCCTGATGCAATCATCCTTGATTTAATGATGCCGGAAATGGATGGCTTTGAATTTTGTGAACTGGTTAAAAAGAATGTTCTTTTGAAAGATGTTCCGATAGTTATTTTATCTGCCTTCCCTACAGATAAGAATATTAAGCGTGCGCTTTCATTGGGTGTCTGTGACTTTATAAAAAAACCATTTAATATAAGAGAATTAACAGAAAAAGTTATAGATGTTATGAGATAAGTGCAAATCTAAATATGGTAAAAATATATCCAACCTTTATAATCCAAATTGTGTTTTTCTTTTTATCATCGCTCAAATTTTAACGATTTCAAGTGGTAATTGTTGAATTATCTATTCCTGAAAGTCGTTTAGTTGTGAATTTCTCAAGCTTAACAAAAAAGGGCTTAGTCTAATCAACTTAACCCTACTTTGTAACGGTTAATATTGTTGCGCCGTGAAAGGGCGAGGCGAGGCGAGGCGAGGCGAGGTGATATGAAAAGCAAGGCGCATCCATACGACAGGGGGAAGCGGTGACAATCATCAGCCGGTCCGTCGAGATAATGGCCGCACCCGATGCGGTGTTCGACCTGATTTGCAGGGTGGAAGAGTTCAGCCTCTATTCGGAACTGATAGAGTCGATCAGAGAGACGGCACCAAAAACCTACCACTGGAAAGCAAAGCTCGGTGGAATACCGATCGAATGGGACTCCGTCGTCATAGAAGAGTACCGTCCCATAAGATTCGCCTGGCACTCCATAAAGGGTTTTGAAAATTCCGGCAGCTTCACCCTCACCTCCTCCCCCTCCGGCACAACGGTCTGCTTCGAGATGGAGTACAACCTGCATACCTACCTGCTTGAAAAAGTCCTTTCACCCCTGTCGGACCACTATATGAACAGACTTTCCGAAGAGTTGCTCGCCCAAATAAAGAAGAGACTGGAGTAGAGCGCCCTCCCCGGAAGCCTCTCACTCGCACAACCACTAAAATCCTGCCTCACATGTGAGCATTGCCCAATGAGCAGGCAATGGACCGTAATGCCTTGAAATAGTGCGCACAATCAATAGACAAGTCACCTCCCTCCCCCTCTCTCAAATTGCACTGTATTAAAAAAAGAATCCTTACTGGACCGGCATTATCCTACTTAACGAATAGACTGTATCTATTTCCGGGAAGTACCGGGAATATTTGGACATAACCCGTTAAACAAAGGAGTCTGATATGGAAACAGAATTAGCGCAAAGGGCAGAAATCGACGCCGAGAGCAACAAGTTTTTAACCTTTCAACTGCAAAACGAGGAGTATGGCCTGGAAATCCTGAGGGTGAGAGAAATCCTTGGCCTGCTCGATATAACCAGCGTTCCCCAGACGCCCGATTATGTGAGAGGTGTTGTCAACCTCCGTGGGCAGGTGATACCGGTGGTCGATCTTCGTCTCAAGTTTGGAATGGATGAGGTGGAGGACAGTAAAAGGACATGCATCATCGTTGTTGATGTAAATGGAGTAATGATGGGCATCGTCGTTGATACGGTATCGGAGGTTATGGATATCACCGGGGAGAGTATCGAGGAAACGCCTTCCTTCGGGACTAAACTCAATACCGATTACATACTCGGCATGGGCAAGGTTTCAGGAGGGGTGAAGATTCTTCTCGACATCGACAAGGTGTTGACGTCTGACGAAGTTAAAAAGTTAAGCAAAATGGAGGTATGATCATGTTTAATCAAATGACATTAGGAAAGAAACTGGCAGCAGGTTTTTCTGCGGTAACGTTGATTCTCGTCGTTGCCGTAGGCACCTCAATATGGCAAGTCAAAAAGACGACCCAGGTGACGGATCGCTTAATCGAACTTAGAGCGCCGACAGCACAATCTTCTCTTATGATGCTGAACGGCATGAACCACTCCCTGGCAGCGCTGAGGGGCTGGATAATACTCGGCAAGGACAAGTTTAAGGATGAGCGGCAAGGCATGGGCTGATGAGATAGAGCCTTCTCTCGACAAGATGCGACTGTTTTCAGCCAACTGGACCAATCCTAAAAACATAGAGCGTCTAAAGATTATAGAGGCAAAACTGGAAGATTTCAGACAATACCAGAAGGAGATCGAGGATATTGCCCGGACAGCAAACAACACTCCGGCGATGAAAATCCTGTTTCAAGAAGCAGCGCCACAGGCAGCGATCCTTACGAGCAGCATCACCAAAATAATCGATGCAGAATTAACGATGGGGGCGACTGCCGAGCGAAAAGCGCTTCTCGGCATGATGGCCGACGTGCGCGGCACGACCGGTTTGGCCCTTGCCAATATCCGCGCCTTCCTGCTTTCGGGCGATGAAAAGTTCCACACTCTCTTTGACGTATTATGGGCAAAAAATGAAAGGCGCTTCGCTGATCTCGAAAAGAACAGCGGACTCCTGAATGCGGAACAGGCGAACGCCTTTGACGCCTTCCGGTCTGCGCGAAAAGTCTTCAGCCCCCTTCCTCCAAAGATGTTCGAGATCAGGGGAAGCGATGGATGGAACCTTGCAAATCTATGGCTCGGTACAAAAGCCGCCCCAACGGCATTTGCAATCAAAACGGAACTTGACGCCATGATGGTGAACCAGCAGCAATTGATGAAGACCGACATGGTAGCGGCCAAGGAGCGGACAGCGTTTTTGAACCGCGTAGAGTGGATACTCCTTTTCGGAGGCCTTATCTTTGCCGCCCTGATTGCAACCCTTATCACTCGCTCCATCACCCGTCCCATACACAGGGTAATCTCGGAGCTTAATGATGGTTCGGAGCAGGTAGCATCAGCTTCAGGCGAGATCTCTTCATCGAGCCAGGCACTTGCTGAAGGTGCCACGGAGCAGGCGGCGTCACTGGAGGAGACCTCGGCATCCCTTGAAGAGATGTCTTCCACAGTGCAGCAGAATGCCGACAATGCAGGACAGGCCCAGCAGCTCTCTACCGTGGACAAGGATACGGCAATAAAAGGCGCCGAATCCGTAACCAAGATGATAGGGGCCGTTAACGAGATCAACGCAAGCAGTGAAGAGGTATCCAAGATCATCAAGGTGATCGACGAGATCGTCTTCCAGACAAACCTCTTGGCACTGAACGCCGCCGTAGAGGCTGCAAGGGCAGGTGAGCACGGCAAAGGGTTTGCCGTTGTCGCCGAAGAGGTGAGAAACCTTGCCGGAAGAAGCTCCGAGGCTGCGAAGACCACGACAGGCCTTATCGAAGAGAGCATGAACAAGGCGAAGATGGGGAGCGAGCTTGCGACCCAGTCAGGTGAAGTGCTGAATGAGATCGTTGCAAACTCTACCAAGGCATCCGACCTGATCTCGGAGATCGCTGCGGCATCGAGAGAACAGGCCGAAGGGATCAACCAGGTGACCCAGATGGACCAGGTAACCCAGCAGAACTCGGCCTATGCCGAAGAGACCGCCTCTTCCAGCGAGGAGCTTTCATCGCAGGCGGAGAGTCTGAATGACATCGTCGGAACGCTTGTAGGGATTGTAGGTGGAGGGACAGATTCAAATAGAAATTCCCCTCAAGTTTTTCATCAGGTAAAACCGGCTGTCACTTTTAGGTCAACTGCCGCCAGCAACGGCAATGGAAATGGGCGAGCTAAGGTCAAAGGTAATGGACGAGGGAACGGCAAGGGCCATCCCGATTTCCTTCCTCAAACCGTAGTGGCTGCTTCCGCAAGATCGGCCTCTATCAACCCGGAGTTGGTGATTCCCATGAACGAGGATGAGTTCAGGGAGTTTTAAATCATCCTAGCTTAAAAAGTCTCGAACCTATGAAAATGATGCCCCGCAGCGTGCTGCGGGGCATTTTTTATTTCACTCTATTGAGGATGGATAAGGCCTCAATATTCAAGAACTTTGTTGCTTGTTATTAACTCTTTTGCTTAAAACAGAGCAATATCTCTTGGACTATCTTTACCACCCGTTTAAAAGTTTTTTCATCACTTTCGTATAACCGTTGCAGGTGTTCTACTATCTGCGTTGTTTCCGGTGGCAGTGCTTTATTCTGAAGAATAACTTTTGCTTCCTCTCTGAAAGCTACAGAGTTGTCTGGTTCACCAAAAGAGTAAAGCTGATTTACATTGATAGAGAGACCGCGAGCGATTTTTAGGAGTGTTGCGGGGTAAGGGTTTTTAATTTTT
>CBDVDA010000139.1:0-9069 GCA_965372635.1 uncultured bacterium | reverse complement strand
CTGCGCGGTAGAGTTTGAGAGTTTTTCGTGTGGCTCCGTATCACCCGATTCGAGATTAAAGGCGAGTTTTTCTGCGAGAGAGGCGCTTACGTATTTTCCTCCCTGCGAAACCTTCTTTATGGCTGTTACCAATTCTTCGGGTGCGCTCTTTTTGACGAGGTATCCCGATGCGCCTGATTTGAGCGCCCTCATGGCGTATTGTTCTTCCGGGTAGGCCGTCAGGACCAGGACGGACGTTTTTGATCCTTCAGCTTTTATATCTTTGATGATCTCCAGCCCGCTTCGTCCCGGCATGGAGATGTCGAGGAGGACGACGTCGAATTTCTTCTTCCATATCTGATTGAGCGCTTCCTGGCTGGTTCCCGCCTCGCCTGATACTTCGATGTCTTTCGATTCGGCAAGTATCTGCCTCAGTCCGTGGCGGACGATTGGATGGTCGTCTGCAATCAGTACGTTAATCATCGGCTTTCCTCCTTTAGTAAGGGTGTTCTGTGGGAATATTGTGGCCGCCCACGAATTGGAGATTAATTAATCGGAAATAGTATATCAGGTAAAAAAACGTTTGTCGCGGCAGATATTGCTCTTTTTGCGTCATATATTGCTTTTGTGTGATTTTTATTGCTCATTATTTAGGCATGCGATGTTGGGACGGTGATTTTTAGTGTTGTTCCTTTCCCTTCCTCTCCTCTGATTTGGACCTCTCCCTTCCAGGGGTGAATGCGTTCCCTGATGCCGATCAGGCCGATGGACCTGTTGTCATCGATCTCCTGCTCGCTGATTCCTCTGCCGTTATCGCTTACCTCCAGGGTGAGGTTTTCTCCTTTCAACTTAAGGGAGGCGATTACTTTTGACGCCCCCGAGTGGCGGGCCACATTGGTGAGAGATTCCTGGAATATCCGGTATATCTCGGTGGAGAGTTTTTCTTCCAGGTGGATTTCGTTGGGCTCGAAGGTGAGGATACAGAGTATATCGGTTCTCCCCTGGAATTCACTCGCCTGCCATTCCATGCCCGCCACAATGCCGAGATCGTCGAGAAGGGTGGGACGGAGTTCGGCAGAGATCCTCTGGACGCTTTCGATGGTGCTGTCTGCCAGCTTCGATGTGTCGGCCAGTTTCTGGATGATCGGCTTGTCGGCACGGCTCAGTTTTTTTGCAAGCCAGGAGATATCGAATTTGATAACCGTAAGAAGTTGTCCCAGTTCGTCGTGAATATCCCGGGCTATGCGTTTCCTCTCCTCTTCGATCACCGTTTCCATGCGGGTCACGAGGTTTCTCAACTGTTCGTGGGAGTCTTCCAGTTTCCTTTCCGCCTTCTCCCGATCCTCACGTACTGTGGCGGCGTCCATAATGGTTCCACAGGTGGAGAGAAAGGGCTCGAGAAATTCCGCCACATCCTTGGCATACCCTCCGGTGCGGTTTGCCACGCCGGCCATCCCGATGAGGCTTTTGCCGAGGTAGATAGGCAGGCCCATGAAACTCTTGATCGGCGGGTGCTCCTTGGGAAGTGTCCCTCTTCGGGGATCGTTAGCTGCATCGTTTGCAATGACCACTTGACCGCTCTTTACGACTTCACCGTAGAGGGTATTCATGTTGGCAAGTATCAATCCCGCCGCCTTCCTGTCGTAAAATCCTTGTACTTCCCGGCTCCACTCGATGTTGGTGGCAATGCGGCCCTTCAGAAGCTTCACTCCTTCCTTGTCCCTGTTGATCTCCCCGATAAAGCCATATTCACTTTCTGTGAGCGCCAGCAAGGTATTCAGCAATTCGTCGAAGACAATCTCCGAGGCCGCTTCATCGATAAACTCGGCCTGTGCCAGCCGGATCGATTCGAGCAGTATGTTCGAGCGCAGGGTCTCCTCCTCGGCCGACTTTCTTCGCGTAATATCCGTAGAGATACCGCATATTGCATAGACGTTGCCTTCTGTATCCTTCAGAGGAAACTTGTTTGTGATGAACGCATGCACCGTGCCGTCGGGAAAGGGGGCCATATCTTCCATGAAGATGGGCTCTTCAGAGTTGAAGACCTTTTTGTCGATGGTTTGCAATTCCTTGGCAACTTCTTCGGGAAAGAGGTCATAATCCGTCTTGCCGATGATTTCGTCCTTCGGCCTTTGAAGAAGGTGTGACAGGCTTTTGTTGGCCATGATGTAATAACCATTCAGGTCTTTGACGAAGATAGCGGCAAAAGAGTTGTCCATGATGGATTGCAGCCGTCCTTCGCTTTCTCGTGTCGCTTCTTCCGCCCTCTTTCGCTCCGTAATGTCTTCGCAGGTGGTGACAAATCCGACAGGCTTGTTTAGCGCATCCGTTACGATGTCGGAGATGAGGTAAACGGGAAAGCGCTCCCCGTTTTTTCTGATGTTGACGCTTTCCACGGATCTGGACCCCATTCTTTTCAGCTCTGCTATAGAAAGCGGATTTCGAAGTTCGGGGGGGGCGAAAATGCGCACGTCTTTTCCAATGAGTTCCGCAGGATTGTACCCGTGCATTTCTGCGTCGGCAGGGTTGGTGTAGAGTATGTTTCCTTCTATGCCGGTGATTGTAACGCCGAGGCGCGTCGTCCTGAGTGCCTTGTCGAGAGAACGGAGCTGCTCATCAGCCGCCTTGCGCTCGTTTTTGAGGCGGAGGGCCTTAATCCCGAAGGCGAGGTTTTCTGCCAGTTCCTCAAGCAATTTGACTTCTTCATCGATGAAGGCCCCCGGTGATAAGGAATAGATGTTGAGCGCCCCGAAAGCTGTTTTATCCATTAATAGAGGAAGGGCAAGTGATGATTTGATGCCGTATTGTTCCGCTTTTTTAAGCCAGGGGGTATAATCTTTGTGGCTGGACATATTATTTAATACGGAGAATACTCCCGTTCTGATGGCCGTCCCCGTGGGTCCCCTGCCGAGCTTGGTGTCGGACCATGCGATCTTTATATCGCCAAGATAGGTTGATGCCGCGTCGGCCTTTGCCATGACCCGAACGTTTTTATTCTTGTCATGCTCAGCGTAGCCTACCCAGGCGAGAGGATAGCCGCCGGTCTCCGTAATGATCCGGCAGATTTCATTGAGAAGCTTCGGTTCGCTTGTAACCTGCATTACCGCTCTATTACATTGGCTGAGGGATTTTAGCGCCCGGTTTAAGGACTGAAGCCTTCCTTCAGCTTTCTTTTGCTCAGTATTGTCATGGATTGTGCCCTGGGTGCCGGTGATTTCTCCCTTGTCGTTGCGGATTAATTTCGCATTGATGACAACGTTTACTTCTTCCCCTTTTTTTGTTAAATATTTCGTTTCATAACCGAAAGTGTGTGAACCTTTTTTTATGGTTTCTTCAAAAGTTTTCCTGTCTCTCTCCAAGACATCGGCGGGTTTGAATTCAGAGAAATGGCGGCCAATCATTTCATCAACTCTGTATCCGAGTATTTTCTCCCATGCCGGGTTGAGATAGGTGAAGCGGCCTTCAACGTCACACATCCAGATCATGTCATGAGATGTTTCGATCAGGTTCCGGTATTGTTCTTCACTTGTTTTTAGTCTTTGCTCTGTTTCGTTGAACCCTTTACGGTTCGCGTGATTATTTACTGCTTTTGCGATACGAAGAGGCAATAACTTCTTGTGCTCTGCGCTCCCCTTTATGATGTAGCCATCGATGCCGAGCCTCATCGCTTCCACTGCAATTTCTTCCGTTCCCGTGCCTGTGAGAAGAACAATGGGCAAATCGATAGCTTCAGTCATTATTGTTTTGCAGAGTTCGAGACCGGTCATGCCGGGTAAGGTCTGGTCGATAACAATGATGTGATAAAGAGATGCGTCCTTGTGAAGGTATTTGATCGCTTCTTCTCCGGTTAAACAATCGGTGATGTTGCTGCTGATTTCGGAGTTTTTGAATATCTCGCGAAAGAACTCTCTATCGAAGGCACTGTCTTCCACATGAAGGATGTGAATCGGATGGGGGGTCTGATCTGTTTTCTTAAAAAGGTCGCTCATTGATACCACGGATAGCTTGCACTTTTTTAGATCCAGGAAAAGATAACATAATTTTCATCATTTTCTTATCATTTTTTGCACGAAACAGGTGACTGATTGTATTGCCGGGCCAGCCCCTTGAAATCTCATAGTTTATCAGGTTTTGTTATCCGTCACGGGCGGCTGAAACTACTTGACAAATTCCGTGAATTCGATATTATCATAACTAAAGATAGGAGAGGTTAAATTATGCAAACAGCAAGAGACATCATGACCGGTGACGTCGCCACCGTGACGCTCGATATTTCGATCACGGAGGTGGCCTCCCTTTTTCACAATAACAAGATCAGCGGCGCACCCGTTGTGGATGACGAGAATAGGCTTATCGGGATTATTACCGAGAGCGATCTCATCGACCAGACTAAAAAACTCCATATCCCTACGGTAGTCGCCATCTTCGACGCCGTCATCTACCTCGAAAGCCTCCGCCATTTCGAAAAGGAACTGAAAAAGATGACCGGTACAAAGGTGAAGGATGTTTACACGGCCGACGCGGTTTCCGTCAATATCGATACGCCGGTAAACGAGATTGCATCGATCATGGCGGATCGGCATTTTCATACGCTGCCGGTGCTCGATGGTGGAAAGATTGTCGGCATTGTCGGCAAGGACGATATCATCAAGACCATGGCGTCATCTTCACCCCAATGATCTGATTTTTCCCCTCCATGGACGCGCTTTATCAATTAACCGTTAAAGACCCCGTGAATACGGAACTGCTCGGCAAGACGCTCGGGCGGTTTATGGCGCCGGGACAGGTAATTACCTTAAACGGTGAACTCGGCGCCGGTAAAACGACATTCGTCAAAGGGATTGCCTCGGGGCTCGGCGTCCCGAAAGAGGTGGTCGTTTGCAGTCCCTCCTATACGCTGGTGAATGAATACGAAGGGCGTATTCCGCTCTTTCACTTCGATCTCTACCGGTTGGAAGGAGCGAAAGATATCCATGAACTCGGTTACGACGAATACCTGGAAGGGGAGGGGGTATCCGTCATGGAGTGGTCCGATATTGCCCCCGAAATCCTTCCTCCCTATTATCTCGATGTGAGGATTGCCATCGTCTCCGAAAGTGAACGCGCCTTTTCTTTCCGGGGGCACGGCGGAGACTACGAAAAGATTGTGGGAAGACTCAAGTCTTCTCCAGAAACGGCTTCGAATTGAACTACGATATCTGTATTATAGGGGGCGGCCCCGGCGGTTACAGCGCCGCCATTCGCGGTGCGCAGCTTGGTGGGCGTATTGCCCTGGTGGAGAGGGAGGCCCTCGGCGGCACCTGTCTCAACCACGGCTGTATCCCGACGAAAAACCTCTATGCCGCATCGGAACTCCTCAGGAAAGTGGGAGAGGCGGAGAAGCACGGGATAAAGGTAGGAAAGGCGAGTGTCGATTTCTCAGCCCTCATGGCAAGGAAGAACGAGGTTGTAACTCATCTCCGGGGGGGCGTGGAGAAACTTTTTAAGGCGCACAAGATTGACCTCTTCGAGGGGAAGGGGGCGCTGGAAGCAACCGGGAAGGTGCGGGTGGAGAGGCTCTCCGGTGCGGAGGTTCTGTCGGCAAAGAAGATCATCCTCGCCACCGGCTCCGAGGCGGCCGACATTCCTCCCTTGAGGATCGACGGGAGGCGGGTGCTCGGCAATCGGGAACTGCTCGCTTTAACCGAATTGCCGAAGAAGATTACAATCGTCGGCGGTGGGCCTATCGGGTGCGAGTTCGCCAATATCTTTGCGCGTCTCGGCACGGAGGTGGTGATTATCGAGGTGCTGGATCGCCTTCTTCCCTACTGCGAGCGGGAAGTTTCCCGGCTTATTAGAAAGCGCTTCGAAGAGCGGGGTATTGAAGTGCTTACGGGGCAGGCCGTCGCCTCGGCGGAGGTGGGTGAAAAGGAGACAAAGATAACCCTTGCAGACGGTTCTCATGTTTCGGCCGAAAATGTGTTGATGGCCGTCGGCCGCCGTCTGAACAGCTTCGGCCTCGGTCTCGAAGAGGCGGGGGTCGAGATGGAAGGGAATGCCGTCAAGGTTAATGATAAAATGGAAACATCCATCGGCGGGGTCTACGCCGTGGGCGATCTGACGGGAAAGATGGCCCTTGCCCATGTGGCCTCTCAGCAGGGGAAGATCGCTGCCGCCAATGCGCTCGGCGGGGAGGAGACGATGGACTACTCAGCCGTCCCCTGGGCGGTTTACGTTCATCCCGAAATCGCATCTGTTGGGCGGGGGGAGGCGTCGCTCAAGGAGGACGGAGTTCCCTACCGGGCGGGCCGGTTTCCCTATCTTGCAAATGGAAAGGCCGTTGCCATGCGGGAGGAGGACGGTTTTGTTAAGGTACTCGCTTCGAAAGAGGATGAGCGCGTCCTCGGCGTTCATATTGTTGGCGCACACGCCTCGGACCTGATTGCCGAGGCGACCCTCGCTATGAAGATGGGGTGCAAAACTAAGGATATTGCAGAAACCATCCATGCTCACCCCACGCTCGCCGAATCGCTGCAAGAGGCGTGGGAGGACACGGAGGGGATGGCGATTCACAAGGTAGGCAGGCGGTCTGCCTGAGCCGTTGCGGAAAAGAAAGTAGAACGCGAATGACCCCGAGTGAAACGGGGCAGGCGCGGATTTGGCGGATAGACGCGGATTAAAGAAAAGATTTATTGACCCGCTTCGCGGGGGAAAAACAAAAAATATCCACAGATTTAAAAGATTATAAAAATGTAGGGGCAGACCCGCGTGTCTGCCCTGTTAAAGAGCAAAAAAAGGGCGCACACATGGGAGCGCCCCTACGAAGATCAAAAAAACATGTCCGTGAAAGTTCGTGGTAAATATTTTTTTTAGTCTGCTGGAAAGGGTAAAACATTGGCACTTGTAGTACAAAAATTTGGCGGCACCTCCGTCGGCACCATAGAAAAGATAAAGAACGTCGCCCTGCGGGTGCTGGAGGAAAAAGAGCAGGGGCACGATCTTGTTGTGGTCGTCTCCGCTATGTCGGGGGAGACAAATAAACTCGTCTCTATGGCCCATGAAATTTCAGAGCAGCCGTCTGAGAGGGAGTACGATGTTCTCGTCTCCACGGGGGAGCAGGTGACTATTGCCTTGCTCGCCATGACGCTCAAGGAGATGGGGTGCAGCGCCGTTTCATACACGGCGGGACAGGTGCAGATTCTTACCGACAGCGCCCATTCGAAGGCGCGCATCAAGCGGATTGATTCGGAAAAGATCCGCACCGATCTTGACGAGGGGCGGGTGGTGGTGGTGGCCGGTTTTCAGGGGGTGGATGAAAAGGGGAACCTGACTACCCTTGGACGGGGCGGGACCGATACGAGCGCCGTGGCTATCGCGGCGGCGCTGAAGGCGGACGTTTGTGATATCTATACAGATGTGGAAGGCGTTTATACCACCGACCCGAACATCTGCGAAAATGCGAGAAAGCTCGACCGCATCGCTTACGACGAGATGCTGGAAATGGCGAGCCTCGGTGCGAAGGTGCTCCAGACGCGATCTGTGGAGTTTGCAAAAAAATATAATGTGCCGGTCCATGTGCGATCCACATTTTCAAAGAATAGAGGCACGCTGGTGACGAAGGAGGATAAGGAAATGGAGAAGGTAGCGGTTTCAGGCATCGCCTACAACAAGGACGAAGCGAAGATCACCATTATGCGGGTGCCCGACAAGCCGGGGATAGCGGCGAGTCTCTTCGGCCCTATTTCTGAGGCAAACATCAACGTCGATATGATTATCCAGAACGTGAGCCAGGAAGGCCTCACCAACATGACCTTCACCGTGCCGAAATCGGATTATAAAAAGGCGCTTTCCCTGGTGGAAAAGACGGCGAAAGAACTCGGCGCCAAGGGGGTGGTGGGAGATACCAACATTGCCAAGGTTTCAGTCATCGGCGTGGGGATGCGGAGCCACGCGGGGATCGCCTCGCAGGTTTTCAGCGCCCTTTCAGGAGAAGGGATCAATATCGAGATGATAAGCACGTCGGAGATCAAGGTCTCCTGCGTCATCGAGTCCAAGTATACGGAGCTTGCCGTGCGGGTGCTCCACGACGCCTTTAACCTCGGCGAGGAGGAAGTGGCGGAGGAAAAGGTTTGAATCCACGAAGAACACGAAGTAGAGCGAAGAAATTGCTCTTTTAGTGCAGTAATACCGTGGGCGTCGAAATATTCAAGAAGGAAGAAGTCTACCAGATTGTCGGTGCCGCAATAGAAGTTCATAAGGAACTTGGAAATGGTTTTCTGGAAGCGGTATATCAGGAAGCGCTTGAAAGAGAACTGGCATCTAAAAAAATACCCTTCAGGTCGCAGGTTCCTTTAAAGATCAAGTACAAAGGTGTTGCACTGAAAAAAGAATACCTTGCAGACTTGATCTGTTTCGATAGTATAATCATAGAATTAAAAGCCTTGTCTAGTCTTGGCAGTAATGAGGACGCTCAGATACTTAACTACTTAAAAGCAACTGAGTTTAAAGTTGGCGTGCTTATAAATTTCGGTAGCGTGGGAAAGCTGGAGTGGAAAAGGTTTGTAATGTAATATCTATCTATTCGTGGAACTTTGTGTCCTTCGTGGAGAAAATGGAGAGGTGCCGGAGCGGTTGAACGGGGCGGTCTCGAAAACCGTTGACGGGGCAACCTGTCCGAGGGTTCGAATCCCTCCCTCTCCGCCAAACTTGTTTTAATCGAGGGTTCAGCTTTTTAGCTGAGCCCTTTTTTGTTGGATAGAATAATATTTTAGTTTGTTTTTGCCCGATCTTGTGGTATTAAATTAATACCTCAATGTGGTGGTTCGCATTTCATCGTTGATCAACAACCAATAAAACCCGAACCTGCATTTTGCTGGGTCGGGTTTTTTGTTTGAGGAGAAACTATAAAGAATACGGGAAGTGTCTATTACCCTCTATTACCAAGGGGGAAGAGGATGCATAAGAAAGCACTTGCTGCCATTGTTAATTGGGTGCGTTAGGGAGCGTATTTTATGAAAAATGAAAAAATTGACGTCAAAGGTATTGAGGTTGCGATTTTTCAAAAGGAGAAAAATGAATATTTGTCTCTTACCGATATTGCCAGAT
This sequence comes from uncultured bacterium, assembly GCA_965372635.1. GTDB lineage: Bacteria > Desulfobacterota > JADFVX01 > JADFVX01 > JADFVX01 > CBDVDA01. The sequence continues at coordinate 6 of CBDVDA010000139.1, read as the reverse complement.
ATAAGA
>CBDVDA010000138.1:0-9105 GCA_965372635.1 uncultured bacterium | reverse complement strand
CCGGGCCAGGTTTTTTACGATGCCAGCCGGAAACTGATTCTCAAGGGTGTGGACGGTGTCGTCTTCGTTGCAGATTCCCAGGTGGAGAGGATGGAGGCGAACATCGAAAGCCTGGACAACCTCGACATCAACCTGAAGGAACTCGGTTACGATCTCTCCAAGGTCCCCTTTATTCTACAGTACAATAAGCGGGACCTTCCAAATGCCGCCCCCGTGGATGAGCTTCGGAAGCTCTTAAACCAGCATGGCGTACCAGATTACGAGGCTTGTGCCGCTACGGGTGAGGGGGTCTTCGAAACCTTGAAGGCTATCTCCAAGCTCGTTCTTATAGAACTCAAGAAAAGTCACTGATAGATTTTATTCCCCGGTAGCTCAGTCGGTAGAGCAGGTGACTGTTAATCACCTTGTCGCTGGTTCAAGCCCGGCCCGGGGAGCCATAAAACGAAGGGCCAGCCTGAATAAGGCTGGCCCTTTTTTTGTTGTGCGCCAGGCATGGCGCGTGACGCGCGAGCGTCATTTGATGGGCTGTGGTGGCCCATTGATGACTTAAGGGTGAAAGTCCCTTACGGACCTTGATGGTGGGAACCGTTAGCCAAACAGGGGGAGCAATCAAGTTTCCGGATATTTCGGTGTGAGGAACAATCTGGGGTATGGGAGTCAGGCCGTCTGTCCCCGGAGTTGGCAGTGAGACTCTTCTACAGATGCGCCTTCCAGCCAAGAAGCCTTCCTGCCGCTTCATCGACGAGCCACGTAATATTGCCTTTAGCCCTGCGCAGGAGTTGCGCAGGGTAGAGCGCGGGATTGAAAGTCCCTTCGAGGACTTCCTTCAGGGCGGGCGCCTTTTCATCGCCGCTGACCAGAAGGAGTATTTCCGCGGCGTTGTTGATGACGGGGGGGGTAAGGGTGATCCGCATCGACTTGAGCTTCTCCACATAAACCTGAATGGCCCAGGCCTTTTCCTCGTCGAGTGCAGGCGTGCCAGGAAAGAGGGAGGCTGTATGCCCGTCATCCCCCATGCCGAGAAGTAGAAGGTCGAAGCAGGGGAACTCCGGCCCTTCTACGCTGAAGCTCATTCGGAGTCTTTTCTCATAGTCTGCGGCACCTGCTTCTCCCAACTCTCCCCTGATGGGATGGACGTTTTCCGCCGGTATATCTATGGCAGAGAGGAGTGTTTCCCGAACCATCCTGTAGTTGCTGTCAGGGTGGTCCTGCGGAACAGACCGCTCATCTCCAAAGAAGAGATGGATCTTATGCCAGGGCAATTTCCCTCTGTATTCTTCCGACGAGAGCAGGCGGTAGAGAGCTTTTGGCGTCGAACCGCCTGCCAGAGCGAGAGTGAAACACCCCTTACGGCGGACAGCCGCCTCCGCCAGGAGGGCAATGCGCCGAGCCCCTTCTGTCGCGATTGCCTCCAGGTTTTTACATTGAATGATTTCCTGTTGATTTCCGCTCATGGTCAAAAAGTTCCGTTATAAATATTGCGATGGTTACAGGGTATCCCCTTCATAATAAGATTTGTTTAGCTGTTGAAAAACCCAAAGCTGTGCCGGAAAGTATATAATTGCAATTATGGAATTGCAAGGAGGCAATCGTCGGGGTGCGACCTTTCCTGCACTTCAAGACGAATGGAATATTAACCACTGGTAACACAAACTTGACATTAGGCTATTTTTACAGTTCACTTGATACTAGAGAGCAGGAAATCTGAAAGAGGGAGGTTACTATGCAGGTTGCAATAGTCGGTCTCGGCAGGATGGGGGCCAACATGGCGAGGCGTCTTCTCAAGGGGAGTCATGACGTGGTGGTCTATAACAGGAGCCGTGACAAGTCTGACGAGATCGCCAAAGAGGGGGCGGTTGCCGCCTATTCTCTTGAAGAGGTGGTGAGGAAGCTTGAGGCTCCAAGGGTGGTCTGGCTCATGCTTCCCTCAGGCGACATTACTGAGAGTCATATAGAGGCGCTGAAAGGGTTTCTCGAAAGGGGTGACATCATTGTCGAAGGGGGCAACAGCAACTACAAGGACGATATGAGGCGCTTCAACGAACTGGCCGAATGCGGCATCGCTTATCTGGACGCAGGGGTGAGCGGTGGAATTTGGGGGCTGGAATTGGGCTACTGCACCATGGTGGGCGGAAAGGTAGAGGTATTTAAGAAGATAGAGCCTTTACTGAAGACCCTTGCCCCCGAAGGGGGCTACCTCTATTGCGGGCCGTCAGGTGCGGGTCATTTCGTCAAAATGGTACATAACGGCATTGAGTACGGTATGATGCAGGCCTATGCGGAAGGGTTCGAGATACTGAAGGCCGGACCCTATGGCGAAGGCCTCAATATGGGCGAGATCTCTCACCTCTGGAACCAGGGGAGCGTCGTTAGATCGTGGCTTCTTGAACTCTGTGAGGACGCCTTCGAAAAGGACCCTGAGCTTTCGGAGATTAGAGGCTATGTTGAGGACTCAGGGGAAGGGCGATGGACGGTTCAGCAGGCGATAGAATCGGGCGTGCCTGCGCCTGTCATTACGGCGTCGTTATTCGAACGGTTCCGATCGAGGATGGAGGATACCTTTGCCGACAGGGTTCTCGCCGCTATGAGAAAGGAATTTGGAGGTCATGCCGTCATAAGAGAGCGGGATGAAAGGGAACTGAGTTCTAAAGGTGCGGGGCGGGTGAGTCACTCAAAGAAAGACAAAGGGTAGAGAGATGATTTCAGAAGAAGAAAAAAACTCGAGTAAAAAGGGGCCGCTGGAAGCCGCCTTGACGATAGGGACGGAAAGAGCAAAATCGCCCTGCGAGATAGATAGGGCAACCGATCCATGCGCCATTGTCATATTCGGCGCTTCAGGCGACCTGACGAAGAGAAAACTGATCCCTTCATTATTCAAGCTCTTTAAAAACGGTCTCTTACCGGGTGAGTTTTTTGTTGTCGGGGCGGGGCGTAAGGATATGGGTGATGACAGTTTCAGGGAGACTATCGGGCGGGCGCTCGAAATTGCTGAAGCGGACGCAGCAGCAAAGGATTACAAGGAAGAGTTCCTGAAAAATATGTATTATCAGCAGCTTGATTACACTGGTCTGGACTCATACAACAGGCTGTCGGCCCGCCTGGATAAACTGGAAGAGGTCGGCATACCGGGCGGCAACAGAATCTATTATCTCGCAACCCCTCCCGAGGTTTATACCTCCATATCGGATAACCTCGGCAACTCAGGTATGGCAAACCAGGAGACCGGCTGGCGGCGCATCGTCGTTGAGAAGCCTTTCGGACGGGACAGTGACACGGCGAATTCGCTCAATAAAAAGATAAGGAGCCATTTCAGCGAGTCTCAGATATTCAGGATAGATCACTACCTCGGCAAGGAGACGGTACAGGATATTCTCATGTTCCGCTTTGCCAACGCCATTTTCGAGCCGCTCTGGGACAGAAAATATATAGACCATGTACAGATTACGGCGGCGGAATCAATCGGCATAGAGAAGAGGGCCGGTTATTACGAAAAGTCGGGTGTTGTTCGGGACATGTTTCAAAACCACATGCTCCAGTTATTAGCACTTACCGCCATGGAGCCTCCCGCCGTTTTTGACGCCGATTCCGTGAGGGATGAAAAGGTTAAGATGTTGAAGTCCATAAGGCCGGTCACCCTGGAAAGTCTCGGAGAACAGCTTGCGCTGGGACAATATGGAGAGGGAAAGATAGACGGCGAAGCTGTCCCCTCCTACAGGGAGGAGGACGGTGTAAAAGAAGGGTCGCTTACCCCCACATTTGCAGCGCTCAAGCTCTACCTCGACAACTGGCGCTGGAAGGGCGTCCCCTTCTACCTGAGATCGGGGAAAAGACTTCCTTCGAGAAAGACGGAGATCGCCGTTCAGTTTCGACATGTCCCGCATTCCATGTTTAAAAACATGATGGAAGGGGAGATCGGGCCGAACACGCTCGTCTTCACAATCCAGCCGAACGAAGGGATTACCCTTTCAATGCAGACCAAAATGCCCGGCACAAAGGTCTGCCTCCGTGAGGTAGTGATGGATTTCAACTATTCCGACTTCTACAGCGGCGTCACTGTCGATGCCTATGAAAGGGTCCTCATAGATTGCCTTGAAGGAGATCATACCCTCTTTGTGAGAGAAGACGGAGTGGAACAGTCGTGGAAGCTTCTCACGCCCATCCTGGAGGCTGTGGAGGCAGCCCCGGACCTTATTCCTCTCGACATCTACCCTTCCGGTTCTACCGGCCCGGCTACTGCAGGCAGTCTTATCGAAGGGGACAAAAGGAGGTGGAGGAGTATCTGAGCAAAAATATTGCAATCCTGGCGTTAAATTTTTTATAAAAGAGAGGAGGGGGATTAAAGAATGATGAGGATGGGTGAATTAAGTATTCTGTCCCCGGAATTCCAAAAACGAGTAAGTGATAACGTTCAAGACATCGTTTACTAATTTTCTGTTCAGGACATCGTTTACTTTAGTTTTTTGACAATCGCTTAGCCTTTATTATGAACAAGAAAATTCAGAAGCAACGGGCTTTGGCAGAACAACAGTACCTCGCAGGTTAAAGGCCTCAAACCATATGCGATAAACGACAAAGTTTTGATCACGGTATCGCCAGGAATAAAGAGTCGAAACTATGGGTAAACGATGTCCTGACCATTTTTTGAGTAAACGATGTCCTGAACGTTGTCAAGTAAGCCTTTTTAATTGGCAAATACTTTGAGGCAATTCCCCGCTAGAAATGCCACCAGTAACATCACCTATCACAAAATTTTCCAGTGATGTGATTTCTCCAAAAATATCGGGGATCGAGACCAGGCGGTTACCATGAAGTTTCAGTGTATGCAACGCCGTGAGTTGGCCGATGGACTCCGGCAGCGCCGTCAGTTGGTTGTTGCGGAGATTCAGCGACTGCAACAACCTGAGTTCCCACAGCGAATCGGGGAGTTCGGTGAGCTTCTCTGAATCTTCGGCACCATAACTTTGGTTCAGGTCAAGCTTCGTCGCCCCGGAGCGCCGCGCTTCTTCGATTTTCTTTTCCGCTTTACGGTATGCTTCGTCTTTTGCCATCCTTTTCCCTTTTTCTCACAAAACAAAACGAGCCGTCACCACTATATTTCCCGCGCACTCTTCCAAAGATTACGCTTCATATTTTCTTCGCTGTCTAACGATGGAGGCTAAATCGTTCTCTCTCGCAAAGCCGCCAGGAGCACAAAGTTCTTTTAATGATCTTTCTCTGTGTTCTCTGCACCTTTGCGGTTAGCTCTTTAGCCCATTGAATTGTGTGTGATTATTTCATGCGGCGGATGGCGCTAAGCTTATCCGCCCTACGGTGTTTCGCCTCCCAAAACGATATGGTCTAAAACCGGCACCCCACTTCGCACTTTTTCCACCAGCGATAAGTCCACTTCTGCCGTGATGACCCCCTCTTCATCCTCCAACCGGGCAATCACTTTTCCCCATGGATCGATGATCATGGAATGCCCGAAGGTCTGCCTCGTCTTGCTGTGTCTCCCTGCTTGAGCCGGTGCGACTACGTAGACCTGGTTCTCTATCGCCCTCGCCCTTAGAAGAACCTCCCAGTGCGCTTTCCCCGTTTCCACGGTAAAGGCGGCGGGAACGAAGAGGATCGTTGCCCCCTCTTTTGCAAGACGCCGGTAGAGTTCGGGAAAGCGGAGATCGTAACAGATGGTTAAACCGAGTTTTCCGAAAGGGGTCTCTGCAATGACGGGCGACCGGCCCGGTTCCACCGTTTTCGACTCGCAGTGGCTCTCCCCGTCGGGCACATTCACATCGAAAAGATGTATCTTGTCGTAGCGTGCCGCAATTGCGTCGTCGGAACCGATGAGGAGGGAAGAATTAAAGACTTTCCCAGGGGACGCCTTGATTGGAATCGAACCGGCGAGAATCCAGACCCCTTCCCTTATCGCCAGGTTTTTCAGGAAGTCGATCGCTTCTCCGCCGCTCTCCTCTTCGGCAGCTAAAAGTTTTTCGGCCTCACTCCCCATAAAGGAGAAATTTTCCGGCAGGGCGAGAAGTGTAGCGCCCTGATCTATCCCGGCCGTGAGGAGACTCTCCGCCTTTGCCAGATTCTTCTTCTTGTCGCTGCCCGAGGTCATCTGGACCGCGCCGATCTTAAATTTCATTGTCAAATCCTTTAATTATTGGCCCGGCACTTCAATAGAGAGTGCTTTACAGTATATCATAACCCCTCCCAACCTCCTCTATGAGCCGTTGGCTCCGAGCCATAGGCCCTTACCTTAAGAGGAGGGGCCTATAGATTCCCCCTCTTAGAGTAAGAGGGGGTTAGGGGGCGTTAGAATAATAAGTCTCCCCATTTAAATGCCGGGTTAATAACCTCTTTCCCACCCCTGGAGCAGGTGAGCATTCTAGCAATATAGATGCAGGAATGTAAGTTGAAAAGAACGCCCTTGATTAATTCGGGGGCGCTCTGTAAAATCTGACTCTCGGAGGCGGCTATCAAGAAAATCATCGGAAACACAGGCGGGCTGAAAGCGGAGCAGCTTAAAAAACTGGAGTACATCTACAGACGGCGGGTTCCCGTTGAGGACGTGGTCACCCCGGAACTGGCGGGATACCTGACGGCACTCTCCTTCGAGATCGGACGGCAAGTCGGCATCCTCATAGACCGCAGGGGGCGCATCCTCACTGTTATTGTCGGCACCCCGCAGGAAATTCTCATCCCCGATCTCAGCCGTTTGAGAACGGGCACGGAAAGGCTTAAAGGCATCCGCTGCATCCATACACATCTCAAGGAGGAGCCGCTTTCACGAGACGACCTGAATGACCTGGCGCTTCTCAGGCTTGATATGATGGCCGCCCTCGGAGTCGGCAAAGAGGGGCGGCCCGGATTGCTGCACATGGCTCACCTCCTGCCTCAAAACCGGGAAGAGAAACACTGGGAGATATTGACACCCATTTCCCCCGGCAAAATCGACCTCCCCTTTGAGGACTTCATCACCTCCCTTGAAAGCGAAATGGTGAGAGTCACCCCTCTTGCCCGGGGTCTGAAAAGGACAACGAAGGCGATTCTCGTAAGCGTCACCACGAGGCGGAAAGAAGCGGCGGAACCCTCCATGGCCGAGCTTCGCGAACTTGCGAACTCTTCCGGTACGGACGTGATCGATGAAATCATTCAATACCCAAAAAAAATCAACCCCAAATACCTAATGGGCGTGGGAAAACTTAAAGACCTCGTTATCCGGTGCCTTCAGCACGGAGCGGATATCCTCATATTCGATCAGGATCTGACGCCCGGACAGGTGAAATCGATTACCGAAATGACGGACCTCAAGGTAATGGACCGGACGCAACTAATCCTCGATATCTTTGCGCAGCGCGCCCACAGCCGGGAGGGGCGTGTGAAGGTGGAACTGGCCCAGTTGAGATATATCAAACCGCGCCTCATGGCAAAGGACGACGCCCTGTCGCGCCTCACGGGAGGGATCGGCGGACGGGGTCCGGGGGAAACCAAACTCGAAGTAGACAGGCGGCGGATCGACGACCGGATCAATTTTCTGCAAAAAGAACTGACCCATTTGAATCGCGGGCGGGAAACGAGAAAGTCGAAACGGCTGGCGGGCAGGTTGCCAATCGTCTCTATTATCGGCTACACCAATGCCGGTAAATCGACCCTCTTCAATGCCCTCACAGGCAGCCATGTGCTGGTGGAGGACAAGCTCTTCGCCACCCTCGACACGACAAGCAGGAAACTCTGGCTCGGGGAGAGCGCTGAAATTATTGTCAGCGATACGGTCGGGTTTATCAGGGACCTTCCGAAAGACCTCATAGATGCCTTCAAGTCTACGCTGGATGAACTGCTCGACTCCTCTTTGCTCCTGCACGTAATCGACGTGACCGATGAGAAGATGGACGACCAGCTTGGTTCCGTCGAACAGATCCTCTTTGAAATAGGCGCACACGAAATCCCACGGCGCCTTGTTTTTAACAAGATCGATGCCGTCTCGTCTGAGTCGCTCGCCGGAATAATGAACCGCTATACCGGAGTCCCCGTTTCCGCGCGGGACAGTCGGGGCCTTCGGGAACTGACCGCCCATATCTGCCAAGTACTGAACCTGGGAGATGAAGCGCATTTAATAAAAGGGGAGCCATGAGCAATGCTGTTATCTCTCTGAAAGGAGTTGCCTGCACCTACGATGCGAGGACCCCTATCGAAAAAACAGTCCTGTCCGACGTTACTCTCACGATAGAAAATGGTGAAACCATCGGGCTAATGGGGGCGTCCGGTTCCGGCAAAACCACCCTGGCAAGAGTCATGACCGGCCTTCTGCCTCCCACCTCAGGCACGCTTGTCACGCCGGGTATCGGTCCCGGCAAGGCGGGGCTTCTCTTCCAGTTCCCCGAACACCAGCTTTTCTGCGACACCGTTTTCGAAGATATCACCTATACACTCAGGGAAATCCTGAACGCACCACCGGAGCAGATCGAGTTAAAATACCGGGAGGCCTGTGCAGAGGTCGGTTTGAATGCCGACCTCGTACGAAGAATGAAGACGGAAGAGATGAGCAGCGGGGAAAAAAGACGCGTTGCCCTTGCGGGCCTCCTCTCCATGAATCCGGAAGTTCTTATACTGGACGAACCGGCGGCAGGACTCGATCAGGCGGGGAAGCTGCTCATCAGGAAAGAGCTTGCAAAGCTCTCCCGGTCCGGCAAAACTCTAATCGTCATCTCCCACGATATGGAGGATATGCTGGCCGATGGAATCGAAAGAATCATTTACCTCGAAAAGGGGAAGATCGTGGAAGATGGAACGATTGACACGGTTCTCGCAAAGCTGGCAGAAGAGGAGAGGACCCTTCCCATGCTCCCATTTACGACGAGACTGCTCGTAAATCTTCAAAAAAGGGGGCTCAACGTGCGAAACGATATTAACAACCCCGATGAAGCAGTGAAAGAGATCAAAAAGGCGTTGTCCGCTTCGGAAGGCCGGAAAAAGTAAAGAATCCACACCCAGAGGACGTAGCCTTGCTTTGGCCCTAAAAGGGCCTGACTTTCCTTCCCTTTAAAACGCAGCCGAGTGAAGCATTTGCTTGAGGATGAAGGTCACAAACTGTCTGAGCGAAGCGAGTTTTTGTGACCGCCTCAG
>CBDVDA010000137.1:0-9333 GCA_965372635.1 uncultured bacterium | reverse complement strand
CAAGGCGGGGAGCTTCACTTACAAAACAGTATCGTATAAATGATTGTTGTCAAGTAAAATGAATATTGTTCCGGAAAATACGGCAGCAATGAAGGGCACTCATCCAGACTACCGGGTGTGAACTTTCATCTTTCGCCATCTTTTAAACATCTGGACGCTGTGGATGACGATGAGGCCTGCCAGACTGTAGGCGAGGAGGAAATGGATTTTATCGGCTGTTTCGCGGAAGAGCTTGCCTGTTTTGAAAAGTGACGGTACTTCGAAGAGGCCGAAGAAGGGGATGGCGTCCCCCTTCGAGGTAGCGAAGAGGTAGCCTGTGAGGGCGAGTGTGAGCAGGAAGGCGTAGAGGACGGTGTGCTGTAAGCCGAAGACGTTGAATCTGAGTGATCTCAAGAGGTCGCGGGCGGGTGGCAGCCCCTCTTTCAGCCGGACGGCGACACGAATGAGTGTCATCAACAGAATGATAATCCCCATCGATTTGTGGAGCGACGGGGCGGCGTGGTACCAACGGTGGTAGAAATCGAGGCGGGTCATCTGCCAACCGAGGCCGATCTGGAAGAGGATGACGAGGGCGAGGAGTGAGCAGTAGACCTTCCAGAGGCCGCGCATTTCTACCGCTCCCGCCTATTGCCTCTTACTTCCTGATCCCCTCGATGCCGAGTTCGAACTCGATCGTCTCGCTTGCCGGGCCGAGGTTCTTGGTGATGCCGAAGTCGCTCATTTTTATTACTGTTGTGCCGTGAAAACCGGCCCGGTACCCGCCCCAGGGGTCTTTCCCCTCGCCTATCTTTTCAACGAGGATGCTCACCGGTTTGCTCACGCCGTGAAGGGTGAGTACCCCTTGCAACACATCGCCTCCAAAGCGGGTGGTTTTAAAGGTCGCCTTGGGAAATTTATTCACTTCGAGAAAGTCTTTGCCCTTTAAATGCTTGTCGCGCTCTGCATGGTTGGTGTCTACGCTCTTTGTCGCGATCTCAACGTTGAAGCGGCTGTTTCCCGGTTTCTTGGCGTCGTAGCTGAAATCCCCCTCGATATCGTTGAACCTGCCGTAGAGCCAGCTATAACCGAGGTGTTGAATCTTAAACTCGACGAAGGAGTGTGTGGGATCGATCTTATATTCCGCCGCCTGCACCGGCAGGGCCGCCGCCATGACGAAAAAAAGGGTTACCGGCAGCCATCCTGTTTTTGATACTTTTCTTTTCATTTTTTACCTCCTGAGCTTCTTGCAAAACTCATTGTCATCCCCGAAATGTTCAATCGTGGATATGGGTTTTCTATAACAAAACACCCTGCTCCCGCTTAAAGACTGCGGGAATGACAACCTTTTTGTACTTTTGCAAGAGCCGCTCCTGTTAATGATTTAAACAAAAAGCCCCATTCAGGTTCTTATTGTTAAGAATTAAAGAGGGGACTATTTCCCCTCTTTTTTCTTCGTAAAATGGTTGATGAGGAAATTCTCATCCGCCGGGGAGAGGTCGAAACGAACGCACGCTTCTTCCACCGATTTCAGGGTGAAACCTCCCTCGTCTGAAATCCACCGGACCGCCTTTCTTAAATTTTCCCCATCGGGGAGTATGCCGCCGTCGCTCATTCGATTGCTCCTTAGTTTTGCCTTTTCACCTCTAAGATAGCGCCAGCCATCACGCTTGTCAAGGGAGTGTCGCTCTTTATCTAAGACCATAGAAAATAAAGAGCTTCCTCTTTCCATGCCTTGCATTCAAATCCGGTTTACTATATAGTAGCGCCATGAAAAATAATGAAAAAATCTTCGGCTTCGAATTTTTTCCTCCCAAGACGAAGGAAGGGGCAGTGAAGCTGAAAAAGACCACGGCTGAACTGGGCAAGCTCGGACCCCGCTATTTCTCAGTCACCTTCGGGGCTGGCGGAAGCACGCAGCAGGGGACGCTGGAGACGGTCTTCGATATTCAGGACGCCGGTTTCGAAGTAGCCCCCCACCTCTCCTGTATCGGTTCTAAAAAAGAGGAGATCAGGGAAATACTGAAGACTTATATTGACCGGGGCATCAAGCGGATTGTGGCGCTCCGTGGCGACATCCCTTCCGGCATGGGGGTCGATGCGGGGGAGTTCCGCTACGCCAACGAGCTGGTCGAGTTTATCCGGAAGGAAACGGGCGATCATTTCCATATTGAGGTGGCCGCCTACCCCGAGTTTCATCCCCAGGCGCCGACGGCGCAGGCGGATATGGAGAATTTCGCGCGCAAGGTGAGAGCGGGCGCAGATTCAGCCATTACCCAGTATTTTTATACGCCAGACGCCTATTTCCGCTTCCTCGATGAAACGGCCAAACTCGGTGTAAACATCCCGATCTACCCCGGCATTATGCCGATCACCAACTACGAGCAGCTCGCCCGCTTCAGCGACACCTGCGGGGCTGAAATCCCGCGATGGGTCAGGAAACGGCTCGAAGGGTTCGGCGATGATATGGAATCGCTCAAAAAATTCGGGCTGGAAGTCACCACCGGCCTTTGCCGTACGCTCCTCGATGGCGGCGCACCGGGGCTCCATTTTTTCACCATGAACCAGGCCGGGCCCACATCCGCCATCTGGAAGGACCTCGAACTCTAGTACCCTAATACGCGTCTCCCCTCCGGCAGCAAATCGGATAAGAAAACATGACAAACCTTGAGAAATTGTTAAAGGAACGCATCCTCATCCTCGACGGCGCGATGGGTACCATGATCCAGCGATACAAGCTCGAAGAGGAGGACTTCAGGGGGGAGCGTTTCAAGGACCATGATAAAGACCTTAAGGGGAACAACGACCTCCTCGTTCTCACCCGTCCCGATATCGTCAGAGAGGTACACGTCGCCTATCTGGCTGCCGGGGCAGACATCATCGAGACGAACAGCTTCAGTTCCAACGCCATCGACATGCCGAAATACGGTCTGGAGAATGTTGTTTTCGAAATGAACTATGAGGCCGCCCGGATCGCAAAGGAGGCCTGCGAGGAATATACAAAAAAGACTCTGGGAAAACCGCGCTTTGTGGCTGGCTCCATGGGCCCTACGGCCAAGACCCTCTCCATGTCTGCCGACGTGAACGATCCCGGCAGACGCGACGTTACTTTCGACGAGATGATGCAGGCCTACAAGACCCAGGTGGACGGCCTCGTCAAGGGGGGCTCCGACCTCCTCCTCATTGAGACGATCACTGACTCGCTGAACGCCAAGGCGGCTATATTCGCCATCGAGGCGTATTTCGAGGAAAACGGCCTTTCCCTGCCGGTGATGGTTTCCGGCACCATTACAGATTCCAGCGGTCGAACGCTGACGGGTCAGATGATGGAGGCCTTCTGGAATTCGCTCCGGCACGTAAGGCCCGTAAGCATAGGGCTCAACTGCGCACTCGGAGCAAAGGACCTGAGGCAGCACATTGAGGAGCTTTCTTCAATTGCCGACACCCATGTAAACGTCCACCCAAATGCAGGCCTTCCGAATGAACTGGGTGGGTTTGACGAAACGCCTGAAGCGATGGCGGCGGAGATTAAAGAATGGGCCGAAAGCGGTCTGCTCAATATCGTGGGGGGCTGCTGTGGCACCAACCCCGATTTTATCAAAGCGATTGCCGAGGCGGTGAAGAACGTGCCGCCGAGGAAGGTTCCTGAGATCGAAAAGAAATGCCGTCTCAGCGGCCTCGAACCGCTCAATATCGGACCCGAATCTCTTTTCGTTAACATTGGGGAGCGGACCAACGTGGCGGGGTCGGCAAAGTTCAAACGCCTCGTCATGGAGGGGGAGCACGAAGAAGCGCTTTCAGTCGCCCGCCAGCAAGTGGAAAACGGCGCCCAGATCATCGACATCAACATGGACGAGGCGATGTTGGACGGTAAAAAGGCGATGGTGGAATTCCTGAACCTCATCGCTTCCGAGCCGGAGATATCTAAAGTCCCCGTTATGATCGATTCCTCCAAGTGGGAGATACTCGAAGCGGGGTTGAAATGCATCCAGGGGAAAGGGGTCGTTAATTCCATCTCTTTAAAAGAGGGAGCAGAGGAGTTTAAAAAGCACGCCACCTTATTGAAACGCTACGGCGCGGCGGCCATCGTTATGGCCTTCGACGAGAAGGGGCAGGCCGACAGCTATGACAGGAAGGTGGAGATATGCAGCCGTTCTTACAAAATATTAACGGGTGAGGTCGGGTTCCCCGCCGAGGATATCATCTTCGACCCCAACATCTTTGCCGTCGCTACGGGGATAGAGGAGCACAACAATTATGCTGTCGATTTTATCGAGGCGACGCGTACCATAAAAGAAAAACTCCCCTATGCGCTCATCTCTGGCGGCGTCTCGAACGTCTCCTTTTCATTCCGGGGGAACAACCCTCTGCGCGAGGCGATACACTCCGTTTTCCTCTACCACGCCGTCAAGGCGGGCATGGATATGGGAATCGTCAATGCGGGGCAATTGGCCGTCTACGACGACCTCCCGACGGAACTGAAGGAACGCGTCGAAGACGTTGTTCTCAATAAACGAGAGGACGCCACGGAGCGGCTTCTCGAAGTGGCGGAGAAATACCGCGGCACGGGCGAGACGGTTAAGGAAGACCTGGAGTGGCGAAGCTGGCCTGTAGCCAAAAGGCTGGAGCATGCCCTCGTTAAAGGGATAACCGAATTTATAGACGACGACACGGAAGAGGCGAGGCTAGAGGCGACGCGTCCCATCGAAGTAATCGAAGGGCCGCTTATGGACGGCATGAACGTAGTGGGCGACCTCTTCGGCGAGGGGAAGATGTTCCTCCCCCAGGTGGTGAAAAGCGCCCGCGTCATGAAAAAGGCTGTCGCCATCCTTCTCCCCTATATAGACGCGGAAAAAGGGGAAGGGGCGAAAGCGAAAGGAAAGGTGCTCATGGCGACGGTAAAGGGCGACGTTCATGACATCGGGAAGAACATCGTCGGCGTGGTGCTCCAGTGCAACAACTTCGACGTCGTCGATATGGGCGTCATGATCCATGCCCAGACGATCCTCGACAGGGCGAGAGAGGAAAAGGCGGATATCATAGGCCTTTCCGGCCTCATCACGCCGTCGCTGGACGAGATGGTCCATGTGGCGGCTGAGATGGAGAGGCAGGGGTTCCACCTTCCGCTTCTCATCGGTGGGGCGACTACCTCGAAGGCCCACACGGCGCTTAAGATTGCGCCCGCTTATTCGGGCCCCGTCGTCCATGTCCACGATGCATCTAAATCGGTCCCCGCTGTAAGCAGCCTCATATCGGACGACCAGAGGGACAACTATATAGAGACGCTCAAAAAAGAGCAGGAGAATGCCCGAGAGCAGTACGGCAGGAAGAAGGCGATAAAAAACTATCTCTCCATTGATGAAGCGAGGGCGCGAAGGGCGGTCCTCGATTTTTCCGGCGGCGTGACGGTGAAGCCGAAGAAACCGGGCATCACCCACTTCGACGACTATCCGCTGGAGGAGATTGCAGAATATATAGACTGGACCCCCTTCTTTATCGCCTGGGAGATGAAAGGAAGATACCCCGACATCCTCGACCGTGCCGACAACGGCAAGGAGGCGAAGAAATTATTCAGCGATGCGAAAGCGCTACTCGCCCGCATCATAAGCGAAAAATCGCTTCGGGCAAGCGGGGTGGTGGGTATATTCCCGGCAAACGGAGTGGGGGACGACATCGAGCTCTATGCCGATGAAAAGCGTGAGAAAACGCTCGCCACCTTTCATACGATCCGCCAGCAGGAGGAGAAAAAGGGAGGAGAGGCGAACTTTGCTCTCGCTGATTTCGTAGCGCCGAAAGAGAGCGGCATCGATGACTGGTGCGGCGCCTTTGCCGTTACCGCTGGTCTCGGCATTGAGGAGATGATAAAGGAGTTCGAATCGAGCCACGACGAATATTCTATCATCATGGCCAAGGTGCTCGCCGATAGGCTCGCCGAGGCTTTCGCCGAACTGCTTCACCAAAAGGTGCGGAAAGAACTCTGGGGATACGCGTCCGATGAGAACCTGGCAAATGAAGAGATGATCCGGGAAAAATATAGAGGCATCCGCCCGGCTGCGGGTTATCCTGCCAACCCCGACCACACAGAGAAGGACGTTATCTGGGAGCTTCTGGCCGTTGAAAACAAGACCGGTATCTGGTTGACGGAATCGAAGGCAATGCACCCTGCCGCCTCGGTAAGCGGCCTCTACTTTTCTCACCCCGACTCGCGCTACTTTGGCGTCGGCAAGGTAGGACGCGACCAGGTGGAGGATTACGCCTGTAGAAAAGGCGTCTCCATGTCCGAGATGGAGCGCTGGCTTTCCCCCTGGTTGAATTACGACCCAAAGTAAGTCATAATTATAGTGTCCCCCCATCATCCGATGGGTGAGAGAATTATAAACGGGCCGGAGGCCTTATGACTCCCCGTTACGCTTTAATCACTGCTGTATTTTTTCTCTTTTTCTCACCCCTTCCCCTCGTTGCATCAGAAGGTGGCCAGGGGGCCGAACAGTATGAGGCCCGCCACGGCCCCCATCTTTTAGAAACCTTCCACACGAAATTTTCCGAGGCGAGGGATTACAGCTCCCAAAAGGTGGAGTCTGTATATTGGCGACTTCTGGGGGAGGGTGAGTGGCTCCTTTCGGAAATCAAATCAGGCAAAAAAAAGGAACTGCTCAACCTCTTCGACCGTTTGAGGTCGGTCGAAATCGAGATGGCTGCCGTTGCGGCTGCAAAGAAAACGCTTATTCCCAGTGCCAAACGCTTTATCGAAAAGGCCCGGCTGGAGGTGAAAGGGGCGGCCCATGTCTGGCCGCCGGGGAACGGCAGAATCACCGAAGCTGTTTACTCAGTTCTCTTTGGTGGACGGTTCGCCCTCGAAGAGGCTTTCGTACAGACGAGCTTTGAGGGAAATAATCCCCTCACCCTCTATGATGACGTCCCTTCCGAGTCGCTCCACGCTTTTGTGAAAGGCGTCAAGGTTCACAGCGGCGATATCCTGCTTTTCAGGGGCGACACGGTTGTGCAGGCGCTCATCGCGCGGGGGAATGACTTCCCCGGTGTTTTTTCAGGCACGGCAATGGTTCACGTAGATTCTGAATCGAGTGAAGCCATTGTCATCGAAGCGCGGCTCGGCGAAGGGATTACGAAGACGTCTTTCGGCGATTTCCTTGTCGAAAAAGGGTATGACGCCCTGCTCCTCAGGGTCAGACCCGGCCACCCGGCGCTGAAGCAGAGCCCGCTCGCTCCGAAGCGTGCCGCCGATTATGTCCTCTCGAAATCAGGCGGCTCTCATCTTTACGACCCTCTCCTCGACTGGGGGGACGATGAACGCTATTACGGCGAAGAACTCCTCCTCTCGGCGTACGACCGGGAGAGAATAAATCTCTGGCCTGTGAGAGGGCGTCTCACTTCACCCGGTTTGGCAACGTGGCTTCATTCTCTCGGCGTCAGGCATCTCGACGTCCTCGTCCCCTCCGATCTCGAATATGATCCTGCCCTGACGCCTGTGGCCGAGTGGCGGAACATAGAACGTCTTCGAGATGAGAGGTTCAATAACGCCGTCTTCGACGCCCTTATCGATGGGGCCGATATGGGGGATCGCCTGGGATATGCCTTGGATGAGGTTCCTCTTGCCCTGCTTGTCAAAGCGTGGTCCGTTATACAGGGATACCGGGGGCTTCCGGAAGAAATTCCAGACGGTATGGGTCCTTTCGACGCCCTCAGATTCAGGGCGCTTACGGAACGGATTCATCCTCTTCTAAAAAAAGATGTTCGGGGTGCGGCTGATTGGCTGACGAAAAAACAGGGGTTCGAACCGACCTATCGACAGCTTGTGGGTATTGCCAAAAAGGTGCTAGAAAATCGCCGGTCCGAGCTCGGTGGCTTGTTGAAATCTCTTGCCGTAAAATAGGTTGGCAGCGTTTTAACCTTTAGTTTCAAGTCGGTAAATGTTCTTCATGTTTGTTGCGGGTTTTCAGGGATTGTGGTATAAATTATTAACCCGGTCACTTAAATAGAGAGTCTTTACAGTTTAATCATAACCCCTCCCAACCTCCCCTTATCTTAAGAGGAGGGGCCTAGATTCCCCCTCTTAGAGTAAGAGGGGGTTAGGGGGCGTTAGAAATAAAAAGGCTCCCTATTTGTAGGCCTATTTAATAAACAGTTTATTCAAAAAAACAAGTTTTTCAGAGAGGGCGTACCAGCATGAAAGAATCGGATTTTCTCGACGAGAATGCCGTTATTATTGAAAGGTTAAAACAGCTTCCTGCCTTCAAGTCCTTTCAGGATAAGGATATCAGGGGGCTCATGCAGTTCAGCAAGGTGAAGGAATACCAGCCCGGCGAAATCATTATCAAAGAGGGGGACACCGACCGGGGAATCTATTTCCTCCTTTCGGGAAAGGTGAAGGTGATCAAAGACGGTATCGATCTCTGCACTCTCGGCAGGTCGGGCGACGCCTTCGGTGAGATGGCGGTGGTGGAACGCCGCCCCCGGTCTGCCACTGTGGAGGCGGTAAATACCTCCCTCACCTTTGCTCTCGACGCCTCCTGCCTCGGCATGCTTGAAGAGGATGACAGGACTGTCTTCATGTACGTCATCTACCGTATCTTTGCCGAATTGATGTCGACCCGCCTCCGGGATACGACCAACGATCTGGTGGCGGCGAAGAAGGAGATTGAACGCCTGAAGCAGGCGGGGTCCGCTTAGCCTCTGTTTGGGGGGGGACTGTACGTTTATCTGCTTTACCCAACAAAACTTTCAAAAAAAGGAGTTTAAGCAGAATGAAAAAAATTAATCCTTTCAAACC
The DNA here is from genome assembly GCA_965372635.1 of uncultured bacterium. GTDB lineage: Bacteria > Desulfobacterota > JADFVX01 > JADFVX01 > JADFVX01 > CBDVDA01. The sequence continues at coordinate 569 of CBDVDA010000137.1, read as the reverse complement.
AAATAGCCCTGTCCCAACGGCAATGTTTGCTGGGCGCCTTGATGAAGTTCGTGCATTAGAAAGTGGGCTACACCAAACCAAACATGGTCAGGCCTCCAACTATTTGATAACTGGTGAAAGAGGTATTGGCAAATCATCTTTGATGATGTATTTGAAACATGCCTCAAATGGTGACATAGAAAGCCTTGAGTATGGAAATTTTAACTTTTTAACTATTCAAATTGTGATTTCTAAGACAACAGATATTATTACATTAATTAAACTCATTGAGATAAACATAAAAAGAGAAGTAGGGAAAACTGAAGTGATCCGAAATTTCTTATCGGACACGTGGGCGTTTGTCCAGAGAATTAAAGTTATGGATTCTGGTGTTAATAAAAAAAGTGAACTTACGGAACTTGACCTACTTCTTGATGAATTATCGTACTCATTGAGTGAAACATGCAAAAGACTTACTAGCGAAAATAAAGGGGAAAAGAAATTTGATGGAATTGTTTTTTTTATTGATGAAGCTGATAACGCTTGTGACGATCTCAGGGTGGTTTTTTTTTTTAAAGGTGTCACTTAAT
>CBDVDA010000136.1:0-9409 GCA_965372635.1 uncultured bacterium | reverse complement strand
GGATTACGCATCGAGTGCGGAATGACATGTCTTTAAATATAAACGCTTGTGATTCCCGTAAAAACGGGAATACAGAGATTCCTTAAAATCCCTCTGCTCAGGGTCCCTCCTAATAAGACTTATGAAACTCCGTGCCCCTGCACTTTGAGCAGGGCGGGATGTGACCCGTCTCCGCCATCCTGATCTTCTCGCCGCACCCCTTGCAGGTGAGGCTGCCGGGCGTGGTCATCTCCCCCGTCTTGAAGTCGAGATCCGTTTCGAGTTTCTTGCCCCACTCTTCGAAGGCCTCCCCCACCGTTTCCAGGATGGTAGCGAGCGTATTTTGGAGTCCTGCTGCCACCCTGTGGGGCTCTAAAACTTCTTTCGCTGCTTCGCCCGCCTTTGAGGCGTAAACGCTGGTCGTCTTCAGGTCCCGCTCAAGAAAGGTTTTAAACTTTTCCCCTTGCTCGTGGCTGAAATCGCCTGCCACCACCATCTCTTCCTTCGCCTTCTTAATGGCGGCGTCCACCGTTTCCGCTGTTTTCTCCCTCGCCTCGTCCATCAACTCCTTCGACCGCGACGCCAGTTTCTCATAGAGACCGATCTCTTCCTTTCTCTTTTCTTCCGTCATGACGAACCTCCTTTTGCTCCTTTTCTACCTATATTCTAGCACAAATGTCAGGACAAGGCGGGCGCGATATTACGAGAGACAAGTCAAAAGAAAAAGCGCCAGCGGTAGAGGGATATGCCCCCGATAAAAAGCATGGACGCCGGGAGACCGAAGCGGGAAAAGAGGAGGCAGGAAACAACATTGACGATGATGGCGTGGAAAAGGATAACGGCTTCGCCGCTTTCCACGCCCAGTTCGCGGAGTTTCAGCAGCGTGACGAGCGCACGAAAAATGGCCGTAAAGAAAAGAGCGGGGTAGAAACTTTTAAGCAGTTTGGCGAAAAAGGAAAGGGTGGCAGCCTGGAAGAAGAGCACCTCGAAGCTCATCACCCAGAGAGTGAGTTCGGCCCCCGAAATGAGCGTTGCCGGGAAAACGAGGCCGACGGCCTTCTCGTTCCCCGTCATCTCCAACGCGCCCAAGAGGAGGGGGTTGAACCAGTAGACCTTGACCGGGAAGGAAAGGACCACCAGCAATAGCGCCCACAAAAGCCCTTTGACAACCCTCTTCCCGGAGGGGAAATAGGCCGCCATCCCGGCACACCTCCCCCAGGCGGTGACGGCGGCGGCGAGCATAACGAGCCAGAGGAGGGTGAAGAGGATGAAGTAGGGAGGGAGGACGCCGTCTGTAAGCACCCTCGGGAGGGAGAGGAGGGTCATGAGTCCGCCCAGGCGGGCCGCCTCTTTGAAATTGACTACCGAAAAATATCGTCCCATCTCTTTATGAGATTTCTCATGACTTTTCGGCCTCGAAGAGCTTCACCATGTCGAGGTGGAGATTGATCTCCCGTGTGAGCCTGAACCCCGCCGCAATGATATTATCCCTCGTCCGCCGGTTGAGGTCTGGCCCGAATTTCCGGGTAATAAGGGTGAGCAGGTCCATCATGGGACCCATCCAAAAGATGTCGCTCCTCACATGCTCGAACATGATCATTTGTCCGCCCGGTTTTAAGACGCGATGGAGTTCTTTCAGGCCGAGTACCGGATCCGGCACGGAGCAGAAGGAGCAGGAAGTAACGACGGAATCGAAGGAATCAGCCGGGAAGGCGAGCTTCCTCACGTCCACCCGGACGAGTTCGACGGAAAGCCTGCCGTCGAGTTTCTCCTTCGCCTTCTCGAGCATCTTTTCGCTAATGTCCACGCCGACAATCTCGTGGCCATCCGGGAAGTAGGCGAGGTCGAGCCCCGTGCCGACGGCCACGAGGAGCGTCCGGCCCGCCGCCTTCGAAAACCACTCCTGCTTAACGTCGCCGAAACGGAGTTCTACCCCATTGTTCATGAAATCGAAGGCGGCGGCCGCCTTGTCCCATTTCCTGCCGAGATCATTCGGCATGCTTCACCTCCCCTATCAGCATGAGGTTGTAAAGATCGAGGACAATCTGCACCGCAACGGAGAAAAGGAGCATGACCGGGAGTAAGCCTGACAAGGCTATCCCGGCGGACACCGCCATCCCCGCCCCCATGCCGCCCAGCATGGCGATTATCATGGCGGGGGGCATGAAGTTGAAAAAGGTGGAAAAGACGCCGACTAAGGGTAAGAAAAGAAGGAGCAAGGCCATGCCGATGAACATACCGGCAAACATGGCGAGGGCCATATTCCAGCCCGGCGCGGCGACCCAGTAGACGGCAAGGGAGGCGAGCGTTCCCAAGAGGAGCGCCGAGATATAATCGAAAAGTTTGAAGAGGAGTTTCATCTTATCCTGAAAAAAGCATTTGCCACGGACTTTCACGGACTAAACATTTAGGGTATCTCTAAATATTCATATTTTGATATTCCCATAAAGACGGGAATTCAGTTATATCAGACCCCTGGATACCGGATCAAGTCCGGCATGACAGATTAATAGAGATTCCCTTTATAAGTAAGATTTTTTCAGCACTGTCCGGCAAGGTTTTGTAGTCTTTGTTCCTCCCCTTTCAAGGGGGAGGTTAGGAGGGGGATGGGCAAGACTGTTCCTCCCTCAAGGCATTTGTCAATGCGCCTCGGCCCAGTTTTTACCTACGCCGATATCGACAACGAGGGGTGACTTCAGTTCTACCACCCCTTCCATCTCTTCGGCCACCAGCTTTTTCATCAAATCGAGTTCTTCTTCGGGTACCTCAAAGACGAGTTCGTCGTGGACCTGCATTATCATCATCGATTTCAATTCCTCGGCAATAAGCCGCCGATGGATGTTCACCATGGCCACCTTGATCACGTCGGCGGCGCTCCCCTGGAGCGGCGCGTTGATGGCGGCCCGTTCGGCGAATTGCCGTTGCATCCCGTTGGAGGAGTTGATGTCCGGCAGGTAGCAGCGCCGGTTCATGATGGTGGAAACATACCCCTTTACCTTCGCGGTCTCCACGGTAGCCTCCATGAAGGCCTTCACCCCTTTGTATTTATTGAAATACCCCTCGATGTAGGCGCTCGCCATCTTGGGGGAGACGCCGAGTTCCTTGGAGAGGCCGAAGCCGCTCATGCCGTAGAGGATGCCGAAGTTGATCACCTTCGCTTCGCGCCGCATCTTGGGCGTCACCATCTGGGGGAAGATGCCGAAGACCTCCGCCGCCGTCCGCGTATGGATATCCTCCCCTTTTTCGAAGGACTTGAGTAACAGATCATCCTCCGAGAGATGCGCCATGAGGCGAAGCTCCACCTGGGAGTAATCCGCCGCCAGGATGATCGAGCCTTCTTCGGGCACGAAGGCCTCGCGGATCTTTTTCCCGAGGTCCGTTTTTATTGGAATGTTCTGGAGATTGGGATCGCTTGACGAGAGGCGGCCCGTAGAAGTGACAGTCTGGTTGTAAGAGGTATGGACCCTCCCTGTGGCGCTGTTTACAATCCTCGGCAGCGCCTCAATGTAGGTGGAACTGAGCTTCGAAAGGGAACGGTATTCGAGAACCTTCGACGGGAGTTCGTGCTGATCGGCAAGTTTTGTCAGTACGTCCACATTGGTGGAATAACCGGTCTTCGTTTTCTTGATGACGGGGAGTTTCAGCTTTTCGAAGAGGATCTCGGCAAGCTGCTTTGGAGAGTTGATGTTGAAGGCCTCCCCGGCCAGTTCGAAAATCTCCCCCTCAATGAGACGCATCTCCCGGTTCACGTCGTCCGACATGGCTGAGAGAAAGGCAGTGTCGATCTTGACGCCTGTTAGTTCCATCTCGGCGAGTACCTCGATGAGCGGCACCTCAATCTCGTGAAAGAGTTTTTCAAAACTGTCTTTTTTAATCAGGGGAAGCATGATATTCGCCACGAGAAGCGCCACGTCGGCATCCTCAGCGGCGTATTCGAGCGCCTTGTCGAGCGGTACCTCGTCGAAGGTGACCTTCTTCGGATCGCCCACCACCTCCTTGTAGGTAATCATCTGGTGGTCGAGATGCTCACGCGCCACCTCTTCCAAACTGTGGGAATGCCGCGTCGGGTTGAGGAGGTAGGAGGCGATCATGGTGTCGCAGTAAATGCCACGCATGGCGATGTCGTATTTTTTCAGAACCGAATAGTCGTACTTGAGGTTATGGCCCGTCTTCCGCACCTTTTCCGACGTGAGAAGAGGTTTCAAAATATTAAGCACCTCATCGAGGTCCGGTTGTTCCGGCACACCAAGATAGGAGTGGGCCACGGGAATATAGTAGGCCTTGTGCGGCTCAAAAGAGAGGGAGATGCCAACGATCTTCGCCTCCAGCGTATCGAGGGAGGTGGTCTCAAGGTCGATGGCGAGCAGCGCGTCCTTCGGACGTTTCTCCAGAGTTTCGTTTATTTTTTCGATGCTGTCGAGGAGCGTATAGCCCTCGCGGGAAAGCGATTCCTGCGGCGTCAGCTCCTTTATGAACCGGGAAAACTCCATCTCCTTGAAGAGTTCCCTCAGCCTGTCGAGATCGGGCTCAGCCATGCTGTATTCGTCAGCACAAAAGCGGAAGTCGAGATTACAATCTATGGTGGCGAGGTCGCGGCTTAGAAAGGCGATCTCGCGGTCTTTCTCCAGTTTTTCTTTCAGCTTCCCCTTGATGTTGTCGATGTTTTCATAGAGCTTTTCCATGGAGCCGTACTCGGCCATGAGCTTGATGGCCGTCTTCTCCCCCACCCCCGCCACACCGGGGATGTTGTCGGAACTGTCCCCCATGAGCCCCATCACGTCTATCACCCCTTCCGGCCCGACACCGAAACGCTCCACCACCTCGGCAACACCGGTCACCTTTTCCTTCATCGTATCGAGGATCGTCACATGGGGGGCAACGAGTTGCATCATGTCCTTGTCCCCCGTAACGATGACCACTTCCAGCCCCGCCTCTGCCGCCTGCCCGGCCAGTGTACCAATAATGTCGTCCGCCTCCACCCCCGGCTGGGAGAGGACGGGGAAATTGAACCCGGCAGTTACTTCGTGGATGTAGGGGATTTGCGGCTGAAGGTCGTCGGGCATGGCGGGACGGTTCGCCTTGTATTCCTTGTAGAGTTCATGGCGAAAAGTGGGGCCTTTCGCATCAAAGGCAACGGCGAGATAGTCCGGTTTTTCCTCCCGAATCACCTTCAGCAGCATGGCCGTATAACCGTAGACGGCATTCGTCGGCACCCCCCTCGTGTTGCTGAGATGAGGGATGGCGAAAAAAGCGCGGTAGATGTAGGAACTTCCGTCGATGAGGAAGAGGCGCTTTTTTTCGGATTTCTTTGCAGCGTCAGACATAGTGGGAGGAGTATAGCTTTGAACGTCCCGGTGGGTCAACTATAACAAAGAGGCTTTCTATGTTTGGACTTATTGTTGCCCAGGATTGAACATTTCGAGGTACTGTTAAATAGGAAGCTGAAAGCGTGATTTCTCAGGCCCTCCCATATACAACATTTCAATTAGTAATTTGCAATTTCCCATTATACTGATTGCAAAATCATAGTAATTACTTTAAGTTATTACTATGTCTTCGAAACTGCTTAAAAGAACAAAAATAATCCTAAAGCCCGATACTTCCAGGGTTTTACTTCGCTTTTTTCCTTACGGCAATAAGGAACGGATGCTTCGAATTGTTTCCCGGATAATGTCGTTAAACGACATGGAAATCAAGAAGGAGCTTGATCATGTCCTGCACCATTTCGAGGGGCGGCATATCGACATCAGGGAGATGTTGCTCAGTCATTATGACAATGTTTCGCCTGTCATGGTGACGGACATTGAGCCGGGCGAGGAGAGGCGGCTCCTCATCGGCGCATATTTTACGAGCGAATATGCACTGGAATCTGCGGCCCTCTTTAATCCCTCCATCGTCCCGCATCCCGACCAGTCAAAAGTGGGGAAGGGTGAACTGCGCTTTGTAATGAGCCTGAGAGCTATAGGCGAAGGGCATATCTCTTCGCTCGCCTTCCGATCGGGGATAATCAGCGACAAGCATGAAATCAAAATTGAGGATACCAGCGAATTCGTTACCGTCGGAGAGACGGTCCTCAACCCGACCTATGAAAAAAACTTCTTTGCCCCCAAGCTTTTCGAACTCGGCTTTGAGAACGATTTTTCAAAGGAGATACTAGGGCCCCTCCCCGATAAATTCACCTTCAACGAGCTCGACAATGAGATCAAGAGCGTTAAAAACAGGCACCGGAGGCATACATCCCTTTTCACGGAGACCCTTCGCGCCATAAACTCCCTTGCCGAGTGCAATTACGAGACGAGGTTCAGTGACAAACTGCGCCTTTCCGAGCGGGTGATCTTCCCCTATGCATCGAACGAAGAGAAGGGAATAGAAGACGCAAGGTTCGTAAGGTTCTTTGACGAAGAGAGCAAAAAGGCGACCTACTATGCCACCTATACGGCATACAGCGGGACCACATCCTTCCCGCAGCTTATCGAGACGGATGACTTCCTGCATTTCAGGTTCATCACGCTGAACGGCAACGCCGTCCAGAACAAGGGGATGGCGCTCTTTCCCCGTAAGGTTGACGGGAGATACGCCATGCTTTCACGGCAAGACAACGAAAACATCTTTATCATGTATTCCGACAATATCCACTTCTGGCACGAGGCTAAAGTGATCATGAGACCTTCCTACCCCTGGGGGTTTATACAGTTGGGAAATTGCGGATCGCCCATAGAGACGGAATATGGCTGGCTGGTGCTGACTCACCATGTGGGTCCCATGAGGAGGTACTGCATCGGGGCAATATTGCTAGACCTGGAAGATCCCTCAAGAGTGATCGGAAGGCTTAAGGAGCCACTCCTCGAGCCGGACGACAATGAAAGGGAGGGGTATGTTCCAAATGTGGTCTACAGTTGCGGGGCGCTCCTTCACGGCGACAAGCTGGTGATGCCCTACGCCATGTCTGACTATGCCACCAGCATAGCCCTTGTCGATATGGACCGTTTGATGAAAAAACTACTAAACTAAAGAAAAGAGGTGTTATAAATGAGAATCGGTTTTGTATCCACCTATCCGCCCATAGAGTGCGGGATAGCCACCTATACGTTGGACCTGAGAAATGCCCTTGATAAAAAGCAGAACGAGACATTCGTTGTGAGTCAGTTCGGCGCCAAGGGTTCTTGTGTATTCCCCGTTTACAGCCCCGAATCGCCGACGCTGGCAAATGATATCTACAGCACCAGCATCAAAATGACGCCCGACGTCATGCATATTCAGCATGAGTACGGCCTCTTCGGCGCACAGAAAGGCGTCATGGGCGTCGAACTGCTCCTCAGATACCGGATGGCAGGCATGCCTGTTGTGACAACACTCCACACCGTTTACGAAACACTGACCGACGCAGAGCAGATCATCCTCAGGCATATTATTGAAGAGTCCGATGCCGTTATCGTCCATGAGGAGTTTCAGAAGGAAACGCTCGACAGATATTTTAAAGCAGCCGGCAAGGTGCATGTAATCGAACACGGCGTCCGTGAACTCGGGCCCGTTGAGGGGGCCAAGGAGAAACTCGGTCTCAAGGGAAAGAAGGTGATACTCCTCTGCGGCTATTTCCGTCCTTCAAAGGGAATGGACAGGATCGTCGATCTCTTTCCAAAGATACATGAAAAAGACGAGGACGTTGTGCTCGTCGTGGCAGGCAAGACGAGGAATATCGAGTTCGACGAATACCGCCGTAATTTTTTCGAAAAATTGAATAGTTCGCCTGTTGTGGACAGCATCAAGATCTTCCGCGGGCAATTCCCGCAGTATACCTTCGATACGATCCTCTCTGCGGCAGACGTTGTTGTCCTTCCTTATGAGGTAGGCGCCCAGAGCGGTATGATGGCACAGTGCTTTGCCATGCACCGGCCTGTTGTTGCATCGGACCTCCCCGCCTTCAGGAGAGTGATAGAGCGGAGTGGCGGAGGTGTAAACTGCTCCACCGATGAGGAATATATCGAGGCGATCATCAAAATTCTGAATGATGAAAAGGAGCGGGATGGCATAAGTTCAAAGTGCAGGGGATATATAGAAGAGAGCGCCGGATGGAGCCGGATTGCACAAAAGCATATAGATGTTTACCACAGCGTGGTGACCGTACCCTATGGCAAGGCGAGGTATATCTTCTTCCCAAAATCGGAAGATAAAAGACAACAATAATTGAAAAGAGGCCCTATGGAGAGAGAAAGCTCAAACCCTATTATCAGACCGGACATGGTAAAACCCTCGGCAGAAGGCTTCAGGGTGCGGGGCGCCTTTAATCCAGGCGCAACCGAGTATAACGGCGAGATAATACTGCTGCTCCGCGTCGCCGAAGAGTGCATCGCAGCCGAGGGATACGCCGCAGTCCCAACCGTTGAAATAACCGACGGAGTTGGACACCCGAAGCGTTTCGAGGTAAGGCTCGATGACCCTGACGTTAGACTGAAGGATACCCGAGGCATCGTCTACAAGGGTAAGGATTACCTTTCCACCATGAGCCATATCCGGCTGGCCAGGAGTAAAGACGGCGTCAACTTCACCGTGGATGATGAGCCCTTCCTCTTTCCGTCACGCCCCGAGGAGATCTATGGCGTTGAGGACGCCCGAATTACCAGGATCGGTGACACCTATTACATCAACTATACCTGCGTCTCGGAAGATTCATGGGGGACTTCACTGGCCGTCACGAAAGACTTTAAAACAGTAGAAAGGAAGGGGATGATCTTCCACCCCGAGAACAAGGATATCTCCATCTTTCCCGAGAAGATCGGCGGCAGATACTGCGCCCTTCACAGGCCGAACAACTGCGGCTTCGGAAGGCCCTCCATATGGTACGCCGAATCGCCCGACCTGATCCATTGGGGCAAACACCGGTGTATATTGAGACCTAAAGACAGTTACTGGGAGGAGATGAAGATCGGGGGCGGAGCCCCCTCCATAAAAACGCCTGAAGGGTGGTTGCAGATATACCATGCCAAGGGTCACAAGCAGATATACAGCCTCTTTGCCCTCCTGCTGGATCTGGATGAACCCTGGAGGATACTGAAACAGTCGAAGGAGCCGATCTTGAAACCTGAAGAGCCCTATGAAACAGAGGGGTTCTTCGGCAATGTCATCTTTACCAACGGCATCGTCTCAAGGGAAGACGGAACGCTGCTTATCTATTACGGGGCGAGTGATGAGACGGTCTGCCTTGTAAGGACCAGCGTCGATGAAGTTCTTGCTTCCCTGCATTAAAGAACCCGCACAATTCAGATGCAACGGCCTGAATTAAGTATGGTGTCCCTTTAATTTTGTTCTATAATCCTCCGCCGGATCGCACTCGCCTGTCGACCCTCGACACTCGGTCCCGCCGCTCACGAAGCCATCGGCCGGGCAGTTCGGATCGCTCCCGCTGCAGGTCTCTGCGACATCGCAGTCGCCG
>CBDVDA010000135.1:0-9466 GCA_965372635.1 uncultured bacterium | reverse complement strand
TCAGGTGCTGCTTCCTCAGGTGCTGCTTCCTCAGGTGCTGCTTCCTCAGGTGCTGCTTCCTCAGGTGCTGTCGCTTTTGCCGCTTTCAGTTTGCGTTTTATCCGTTGGTTTGTAGGGGCTTTTTCAAGCGCCTCTGTAAAAAACTGGACCGCTTTTCCGGGATTGCCTTTTTCTTCGTGAAGTGTGCCGAGCATAAAGAGGACGCGTGCCGTTTTATCCATGCCGACCAGTTTATTGTATTCCGCTTCCGCTTCGTCCAGTCTCCCCATCATCTGCATTGCAAGAGCCCGGTTAAAGAGGATGCCTTTGTTTTCTGGTTCTACCTTGAGCCCCTTGTCGAAGAGTTCGATCGCTTCGTCGAATTTCCCTGCACTGAAGAGTTTGGCTCCCTGGCGGTTAAATTCGTCTGCCGACGATTTTTTACTTCCCCCCTCTTTTTCTTTAAGTTTTGCCAGTCGTTTTTTTGAGATGGCATTCTCCGGGTCTTTTTCAATCGCTTTTTCGTAGAGTGCTTTTGCCTTGTCCGGTTCACCCTTCCTCTCATAAAGGATGCCGAGCATGGACTGGACACGGGGCGTTTCTTCGATACTCAGCAGCTTCGTATAAATCGCTTCGGCGTCGTCAAGCCTTCCCGCTTTTTGAAGGGCCAGGGCTTTGCTTAGAAGTATCTGGCTGTTTTCGGGTTCCAGTTCGAGAGCGCGGTTGAAGGAGGCAATTGCCTCATCTAGCTTACCCGCTTTTAGAGAACGGATGCCCTCGCTTTTGTACTGGCTAACCGTTTTTGCTGCTGATCCCGGCTGCTCAGCGAAGGCGGGCGATGCGATTGCCAGCAGAAGAGCGGTAAAAAGCAGGAACGTGTTTTTCATTTACAGGTCTCGTTTCGTTTTGTCCGATAGGAAGGTTAAAGGATGGCAACCCGTTGCCTTTTTAAAAACCGTAATTCCTGGATAGCCTGATCGACTCTGCCCTGCCCTGCCCTTTTCCAACACGTTGGATGGTGGTAGAAGGTAGTTGGTGAGGCGGAAGAAAAGGCGCTCCGAAATTTGAGGCTCCATTCTAAAATGCCGGAAAATAAATGTCAATTTCTTTATCTTTAACAAATTGAACATCTTAGGGTTCATGCCCCGCGACTGTCTTGTCAAATTATCTCTTTCAAAAGCCCCCGCCCTGTAGTATATTTTAGCGGTTTTGTTCGGTACTTTTCTCCCTCCAGGAAGAGGGTGTGATGAGAGTTTGAAAGGGACTATTGACGATGGACGGCGCCGACAGGTTCTCAGCCGCCTCAATCATGGAGGTGCTGAAAACGGATTTCATAGGGAGGGAGCTTTTTTTTTTCGACCGAATCGGCTCCACAAACGAAACTGCTTACCAACTCGCCCTTGACGGCGCTGCCGAGGGGACGGCCGTTGTGGCTGACTTTCAGACGGGAGGGCGAGGAAGACGAGGGAGACACTGGTTCTCGCCGGAGGGCGTCAACCTTTATACATCCCTTGTTCTAAGGCCTGCCGTCGAGCTCGAGTTGGCGCCCCGCCTGACCCTTGTGGCAGCGGTGGCCCTCGCCCATACGATCACTTCTCTCTTGAGGGAGGTGTGCAAAAAAAAGGGGGAGATCAAGTGGCCGAACGACGTTCTCGTGAAGGGACGGAAATGTGCGGGCATCCTGACGGAGATGAGGGCCAAAGGAGAAAAGATCGATTTTGTGATCCTCGGCGTTGGATTGAATGTGAATATGAAAAAGGCTGATCTGCCGGGAGAGCTTTCAAATAGCGTAACCTCTCTTTCGGAAGAGGCTAATCAACACTTCGAAAGAGCAGTTGTCGCTGCACACTTTTACCGGTCTATGGAGGAATGGTATACGAAATACCTGCGCGAAGGGTTTAGGCCCGTGCAGGAGGCGTGGAACCTGCACTCTGCAATTAACGGTAAGAGAGTGAAGGCCGCCGTTTCAGAAGAGAGTTACGAAGAAGGTGTTGCACTCGGCATCGATGAAGAGGGTGCTCTTCTTCTAAAAAAAGAGACTGGCGGAATTGTCCGGGTCTGGACGGGCGATGTCCTTTGCTGAGCAATAAAAGGAAAAAGAGATGCTTTTTGTAATCGACATCGGGAATACGAATATCGTGCTCGGTCTCTACCGTGGTGAAGAGTTGGTCAAGAACTGGCGCGTTGGGACGAGGCACGGTATGACCTCCGATGAGTACGGCATTCTCGTCAAGGAGCTTCTCGCCTTCTCCGGCATTGACTCCGGTGAGATAAGTGATATTATTGTATCGTCCGTCGTGCCGCCGCTGGATAGCATAATCATCGAAATGTCGCAGAGATATTTCGGCGTTCGACCGCTGGTGGTCGGGCCGGGGTTGAAAAGCGGCCTGCCTATCCTCTATGAAAACCCGAAGGAGGTCGGCGCAGACAGGATCGTTAATTCCGTGGCCGCACTCAAGCGGTACGGATGCCCCGTCATCGTCGTCGATTTCGGTACGGCCACGACCTTCGACCTGGTAAACGAAAAGGGGGAATATGCGGGCGGCGTCATTGCTCCCGGTCTCGATCTTGCCGTAGAGGCCCTTTTCAGGAAGGCGTCCAAGCTGCCCCGCGTCGATCTCAGCCGTCCGCCCCGTGTCATCGGCCGGAATACGGTAAACAGCATTCAATCCGGCATTTATTACGGATACGTGAGCCTCGTTGATGGTATTGTGACAAGGATGAAGGCGGAGGCCGGTATCGATCCAAAAGTGGTCGCCACAGGAGGGTTGGCGTCGCTTATCGCCGGGGAGTCTTCAACCATCGACGACGTGGTGGAAAACCTGACGCTGGAAGGGCTGAGGGAGATTTTTCAACTAAACAAGGGGATGAAAAGTTGATCCGCTTTTTCATGAAGATATTTTTTGTCCTCATTATCGCCCTTGCCGCCGTTATCTATCACAATACCGATTCCGGCAGGGAGATGGAGCGGCGGATTGGCGAGGAAATCAGTATTGAACGGCTTGCCGAGAGAGGCAAGGAACTGTTCTCGAAAGTAATCGACAGCCTCCTGCTGAAGGGGATGGACCGTGACCGCAAGCAGGAATCGAAAAAGAGTGCGGGAAAAGCGGAAAAGAAAGAGAGCCTGAAGTCGTCGCCAAGGCCTGTCCAGGAAAAAACAAAGGGAGCGGATAAAACGAAGAATGTCGAGAATATTGCCGACGAAGAAAGAAAGAAGCTTGAAGCGATCATCGAGAGCGGCGGTTAATTAAGGCAAAACTTTTTTGAACTTTTTATAAGCCGTCCTGTCAATAACGAATACAAGGTCTATAAAATTGTGGAAAAAACCGATGTTTACCTTGTTAAAAGGAGCCAGGAAGGTGATGCTCGTTCCTTCGAATTGTTGGTAATAAAATATCAGAAACGGATATTTAATGTCGTTTTCCGGGTTGTTCGTAACAGGGACGTTGTTGAGGATTTGGCCCAGGAAGCTTTTCTGAATGCCTTTAAGTCGATCAGGAGTTTTAAGGGCGGCTCCTCTTTTTATACCTGGCTCTACCGCATCGCCGCCAATGTGAGCATTAACTACCTGGCGAAGCAAAAGAGAGCGTCCTTTGCGGATGAAGGGTTACTGGAGACGGAAGAGGTTGCCAATCGCGCATCGGGATGGGAATCCTCTCCCGAAAGGAGCGTCCAGAGCATAGAGGCTTCGAAGGCAATTTCGGAATCGATCAATGCCCTCCCTTCTGATATCAGGCAGACGGTGATATTGAGGGAATATGACGGCCTTTCTTACGAAGAGATTTCCGAGGTGATGGAATGCCCCATAGGGACGGTGAGGTCGAGAATCTTCAGAGGGCGGGAAATACTGAAAGAGAAACTGAGAGATTACCTTTAAAATGAAAAGACTTGGAGGTTGGTATGGCGTGCGGTGAATACCTGGAGATGATTTCGGCGGGGCTGGACAGTGAGTTGGAAGAAACGCGGGAACTCTTCCTTATGAGGCATCTCGTCATCTGCGGAGACTGCCGGGGTGAGTATGAGGAAAACCTGAGGCTGAAGGAGATGCTTTCGGGCGGCCACTACACCCTCCAGGCGGAGGTGCCTGCCGGTTTTTCGGCGAGATTGACCGATCTTATCGAGATGCACCATTTGCCGGATGAACGGCTGGACCCTCTGGAGGGAGAAGAGGAACTGTTCTTCGACGAACCTCTTGCACCGAAACGTTCCGGCGCTTCGGGTTCGGGAGCTTTTTTCAAGTGGGCCATCGCCGCATCGCTTGTCTTGACGGTGAGCGCCGTTGCCCTATACGATGGAGAAGAAACGGCGCCACTACAGAAACAGGCGCTTCTGGATGCCAAGGAATTAAAGCCGAGGGTGCTTAAATCGGAGCATTCTGAGAGGCCGGACAATAGAGATCGGGAGTTGAATTATTACATTGACAGGCATTCCGAGACGGTTTACTCCTCACCCGCAAAAACGGCCAATCGGGGGGGGCGAATAGTCTACGCTACCTTTAACCCCATAACGAGAAGAGCGTACTGATTTTCATGAACCTGGCAAACCAACGTATAGGCAGGTTTCCTTTTACTTCTTCAGTCTGCCTCACTTTTTTTCTTCTTTTTTTGCTCCCCTTCCAGGCGGCGGCTTTTTCTAAAGATCAAGGCGTCAATATGGAGGCCCTGATTAAAAACCTCGTACGTGAAGATTTTGGCGTATCTTATGCTGCCGAAGAGGTTGCCATCTTTTTTTCCCATAACCAGCCGAGCATTCACCGGTACCGGATCGGCATACTTAAGCCGCACAAGATGAAACGGATCAAATACCGTATTGACGGCACGGTAGAAGATGTGGTTGTACAGGATGATGAGTTAAGGATTGAATACTATCCCGGTGGAAATACTATCGTCAGAAATCCGAGGAACAGGACGGCAGCCGCCATCGTTGCCAGAGAGAAGGAACTTGTTTCTTTGATCAAAGCGAACTACGAGATTCGCCCAGGGGGCAGTGCCGTTATTGCGGAAAGATCGGCCTTTATTTTCTCCCTTCAGCCAAAGAGAGAGGGGACGAGGCCTTCTTTTAAGGTCTGGATGGATCACGAAACATCGTTGCCGCTCAAAACTGAAGTTTATTCCCTTAAGGGCGAACTGACTTATTTGAGCAGCCTCTCCGGGATTGTTTGGAATCCTTCATTTCCCCGGGATTATTTTGTTATAATGGTCCCCGAGGGGACTGAGGCTTTCGAGGTGGAAACTTCTCCTCCGGCTGCAAGGTCTTTCCTGCACGACGACGATTTTTTTGGGCGAGGCCATCCTGCCAATCTGCCGGGCGGGTTCGCTCTGAAAGAAGTCCGGGAAGAGGACGAGGGCCAAATGCAGGGCATCTATCATGATGGATTGAACAGCCTCTCTGTTTTTGTGGAGAGGATAGATAAAGAAATAATGAAAGCCCTGCACGACTTTAAAGGATTGAAGGGTAAAAAAATAGAGGTTGTATCCATCGGCGCTCTCGAAGGCGTTTTCTGCGGTGGCGACAGGGAAAACATTTTAAGTTATTTTTCAGGTGGAAAAAAAGTTACCATTGTGGGTGAAATTTCAAGGGGGCTTCTTATAGAGATCGCCTCCAAACTTGCGGGGAAGGGAATCAAAAAATGAAAATTAATCATTTAACAAGGTCGATTTCAACGGCAGTCGCAATACTGTCCATATTTTTTGCCGGCGTACTTTTTTCCAAGGTGTGGGAGGTGCCGGAAAAGGTCTCCGCTGTCGTGCCTGTAGCAGAGAAACCGGCGGGTGGCGTTGTCTCCGGCTTTCCTTCCTTTGCCGAAATGGTGAAGCATGAAAAACCGGCCGTCGTTAATATTTCGACGACGAAGATTATAAAAGAACGGGGACTTGGTGGCCATCCCCAGACGCCTAACGACCCCTTTCGGGATTTCTTCGGCGATGATTTTTTCGAGCGTTTTTTTGATCAGATGCCGAAACGGGAATATAAGACACAAAACCTCGGCTCGGGAGTTATCATCAGTAAAGACGGGTTTATCCTGACAAACAATCACGTCATCGAAAATGCCGACGAGATTATCGTCAAACTCTCTGATGAACGGGAGTTTAAGGCCGACATCGTGGGCCGGGATTCAAAAACCGATGTGGCGCTCATCAAGATTAAAGACCACGACAACCTGCCGGTGGCTACGCTCGGTGACTCGGACAAACTTGAGGTCGGTGAGTGGGTCGTTGCCATCGGGAATCCTTTCGGTGTGGGGCAGACGGTGACTGCCGGGATTGTGAGCGCCAAGGGGAGAGAGATCGGCGCCGGACCTTATGACGACTTTATCCAGACCGACGCCTCCATCAATCCGGGCAATAGCGGCGGCCCTCTCTTCAATACACGGGGAGAGGTGGTGGGGATCAATACGGCGATTTATTCGCCTTCCGGGGGGAACGTGGGGATTGGTTTTGCCATTCCAATCAATATGGTGACGAGGCTTCTGTCGCAACTCAAGGAAAAGGGCGAGGTGACGCGCGGCTGGCTCGGCGTCATGATCCAGCCTATCACGAAGGAGCTTGCAGAGTCCTTTGGCCTCGATACGAACGACGGGGCGCTTGTGGCCGATGTGGTGGAGAAAAGCCCCGCAGAGAGGGCAGGGCTTAAGCGGGGAGATGTGATTGTCGAATTTGACGGTGAGAAGATCGGAAAGATGCGTGAACTGCCGACAATGGTTGCTGCAACGCCCGTGGATAAGAAGGTCAAGGTGGTTGTCTTAAGAAATGGTAAAAAGAAGGTGCTTACGGCTCTCATAGAAAAACTTAAGGAAGAGGGTGTGGAGTCGTCAGCTCCGGGCGTCTGGGAAGACCTCGGCATGACCGTTCAGGAGATTACGCCTGACCTGGTGAAAGAGCTTGATCTCGAAAAGGAAGAAGGGGTTATCGTTACGCAGGTCGAGCGGGGTTCGCCTGCCGGTGGCGCAGGCCTGAGGAGAGGCGATGTTGTCCTTCAGATCAACCGGAAACCGATTCGGGGTGTGAGAGATTTTAAACGTGAAGTCAAGCGGTTCAAAAAGGGAGACCGGGGGCTTCTTCTGGTGCTACGGGGGCGCAATACCTTTTATGCCACTATCAAGGTGGAGGATTAGCCGATGTCGAAGAAGAACAAAAAGAAGAATACCAATGGGGAGAAAAAATCTCCAGGCAAGAAGAACCACCAACCCATAGCGATTGTCCTCGTTGTCGTCGTTGTGAGTGTGGCGGCTGGTTTTTTATTTGCAGGGAAGGGCGGACCTGTTTATCCGAACGCCTTCGGTGGAGAAGCACGGAAGGTCATGTCTCCCAACTACTTTATCGGCAAAACGGCAAAGGCGTACCGCGTGGCCCAAGCGATCCCCCAGGTGCTTGACAAGGTTTACTGCTATTGCAAGTGCCAGGAAAACTACGGCCACAAAAGCCTGCTCACCTGCTTTGTGGACAGGCACGGATCTCAGTGCGGCATCTGTATGGATGAGGCGCTCATGGCCGACAAGCTTTATAAAAAAGGGTACAGTATCGAAAAAATTGTTAAAGAAGTGAATAGCCGTTTTTCTTCATCCCTGAAAAACAGTTGATATTTTCGAACTTCGGCGTGAGACTGAACGGGTAAAAGACCATTTTTTTCACTCTCCTTCAATTTAAAACTTCACAAATTTCAAATTTATTGTTATTTATATCAGCGGAATATTTAAGGAGGTGTCATTTATGACTCTAACAGGTACGTTTAAAATAATGAAGCCGATTGCTTTTGCGCTACTTTTTTTTCTGGCAGCCTGCGGAAGCAAGGAAGAGCCTGCTATGGAGGAACTGAAAGAGTTCGACGGCAGGCATTCGGAGAGTGAACAGAGGATAGAGTCTTTGAAATCCCGGCTCTTTGATGACCCGGAGAATGCTCAACTGCTTGCAGCGCTTGGAGATGCTTATTTTGAATCGGAGCGTTACCAGGAGGCGATCAAAATTTATGACAAGGTGGTTAAGATCGATCCGAAGAATGCCGATTGCCTGAATGACCGTGGTCTTGCGTATTTTTATCTCGGTAATAACGATGCCGCGCTTGAATCGATCGATGCGGCGATCTCGGCAGATCCGGCCTATAAACACCCCTGGCTGAGCAAGGGGTTTGTTCTCGTTACCATCGGCAGGTATGAAGAGGCGGTCCCACCGCTTAAAAAGGCGAGGGAGATTGATCCCGGTGGTCCGATTGCTATTGAGGCGGACAAATTCCTGGCCCAGATTGAAGCGATGAAAGGCAATCAATAATGCCGGATGACGAAATCGCACCTTCCGTAACGACAGAGGAGGTTGCTGAGGAGGAGACGGGGGGAAGCCGGTGGCCAAAAATTTTCCTTTTTGCGGCCATTACCTCCGTTATTGCTCTCACCGTTCTTGTCCTCTGGGGCGGGCGGGAAGAACTGAGGACGGTCAAGCCCGGCCATCCGGCGCCCGATTTCACCTTTCGCGATCTCAGTCACCAGCAAGTTTCCTTGTCGGACTACAAGGGAAAGGTCGTTTTGCTCAATTTCTGGTCCATCACCTGCCCTCCCTGCATCGAGGAGATTCCTTACCTGGAAAGGCTCCAGCAGATGATGAAGGATAATGAAGATTTTCATCTCCTCACGGTAGTGACGAACCGGGGAGAAACGGAAAACGAGGTGAGGCCTTTTATGGAAAAGAAGGGGCTTACCTTTCATGCGCTTATCGACAGCAAGAAGGTCGCCTGGCGGCGGTACAAGCTGACCGGCTGGCCTGAAACCTTTTTGCTCGACAGGGAAGGGACTATAATCGAGAAGTTCGTCGGCCCGAGAAAATGGGACTCTAAAGAGTTTCTCGACAAATTTAATAAATTGATCGGTAGTGAAGAGTGAGAAATTTTTTTACGTTCTTATCTGTAGCCGTTTTTTTCTCTACCGCCATCCCTGCCTGCGGGATGGGCGACAACAGGGGAGGAGAGGTCAAGGGGGCAAAAGATTTCACGCTAAGAAATCTTAAGGGGCAGGAGGTTACTCTTTCCCAGTTTAAAGGCAAGGTGGTATTCCTCAATTTCTGGGCCACCTGGTGCCCGCCATGCAAAAAGGAGATGCCCTCCATCGAGAAGTTGCATCAAAAATACGGCGGGGAGGATCTCGTCGTATTGGCGGTCGCCATCGATACGAAGGGGGAAAAGCTTGTTCGTCCTTACATTGAGGAAAAGGGATATACGTTCACCATCCTGCTCGATGCCAAAGGAGAGGTTTCCGACGATTTCGATGTCTATGGCGTGCCGATGACCTATATTATCGGAAGGGACGGCATCATATTGAATAAGATTCAGGGTGAGGCCGACTGGTTCAGTGAAGAATCTCAAAAATATTTTGAAGAACTCATAGGAAAGGGGACCTGATTCATGTCGGAAAGTCATAATATCTCTTTTGTCCTGGCCTTTTCAGCGGGGTTCCTCTCTTTCGTCTCCCCCTGTGTCCTCCCTCTCATCCCCTCTTATGTCT
>CBDVDA010000134.1:0-9672 GCA_965372635.1 uncultured bacterium | reverse complement strand
TGGCTTCCCTCGTTACGCAGTTGCCTGAGGCGGTCACAAAAACTCGCTTCGCTCAGACAGTTTGTGCCCTTCTTCCTCATGCAATTGCTACACTCGGCTGTGTTTTAACGGGAAGGAAAGTCAGGTCCTTTTAGGGCCAAAGCAAGGCCACGTCCTCTGGGCGTGGATTCTTTACTTTCAGAAAGGATGGCATGAAGAGGGGGCGGAACGTCCTACTAGGCCGGAACGATGGTTACAACGATGGATCGTTCCTTTCGCGGGCCGTCGAATTCACAGAGGAAGATATTCTGCCAGGTGGAGAGGCCGAGTTCGCCGTTCACGATGGGGATTGTTTCCGACGGCCCGACAAGCCCCGCCTTCAGGTGGCTGTCGCCGTTGCCGTCCTGCCGGTCGTGACGCCAGACGCCCCGGGGAATCAGTTTTTTAAGGAGGTCGATCACGTTGGACTGGACACTCTCGTCCCAGTTTTCCTGGATCATGATCGCCGCCGTTGCCCCCTGGACATAAACGGAGACAAGTCCACAATCGACACCGCTTTCACCGGCAAAGACCTTTACTCCCCCCGTGATGTCAACAAGCTCTTCCCGACTTGAGGTCTCGATACGGATGGTTTTTTGCATTTTCTTGAGAGGGCGGGAAAGTTATCCCGCGAGGATGAGTTCTGAAATCTTCCTGTCCAGCGTCTTCATGTCCACCTCTTTTTCCGACTTTCCCCAAACATGGAAGACCTTCCCGTTGTGGGTAATGGAAAAGACCTCGGCGCCACAGCTTTCCATCGCCTCGGCCATCTTCGCCGTAATTGCCTCCGTGTCGGAGCACTTTTGAATAATCTTCATATCGCGTCTATTTCTCAAACGGGGCTAAAGGTTTCCGTCTGCCTCGTCCTTTTTTGGTTTCGGTGATGTGATCTGGAAGGTCACCCTCTCGTAGAAAGAGAGGAAGTGTATGCCGCACCCGTTGCAGCGGTAGTGCTTGCAACTCGGAATAAGCCGCATCCACCAGTTGCGCTTGATCCGCGTCAAGGCCGCCTCGCCGCATTTGTTACAGATTTTTTTGAAGAGTCTCATGCCTGCTCCCACTATAAATTCCCCTTTTTTGCAGTATATGGTCAGATTCTATCAGAGTGGCGGTAAAAAGGCCAAAAAAAATCCCCTTGGAAATAAGAGGGATGTTTCGGTAAGGCCCGACCTGTTTCTATCTCAGTTCCCGGCCCGTTTTTCCTGTTCCTTTTTCTCCGTTACGCAGTAGATTCCCCCCTCTTTGAGACCGGGGATGAAACATTTATTACAGGAAAGGCATTTTGGAGGGCTGTGGTCACCCGAAAACCATCTCTTCGGCAGGCCCGGCTCACGAATGAGCGGCCTCGACATGGAGATATAGTCCATTCCGTCAACACTGATCGCCTGCTCGGCAATATCAAAAGAGCGGAACCCGCCCACGACCATGAGGGAGCAGTTCACCACTTCCCTGAAGCGGCAGGCCATATCTAAATTATAGGCCTCTCTCTCAGGCTTGATGATGTTCGCACGGGCCGGACTTTTATCACCCGATGCGGAGGTGCCCGCAGAGACTTCTATGGCGTCGATGCCGGAATGGTCAATCGATTTTGCAACAATGAGGGCTTCTTCGTTGGAAAGGCCGCCTTCGAGGTTGTCTCCCCCCGTTAGTTTGATCATCACCGGGTAGTCCTTGCCGACGGCGTCCCGCACCGCCCGGTAGACTTCCAGCAGAAAACGGGTGCGATTTCCCAGGCTTCCGCCGTAGTCGTCGGTCCGGAGATTGGTGTGGGGCGACAGGAACTGGTTGATAAGATAGCCGTGCGCACCGTGGAGTTGAACGGCATCGAAGCCCCAGGCTTTTGCCCGACGAGCCCCTTCGCCGAAGGCCGCAACGATCTCTTGAATTTCACTCACCGTCAGTTCAGCGGGAATCTCGGGGTACTGATCGACCTTTATGGCCGAGGGGGCGAGCGGTTGACGCCCGGCATTCGCCGCGTCTGTCTGGCCCCCGGCATGGACGAGTTGCACGGCGATCCTGCCGTCCACTTCGTGGACTCTCTTTGTCATTTTCCTGTAATCTTCGGCAAAATCATCGGTGTGAATCCCCATTTTACCGGGAAGCTGCTTCCCTTCAGGCCGGACGAAGGTGTAGCCGGTAATGATGAGACCGATTCCCCCTTCGGCGAGTTCGCGGTAGCAGCCGGTCAGCTTTTCCGTCGGCCTGCCGTCGGGATCGCACATTCCCTCCCAGGTGGCGGAGCGGACCAGCCTGTTTTTGAGCATCATCCCGTTAATAACGGTTTCTTCAAAGAGTGTTGTCATCTTCATTCATTCCGGTTAGCTAGAGGAGATAATCGCCGAGGCTTACGTATTTTCTGATTGCTTCCAGAATACGCTCATCGGCAGAGAGGAAACTGACGCCGAAACCGGGGCCGAATTCGGCGGGGAGATTCCTCCGGTCATCCGTATTCCAGGCAACGGTACAATCGGTCTCGATCTTCTCCGCAATAGAAGGGATGTCGAAGGAAACCGTAATGGCCGTCCCTTTTTCCAGCACCCCTTCTCCCTTGATGAAGAGACCCCCTTCGCTGATGGAAAAGATGGTTCCCGAATGTTTCCGGCCGTCGTGAGAATAGGCAGCAGGAACACAGATGGGCGCCCGTTTGTACTCCCTTACCGGGATGTCGAGGTGCCGTTTGACCTTGGTGAGGAGCGCCATCTTATCTACCGGCTTTGTGATGTAATCATCGCACCCGGCGGATTTACACCTTTCGATATTTTCGTCGTCCCCTGCCGAGGTGAGCATGATGACGGGAATGTCCTTTGTTGCGGGATCGGACTTGATCCGCCGACAGCACTCGTCGCCATTGATGTCGGCCATATGGTAATCCATGAGGATCACGTTCGGCTTGTTGCTGCCGATGATCTGCAACGCCTCGCCGCCGCTTTTCGCCGTCAGTATCTTGTGGCCCGACCGCTTGAGGAATTCCTTCACCACTTGCAGGAAAAAATGGGAATCATCGACGATGAGAATCTGAACATCCTTCATGTTTCACATGATTGCACAAAAAACGATGCAAATCAAGGGGATAAGGTTGTGCAGAGGGAAGCAAGTCGGCTAATCAAATGATGGAGGCACGTAACAAGTCGGCATGCAACGACATGGCCCGTTTTAGAAGGGAGGTGTCCACACCGGACCCGTCCCCATTATAAGCGGTCGGTCTGCGGAAGCGGTCTGCCTGAGAGGTTAGAATTTCCGGGTCGGCAAGGCCGATAGCCGATCCGAGCGTGCGCAATGCTTCAACGGGGTTTTCACAACAGTTTTCATAGCTGATAAAAAAGAGGTTTTTCGAAGGGTTGGAGAGAAGATGCTCAAAGGCGGCAGACCAGTATTTTACCCAGAAGTCTGCATCCCCTGTACGATCAATCTCTTCCCCGTCCAGCCAGCCGGAGAAATTAATGGGCCGGAAATTATCGCCGAAATCGAAATGACCGATGTCTTTCATATAACCTTTTGCGAAAGGGTCTTCGCTGTGGATTTTACGGAAGTTATCATGCTGGCGCATCATGGAAGCGACGTGGTCCAGCGGATTTCGGAAAGGGACCAGGATGATCGCTTTTGGAAAAATTCGTTCAATCTTTTGAGTGCGCGACAGGTTGGCATTGTTTTTCGAGACATACCGTTTGGACTGTCCGGCTTTGGAGGAACGTAATGCAATGAGCTTGCGGATATGATTTTTGAAAAAAGGAATGAACTCGTCATGGGCGTCCGAATCATCAGCTTTCCATGGAATAATCTCTGAAGGGGCGTACTTTTCCGGCCAGAAGGCGTGCCAGAGGATCTCTTCGAAGGCCTCCACGCTGTCGTAGCCGATGGACATGCCGTCGCCGTGGGCTCGTTCGCGCAGGGCCTCTGACGTTCTGAAAGGTCGTGAGATGGAATTCCAGAGCAAGGGGATAAGGAGAAAAGGCATCTCCCGGTAGGTGTGTGTTGCAAAGCTGTCCAGAGAACTGATTAACTCCAAAAAGAGCGTTGTTCCGGCGCGCGGCAGTGAAGTAATGAAGACCGGTCGGTCTATTTCGATGCCGCTGAACCGTTCGGAATAGATACGGTCTTCCATATCGGCAAGCGCTTTCTGGATGTTGATGCCGGAGAAGGCCATCCGGTGCAGCAGCCGGTCTGTCTTCGAATATCGGTTCTCGAATGTCATCGGCGAAATAGATTGATTATTATAATGGAAACGGTCATTGCCAGGAGAACTTCCCAGGCCAGGAGGAAGTCCATTACCTCCTGAAAGGGCGCTATCTTAAGGCGGTCCAGCGTCAGCAGGATAACCATGGGCAGAGAGAGTATCAATGCCCCAAGGAGTGTAATTTTTGCGAAGAGTTTCAGCAGGCGGATGGCTGCCTGCTGTACGAGGCGTTCTTTTTCATCCTCATGGAGGGAGTCGTCTCTCATCACCCCCATTGCCTTTTGCGCTGTCGTGAGAGCATCGAGCACCAGGGGGTAAATCTTCGACAGTTTGAAGGAAATGGCAAAAGCGGCGGTGGCGAGGAGCGCTGCAACGACGATCATTGCCTTTCTTTGTCCTCCCCTGCCTCTTCTTTTTTCCGGCGGCGCAAAATCCGCTTTACCGGGTACCAGATGAATCCGACGATCATGAGAAAAATAGTCGCTATGAGCGCCAATAAGGAGCCGATGGCCGACAAACCGGCACCCGGCCCGATGTAAGCTTCCACAGGGGCGGGCAAAAGAAATACCAATAAGGGTGCTGCCAGAATTAAGGGGCCATTCATTTTATTATTTCTCCTCATTTATCAATATAATCGACGCCGTAGAGATAATATACGGCGGCTTTCATTTTACGTTCATCGGGGTGTTGCGTCAAATCCGAAAGATCATGCACGGAACTGAAAATATTCAAGAGCTTTCCGTCGGAGATTCGGACTTCGAAGGCCATGCTATACTCAGAAAAGGTGACGATCGCCCGCTGCCGATCGGGAGAAATATCGACTTTCCCCGCTTCTCTGGAGAAGAGTTTTTCAAGCCTTTTCGGTATTCCCTTCGTGGGAAAGAGAGTTCTCTCCAAGCCCGTTGCCACATCGATCATAAGGAGCCGCGACAGGTTGCCGGCCTCATCCCCGCCGAGGTTGTCGAAGAGGAGGAATTTCGTTCCTTCCAGGTGCCGAACGCTGTGCTGCTGGATGAAAGTGCCCCGAAAGAGACGCTTAAATCGCCCGTTTTGTCCGTCTATTATTCCGAAAGCACTCACGTTTCTTAAGGAGACGACAAAATCCCCGGGCGCCGCATTGTCAATGCCGGTAAAGTTTTCAGGAAGCCGGATGACAGAGTTCAGGTGTGTTGGATCGCAGGGGTCTGTGGATTGCATCAAAACGCCGCGAAAGGGGGAGTTAAGCAGGGGCTCCACGATGGATATCTGCCGAAGGAGACGGCCTTTTTCATCCAGCACGTTGATCGTATCGAGGAGCGGCTTGCCGGTGTCGCAGTCCAGTTGGACTTCGTCCTTGCCGTTAATATCGACGGAGATCGATTCCGACCCGATCTTCAGGTTCGGAACCAGCGCCGTGCCGCCTTCCAGCAGCGTAGGCCAGTGATGACTGTAATCTCGCCGGAACCAGACAGGATG
Source organism: uncultured bacterium (assembly GCA_965372635.1). GTDB lineage: Bacteria > Desulfobacterota > JADFVX01 > JADFVX01 > JADFVX01 > CBDVDA01. Next base: position 4,025 of record CBDVDA010000134.1, on the reverse strand, counting down.
TCCTTCGCGGTCGATACGGGCCACGCCGCCGCCGAAGGGGAAGGTGTTTAGGTTGTGAAAAACGACCAGCAGGTCGCCATTGTCATACCGCTGGATGCCGATCGGCCTAGCATCTTTCGAGAAGACAAATCCCAACCTTTCGTAGGCAAATTCATCGGTACTGTTCGCCTTATTAATTTCATCGGGCCGGAAAGGATAGGCATGCACAACCTCGCCGTTGGTGGAATACTCCACGGCGAGGCATCCCTCACCGGGACAATGATCGGTAAATTGAAATCGTCCGCCGAAAAAGAGGACGGGATCGGAGAGCCGGGTGTCCATTAGAAAGCTAATCCGTTTCGAGGCCGCATCTTTCGGAGGAACGTCTACGAACCCCCAGAACATACCCACGTCTTTTCTTTTGACGTTGGAAATGAGAACCTTGCCGGTCTTTATGCCCGAAGAGATGATTTCAAAGGGAAAGAGTTCATATTTGCCGATGAGTGTGCCGTAGCCGATAAGAAGCAGCGAAAGGGCAAGGAAGAACAATATTTGAGGAATGCGATTCTGCATCATTAGGACAAAATGTAAATCAATTTGCTTGGGACTTTCCCGGTTCAGGGAAAAGAGATGGTGTTATAGTACACAATAGGAGGCAGGCAAATCAAGGTGAGATGCGATTAGGAGGCTTGCAAAAGACGCCACTTTGCGGTATAAAAGAGCAATGTCTGCAAATGAGATGAAAAAGTTGATTTTTGAGAACAAGTTTTTCAATGAGATCCAGAAGGATGAATTGGCCGGGATCGACGTTGGCCTCTTCAAAGAGAAAAGTGCTAAAGCGGGTGAGGTCATCATTAATGAAGGCACTCCCGGCGACGTGATTTTCCTCCTTCTCGAAGGGGAGGTAGGTATTCACAAAAAGTTCTCCGACGGTAAAGAGCATGAACTCGGCAGGATCGGTGCAGGCGACTTTTTCGGGGAGATGGCCATCATCGAGCGGCGGGAGCGTTCCGCCACGGTGCGTTGCCTCACCCCCTGCAGGCTGGCGGGGATTCATAAAGAGGATTTTTTTCCCGTCGTCAAGGTCTTCCCAAGGCTTATCAACAACATCGCCAACGTCATGGCAAACAGGCTGAGAGAGTCGGACACCAAAAGAACAAAGATGACGGAAAAAAACAGGCAACTCAAACGTCTGAACGAAGAGATAAGCGAGAAGAAAAAAGAACTGGAGCTTTTGAACCAGACGAAAGACCGGTTTTTCACCATTATTTCCCACGACCTCAAAACGCCTGTCACCACCATCGGCGGCCTTTCCACCCTCCTTTCGGAGACAGCCGGGACGATTACGCCGGACAAGATCAGGGAATGCACGGAGATGATTAGCGAGGCTTCTTTCGAGTTGTCGAAACTGCTCGACAACCTGCTCGAATGGGCCAAGGTGCAGACAGGCAAGCTCCGTTACGAGCCGGAGGAGGTCAACCTGAGTGAACTGACTGCGGAAAGTATCCAGATGTTGATTACCGATGCGAAGGCGAAAAAGATCGGCCTCAAGACTGAAATCGATGACCGGATCACCGCCTGCCTGGACAAGAACATGATGGCTGCCGTCATCAGGAACATCACCTCCAACGCCATCAAGTTTACCCGCCCCGGCGGCAAAGTGACGGTAAAGGCGAAAGAGAACGGGAAAACGCTGGAACTCTCCGTCCACGATACGGGCGTAGGGATCAGCAAAGACAACATGGACCGCCTTTTTAAGATAGACGGCCACCTGAGCCTGGCAGGGACGGAAGGCGAAACCGGTTCCGGCCTCGGCCTCATCCTCTCCAAAGAATTTATCGATATCCACGGCGGGGAGATAGGCGTGGAAAGCGAAGTCGAAAAAGGGACCACCTTCAGGATTATGTTGCCGAAATCCCCGGACTGACGGGGGGTTGAAAAGAGAACGATTTTAAAGTGGTGTGCCCCCCTCTTAAGCTAAGAGGGGTTGGGGGAGTTATGAAAAAAGTAAAGCTGCTTCATTTCAGGCCGGGTTAGCCCGGCCTTTTTTTGATCACTCCCCGCCGTCCACCACCCGACCGTCTTTCAGGCGGACCACGCGGCGGCAGATATCCATCACCATCGCTTCATGGGTGGAGAGGAGGAAGGTGATGCCGTGCTCTTTGTTGAGGCCCACCATCATCTCCATGAGCGCCTCGCCCGTTTCGGAATCGAGGTTTGCCGTCGGCTCGTCGGCGAGGACGATCTCCGGTTTGGAGACCACAGCTCTCGCCACGGCAACCCGCTGCTGCTGCCCGCCCGAGAGTTCGCTCGGTCGGCTCTTCTCCCGCCCTTCGAGGCCCACTTCCCTTAGAATGGCCATGCTCCGTTCCCGCCTTTCCGCCTTTGGCACCCCCTGGATGAGCATGACGTACTCCACGTTTTCCAGCGCCGAGAGGACGGGAATCAAATTAAATTCCTGGAAGATAAAGCCGATCCGCCGTAGCCGCAGGTCGGAGAGCGCCCCCGCCTTCATCCCCGTAATCTTTTGATCGCCGATGTAGGCCTCCCCCGAGGTGGGGGTGTCGAGTCCGCCGATGAGATTAAGAAGGGTCGTCTTTCCCGACCCCGAAGGACCGACGAGGGAGGTAAACTCCCCCTGTTTGAGGGAGAAGGAGACGTCGTTCAGCGCATGGGTTTCTACCTTTCCCGCTTTGTACGTCTTTGTCAGGTTTTCTGTTTTTACTGCATTCATATTTTTATCCAGCGTTGTCCGGTTAGGGAATTGCATTTAGTGTTTTTGAGCCAAAATAAATAAAAGAACTGTCATTTCGACGAGGCACGAGGAGAAATCTTAGGACGCATTGGGGAAAGATCTCTCCTTTCACTCGAAATGACAGGTCACTGCAATTTCCTAACCTGACAACACTATCCAATAGTAAAAAATTTAAGCTGATTATTCAGTTGAAGCCTTGTGCCTTCTTTATTAAAAAGTCTCCCTGCTTGAGGGCCTATTTAATAATTGGGTTTATAGATTCCCTCAGCATGCACTTACCATGTTTTTAGTGCTGCGTAGCTTGTAGGCACTTGCTGATTTCAGGATTAATTTTGCTCCAAAAATTCCAGAATATTTTTAGCTGCAATAGAATGTGCAAATTCATTAGGATGAGCATCGAAATTGTTTACTGTTAATTCTTCAGGAGAAAATTCACCCAAAAAAGGGAGCAGGTCTACATAAGGAATCCTTGCTTTACTCAGAAAGCTTTGTAATTGCTTATGCGTATTTAGAAAAGGATAGTTTGGCGCGATAGAGTGCAGGAAGGGAAATATGACAACCTTTAGCTTCCCACCATTTTCATAAACAAGTTTATTTAAATGTAGTAATCTTCTTTTTTGTACTTCCCATGTCTTTCCCTTGTACGCAGAAGTTAGAAAATCGAAATATTTTGAAACTTTCGGGTTACTAACTATTCTCCATCTATAATACAATGTGTTGAAGAAATAACTGTATTCAAGAAAAAACTTGAGCCTGTCCGGCTGTTTATTAACTTCATTCATCTGTAGTTTCATTTCTTCTGTAAGATCTCCAATATCATTTAAACAATATACAAGAACAACATCTTCAAGCTTATAACCCATGTCCATAATCCTGGCTAGATTCTCAGCTTCTGCTCCCGTATCAACACCATTAATTGCAAGCACATGAATTTCATATGTTTCATTTTTCTTTGAACGAATAATATTTGCAAATCTGTCATTTACATTTTTAATGCCGTGCCCGGCAGTAAAAGAATCTCCAATAAATGTGATTCGACGTTTTCCGGGCACCTTAGATATTTGATAATCAATATTGTCTCTTAAATCAAAATTATTCTTAATATAATACCTTGAAAGCCACCTCTTTGAAACATGAGTAACTCCAAAGGAGTCCGATTCGTCATACCAGTATCGGTAATAACCTTCCAGGCCAAGAAATACAAAAAACATGAGGAGGACGAATATCAAAACATTCCCAATGACTAATTTGTAAAAGGATTGTTTTACATTTTCGGCTTCTGAGTCTTTTT
>CBDVDA010000133.1:0-9804 GCA_965372635.1 uncultured bacterium | reverse complement strand
CGCCTTCAAAGGCCCCTCTAAATTGAGGCCCATATTCATGCTTGGAATGGTCCTTGGGCTTTTGACCATCGTGGGAGGACTCGTCCTGAATACCTTTTTTGGGGAGCCGCTCTTTATTCTCCCCGGCAGCGAAAAGGGCCTTTTCGCATCGGGCAAGGCGCTTGCACCGCTTGCCGCTTACTCCGAAGGGGGGCAGATGGTTTTCCCCGGCCTTATTTTCGCCCTTATGCTCGGGTTTATTCAAGTCATTCTCGGCATGTCGCTAAACGCTATTAACAGCGCCCGGCAATCGGGGGCTCTTTTCGCCATCCAACCTTTATCCTATATTATGATGGTTTTCGGCGGCCTTATTGCCGCAACCCATGCCGACGTAATGAGCCTCGCCTCACTCACGGCAGGCCCCTTGCCGCTCGGAGAAACGATCCTCAAAGCGCCATTGCTCGCAGGCCAATCGCTGCTGGCGAGCGGGCTTTTGCTTCTTTTCCTCTTCAATAACGCCGGGAAGAAATTCCTCGTAAGGCCGGCACTCGGTCTCTGGGAACTCTACGGCTTCGCAACGGGCCTCATGGGGGATATCCTCTCCTATCTCAGACTCTTTGCGCTCGGTCTCGCAGGCGGGCTGCTCGGAAACGCCTTCAACCAGATCGCCTTCATGTTCATCACAGACAGTCACGGCGTCGTTCATTACGCCTCTTTCGGTATTATCGGCACGCTGCTCGTCCTTATCTTCGGCCATACGCTCAACCTCGGCCTCGCCATGCTGGGCGGCTTCGTCCATTCATTGCGTCTCACATTCGTCGAGTTTTATAAAAACCTGAATTTCAAGGGAGGGGGGAAAGCCTTTTCTCCCTTCTCGCTTCATGCTAAAATGAGAGATTCAAATAGAGGAGGTTAAAATGGGATATGTTCTTGCGTTGGTAGGGCTGGGACTTATGATAGGTCTGCCGGGCGCCGGTTCGGCAATAGGGCTTGCGGCGGGAGGCTCGGCTGTGCTCGGCATGGTAAAAAAGAAGCCCGACGCGTTCGGGGTCGGGCTCGTTCTCTCGGGGCTCCCGGCGACACAGGGGCTCTACGGGTTCGTCGCCTTTATCATGTACAGCGGGAGTATCAACCAGAGTCTTACGCTCTACCAGGGCGCCGTCGTCTTCGGCGCAGGCATTGCCGTGGGACTGGCGTCGATCGTCTCGGCCGTTCAACAGGGGAGGGTTTGTGCCAACGGAATTTCAGCCATCGGGAGCGGTCACGAGGTCTTCGGGAATACGATGATTCTCGCCGCTTTCCCCGAGTTCTACGCCATCCTCTCCCTCGTGGCGGCCATCCTCATGCGGGGCCTTCTCGTCCTCTAAACCCCTTCGGGGGTTTTCATGGGGTTGCCGAAGAGGGAGAGCGTTATTCTTTCTTCTCCTTCAGGAGGTCGCCCATCCTGCGGCCCGTATTTTTGCCCGCTTCGGTGATAAGCTCCGTCATCGCCTTCATGATCGTTTCGTGGTATTTCTGCCCTGTGGTGGATTCGGCAAAGGTGATATACTCCTTCAGTTCCGAGTTTTTCAGCATCTGGTAGGTGTATAGAAGGTTGAGCATCACCTGCTTTTCCAGCACTTCCTTTACCATCGGCCTTTTCATCCGGACGTTTTTCATTATGTTATCGAAAAGGGCGTCGTCGGCAGGGACTGTCGCGCCTGCAAGAGCGAGTGAGATGGCCAGTTCCGCATTGAGCATCATATCGACAGAACCCTCCGTGATCCCCGCCGCCTGGTCGAGTTTCTGCACCAATTCTGTTCGGCCCGATTTCTTTCCCGAATCTAACAAGCTTTTCGACAATGCTCTCATCCTGTTTTGTGCGGCAGGCGTGGAGGCTTTCTCTTCAAGGTAGGTAATGCTCTTGCCGATCCGGGAGTTCAGCCAGGTCAAGATCTCCGTTATCTCTTCTTCGCTGAGTTTTTCTGCAAGGCGTTTCGATATGCCCGCCTTCAGCCCCTCGGGCGCGAGCGATTCCATGAGGATTTTCTCAACGCCGTCGTAATCGATATCCGTCGTCTTGTTCCTATCCGCTTTCTTTGCCTGGGCGAATCCCTGCTGAACGTGGAACGGAAACTGTTCAATCTGCTTGTTCAGCCCCGAGGCCTCCATCAGGATTTCTACCTGTGGCCGTGACTCTTTCGCTTCTTCCGAACCTTCTTCAACCTTGGCCGGGGCCTCTTCGGCTTTTTCTGAAGCATTGCCCGCCTTTTCAGGCACATCAGCTTTTTGACCGGTAGAAGTTGCACAACCGGAAGCGAAAAGGAAACAGAGCAGGCTAAAAAGGATAACCGGGTTTTTGAACGACATGGCGACCTCCTGGTGAGTTTCTTATAAACAGAGCTAACTATTGCAGATATTTATTGAATTGTCAATTCTCTCTTTGCCTTTTTGAAAGAGGGAGGGTTCGTGCTATACTGGATAGCAAAAAGCTATATTTTTTAGGGGTGATATTACGTGAAAATTGGATTGCCGATATTTGGTCTGTTAATATTTTCATTAAGTGTAATTGTTGGTCTTGATCTACTTGATTCAAATAAACTTGCGGGATCAGAATTTGTAGCACTTATTATTGCTTTCGCGGGCATTGGATTAATAATATCTTTTTCCTCTGAAGTGCAAGAATTCTCTGTGGCCGGAAATATTGTAAAGCTCAAAGAAGTCAAGAAAGATGCAAAAAAATCAATTAAAGAACTTAAGTCAGCAAGAACAGAAACTTTCAGATTTCTACTTAGTTTAGCCAAAAGACATTCTGGTGGTTTAGGCGATAGTGGCCCTGTTGATGAAAGGCTTGCTGATTTTTGGTTTTTATATAGACAAATAGTAGAGTTTGACTGTAAGGAGGAATTGCAGGAGAATATCGATGATGTTGTAGGGACCCTAATTAAGGGGCAATTGACCAGCATCTCATATAATAGTGATGATGTTAGCGAAAAATACCATGGAAATAATATTATCCCAACACCAAGTGTATTAACTATTGAAGCCTTGGATAGTGATTCTGTTGAAAAAGCTGCAAAGCGTAATGTATGTGGCGGCTCAGTTGAAAAAATTAAAAATGCTTTAGTCGTTGGTTTAGATGAATACAAAAAACTCTATGAGTTACGTGAAGAACTCAAAAATGAAACTAGGCACTACAAAAAACTTAATGCCTGAGCTAAAATGTTATCTACTATGAACTGCTGCTCAAAAAAAGAAGGAAAAGAGGGGGAAGAACTGGTGGTCTGCGAAACCTGCGGTCTGAAGACGGGGAGGTCCGTTGCCGCCGTCATGTACCTGAAGGGGGAGGAGCATTTTTTCTGCTCTCACGCCTGCCAGGACAGGTGGGAAGAAACACACCCCGGCGAACTTTGGTAATAAAGTTTCCTCCCCCTTGAAGGGGGAGGATTAAAGGTGGGGGTACTTGCAAAAGTACAAAAGGTTGTCATTCCCGCAGTCTTTAAGCGGGAATATGGTGTTTTGTTACAGAAAACCATATCCCCGATTGAATATTTCGAGGATGACAAAGAGTTTTGCAAGAGCCTAAGGAGAAAGGTTATTATGCTGGTAAGCGAAGTCATGACCCGCGAGGTAGTTACTGTTACGCCGGAAGAGACACTGGCGGAACTGGTCAACAAGCTGGTGAAACGCAATTACCATATTCTCCCCGTCGTCGATGGAGAAAATCAAGTCATGGGCGTCGTCAACTTTCAGGACATTATGAAGGTCTTCCTCCCCCATCACCCGTCACTCGGCAAGCTCCTGAAATCGACCCATCTCTACCGGTTCGAGGAGGAGGACATCCTCGATGCGGACCTCTCCAAAGAGGTGGTCGAAACGACCACCGTGGCCGATATCATGAACCACAATGCCGTTACCATCGAAGACCACAGCACCATCGCCGAGGTGCGCCACGCCATGAAGATGCATAACGTTGTCCGCATGCCTGTCGTCAGCGGCGGGCGGCTCGTCGGGTTTGTAACCCTCTTCGATCTCATCGTCGCCCTTTTCAGAGAGAGAGGCGTCATCGAGTGAATACCATCCTCAGCCTGGGGATCGTCCTTGTGGGGGGGCTGGCCGCCGAAAAAGTCGTCAGCCGTTATAACGTGCCGGCCATCACTTCCTATATCCTGCTCGGCATCCTTCTGGGCCCCCATGTCTTCCATCTCACGGGAGATGAACTTCTGGGGGCTTCCGAACTGCTTTCCAACATCGTTCTCGGTTTTATCGCCTTCAACATCGGTGAAAATTTCTCCGCGAAGAGTTTTCGCAGGATCGGAAAATCGGTGCTTGTTATCTCGCTGCTTGCGGCCATCATCCCCTGGCTTTTAGTAACCTTAGGCACATATACACTTGGGAAACAGCCCCTTTACGTGGCCCTCCTCTACGGGGCGATTGCGGCGGCAACGGCCCCTACGGCAACGATGATGGTTATCAGGCAATACCGCGCAAAGGGGTATTTTACAGACCTTCTCCTCGGAGTTGTCGCTATCGACGACGCCTGGGGGATTATGGCTTTTTCCATCTCCCTTGCCGTTGCCGAGAACTTGCAGATAAACGGGTTTGCCGAAGTTGCCCTCACCGGTGTTGCCATCAAGGCGATGGTGGAAATTTTACTCTCCATCGTCATGGGAGCCTCTTTTGCTCTTGTCCTTTACCGGCTTTCGCGGCGCATCCGCGAGCGGGACGACATGTTGGTCTTCATGCTCGGCGCCGTCCTGCTGAATACAGGTTTTGCGATGAGTCTCCACCTCTCCCCCCTCCTTGCCAACATGGCGCTCGGCGCCTGCCTCGTCAATATTGACGCCATGTCCTTCCGTTTCTTCGAGCCGATCAAGACGGTGGACTGGCCCCTCTATATCCTCTTTTACGTGCTCGCCGGGGCAAACCTCGATGTGACGCTCCTCGCTTCTATCGGCCTTGTGGGAATTGTCTATCTCTTTTTCCGAACGGCGGGGAAATTTTCGGGCGCTTTTTTCGGCGCACTGGCCGCAGGCGACAGCAGCGTTGTGAAAAACTATATGGGACTTGCCCTTATGCCGCAGGCGGGCGTCGCCATCGGGCTCGCCATGATCGCCCGGGCGGAGTTTCCCGCCATAGGAAGCACGCTTTTTACCACCATTGCCGCTACGACGGTTATCCTCGAAATCCTCGGCCCTGTGGCGACGCGCCATGCCCTTGCCAAAGCGGGTGATATTACCTCCTGAGCGTTCCTCTTCAGAATCTCCGAGGTTACTGAAAAGTGTCCGAAAAGGGTTTGACATTTCTCCTATTATTGATATACTGCATTCACTTATCAAAAGTGCTGGGAACGGAGTCAAATGGCCTCGACGACTAGATCCAACAACGAAGTGAGCAGGGAAATTCTTGACTGTCTGAAGGAAAAGCATCCCCAGGCGGTTAAGTTTGTGGAAATCGTCAAGACCCTCAATCTCGAGGAGAGGGCGCTTTTCAAAAACCTCTTTTTCCTCGAAGAAAGCCACCTCATTCAGCTCATGTCGAGCTATCCCACCGGTGCAACCTACCCGACGATCCACATGGTCAAGATCAAGGAAGAGGGCCTGAATATTCTGAATGACGATGAAAAGCTTGACGCCATGTTCCCGCTCAAAGGATTTTCTTCCCGTCTCGATCTCTACAGGATCAACAATATGACTCTGGCGGAATTGGTTTCGGCACTAAGAGTGATGGTGGAGGCAAAAAAGCTCGATCTTAAGGGGAACCATGAGGAACTTATAAGGGAGCTCAAAGAAATCGGGGATGCACCGGAGGCAGCCGAACTGACTTTGGGCAAGATCTTCGAGCACTGCTGAGAGATGAAGCTGACTGGTGACGAAACAGGCATCGCCATTTTAAAAGGTTTACACAGCACCAACAACGATTTTTTAAAATTCCTCCTACAGGAAGCTAAGACCAACTTCGGCAACAGCGCCGACTTTAAAAGCAGCGACGAGAAAACCTCCTACCGCCTTCATTTTGATACCACATCGGGTGAATTCAAGGTCGAAAAACTTTGAAAAACAAGCTTAGAACTCTCCAGGAACTATCTGAAATTTTAGCAGCGATAAGGAAGACGGGCGGGCGGATCGTTTTCACGAACGGCTGTTTCGATATTCTTCATGTAGGGCATGCACGCTACTTGAAAGAGGCGCGAAGGCTCGGCGACTATCTCGTGATCGCCGTCAACAGCGACGCCTCGGTAAGGGGCCTCAAAGGTGACAAGCGGCCCATCGTTCCCGAAGGGGAACGGATGGAAATGCTAGCCGCCCTCGAATGCGTTGATTATGTGACCCTCTTCGACGAGCCCGACCCCTATAATACCATCAAAACCCTGAAACCTGATTTCCTCGTCAAGGGGGGCGACTGGGGCGAAGAGGAAATTATCGGGAGCGATATCGTACGGAAAAACGGCGGAGAGGTGCTCCGCATCCCCTTTGTGGAAGGGGCCTCTTCAACGAATATTGTAGAACGAATTATAGAACGCTATTGCGGCAGCTAGATGGTTGAGACAAACAACGACGATATGGACGTACTCGTCACCGCCAAGGGAGAGGATGCCCCCGGCATCACGGCGGCCCTCACCAACATTATCGCCGAGGCGGGAACGCCCATCATCGATATCGAACAGGTAGTGATCCACAACATCCTCACCCTGTCGATCCTGATCGAAGTAAGGGAGCAGGACAGGAAGCCGGTCTTAAAAGACCTCCTCTACCGGTCGAAGGAATTGAAGATCGACCTCGATTTCAGGCTGGTGCGGGAGGAGGAATCTCTCGTCAAAAAAGCGGTTGGCCATACCTGCGTTATAACTTGCCTGGCCGACGAAATCCCATCACACGCAATCGCCACCGTTACGGGAGAACTCTTCCGGCAAGGACTCAATATCGAAAGAATCGGGAAGCTTGCCTGGGGAAAGCTCCAGTGTCTGGAAATCACGGCGAGTTCCAAAGAGCCGATTCCCGTTCGGGATTTGAAGGGTTTCTTCCTCGAGATCAGTCACGACACGGGCGTCGATATTGCGGTGCAAAAAGAGAGCATCTTCCGCCGGGCAAAACGTCTCGTCGTAATGGACATGGATTCCACCCTCATCCAGATGGAGGTGATCGATGAACTGGCGAAGCTCGCCGGTGCGGGCAAAGAGGTGGAGGCGATTACGGAGCGGGCCATGAACGGCGAGATCGATTTCTCGGAGTCGCTTCGGGAGAGGGTTTCCCTCCTCGCCGGTTTGGACGAGGATGCACTGGAGAAGGTCTACCGGTCGCTTCCGCTTACGCCGGGCGCTGAAAACCTGATTCGGGTGCTGAAAAAACTTGGCTACAAGACGGCCGTCATAAGCGGTGGGTTCGACTACTTTACGGAGAGGCTGAAAAGCCAACTCGGACTCGATTACGCCTTTTCAAACAGCCTTGAGATTGCCGGGGGGAAACTGACGGGGAGGGTGAAAGACGATATCGTAGACGCCGCCAAGAAGGCGAGCCTGCTGGAAGAAATGGCGGCGAAAGAGGGGGTCTCCCTCGACCAGGTAATCGCCATCGGCGACGGTGCCAATGATCTTGCCATGCTCGGCAAGGCGGGGCTCGGCATCGCCTTCAATGCAAAGAAGCGGGTGAGAGAGGCGGCGAACTACAGCATCTCACAAAAAAGCCTCGATTCCATCCTTTACCTGCTCGGCATAAACGAAAATGAAATGCGGGAGGCCGAGGGCTAACGGCCAAAAGAATACTTTTATTCGGAGGATTAGTGAATGTCTGATAACAGTTATGATCTGGTGACCATCGGGGGCGGCCCGGCGGGACTAACGGCGGCCATCTATGCGGGGCGGGGACTCCTGAAAACCCTCGTTATCGAAAAACTGATGATGGGAGGACAGGCGACTATCACCCACCAGATCGACAACTACCCCGGTTTTCCCGACGGCGTGACCGGGCCGGACCTGATGGAGAAATTCGAAAAACAGGCCAAACGTTTCGGGGCGGAATTCAGATCCGCCACGGTGGATAAAATTTCCCTCGACGGGATGATGAAGGTACTTCATCTCGGTGAAGAAACGATCCGGGCGAAGACGGTCGTCATCTGCACCGGCGCGGAACCGAGACGGCTCGGTGTTCCGGGTGAGACGAAGCTCACCGGCAAAGGTGTTTCCTACTGCGCAACCTGCGACGGCGCTTTCTTCCGCGAGGCGGTTATCGCCGTCGTCGGGGGCGGCGACTCGGCCGTCAAAGAGGCGCTCTTCCTCACCAAGTTCGCCAGCAAGGTCTACATCATTCACCGGCGTGACGAACTGCGTGCAGAAAAGATTACCGCCCAGCAGGCCTTCGAAAATGAGAAGATCGAGTTCGTCTGGGATTCGGTGGTGGAAGAGGTCTTGGGCGATAACGCCGTAACCGGCGTGCGGGTGAAAAATGTGAAGGACAACTCCACAAAGGAGCTCACTCTCGAAGGGGTCTTCATCTACGTGGGGATGGTGCCAAACACCGGCTTTTTAAAAGGTTTTGTAAAACTCGACGAAAAGGGGTATATTGAAGCCGATAATGATACACATACCGATGTGACGGGCGTTTTTGCCGCCGGCGACGTACGGCAGAAGCTTTCGAGACAGGTAGCGACTGCCGTCGGTGACGGCGCAACGGCCGCCATGGCGGCGGAAGAGTGCATTTCGGGCCACTGTTTTGAATAAATAAAGATTTAAGGAGGACTAACCCGTGGATATTAAAATTCTGAAGAAGGTGCAATTTTTCGACACCCTCACCGACGAAGAACTTAAAGAGGTGATGTCCGCCTCCCAAAAAGAAGATTTCAAAAAGGATGAGAAGATTTTTTCGGAAGGGGATAAAGGGGACAAACTTTACGTCATACTTTCCGGGGAGATTCGCATAAGCAAAAACATCCCCGGTATCGGCGAAGAGGCTTTAAGTGTGCTTCATCCCGGCAGTTATTTCGGCGAGATGGCCCTCATCGAAGACGTTCCCCGCTCAGCCGACGCCATCATTCACGAGGACGCCTCACTCATGAGCGTAAGCAAGGGGGATCTTGAAAAGCTGATGGAGAAAAATGTCGAGGTGGGAAACAAAATCCTCTGGAAATTCGTCGGCACCCTCTCTCATCGCCTCCGCGAGACGAACGACAAGATCCGTTCATTCTTCGCCATGACGGGTGGGTTTTAGAGAGCCTCTCCTTTTTAAAAATAGCGCTTTCCAGCCCAAATTCTTACGAAATCGGCATCAAGGAAGATTCGTAACGTCAAAGGTCAGTGGCGCGCGTCAGCATGTTCGCTGCACCGTCTTGTTGGGCCGTAGTTGGGATTTTCAATTCGGCGCACAAATTCTCTATTCTGCTTTTATAAAAGCTAGAAAGCCGTCTCCTAAATGTTACACCTATAATGTCTATGTCACCATAATGGAAATTACGCCCCGTTCCCGAAGAGTCCAATCTCTCTACCATTCTGTACTCTTCCTCGTAATACCACTTGTCTTCTTTTGTAGTAAAAACTTCATATATCTTATCTTCGGTCAGCCTCAAGAGATCCAGGTAAACAGGATTATCGGTATACTTAACCATGCCCGCCAGGCCAAGTGAGCAGCCTTGATTTGCTCTATATTCAATCACGACCCCTGCTCCCTGACACGCATATTCATCCCACATGCGGGGATCGTCGCCATTGGCAGAGAAGCAACACACTGCCCAGAACTGATATACACTACTTGAGTTGGGTATGACAGGATTTTTTGAAGCCTTTCTCGCCTGCCTTCTAATCTCATTGGGGTCAGCACCTGGATAGACGGCGATTAGATCGTTCACAAAATACCT
>CBDVDA010000132.1:0-9812 GCA_965372635.1 uncultured bacterium | reverse complement strand
TGTGGATCACCTTGCCGCCGATGAGGGCGGAAAGGGGGTGCTCGGCCTCTCCACCGGTGTGCTTTTCCAGTATCCATCGACCCCGGTCGTCCTCCAGAGTTTTCGAGAGGATATCTGCCCCCTCGGCGGCGAGTCTTGCCGCCTCTTCGCCGTTGATTCCGAGTTGGCGAAGATGGGCCGTCATAACCCCTTCCTCTTCCTTCAGTCGGCGTGCATCCCATTCAGCCGGATCGTTTCCGGCGATCCGGCTGAGGCAGCGGTGCACTGCCGTACCGAGGTGCTTGATCGCCTCCCCGGCCCAGAGGAATTCCGGGAGTTTTGAGAAATCCGGGAGTTTTCTCTCCTCCATCTCCACCTGAAGGGCCGGGGCGGGCGGTGGCATCTGCCAGCCTGTTGGCAGCCTCTTCAGCTTGAGGAGTGGTTTATTTGTACCTTCTTCTTCCTCTGTCCGGGGGATGAGGTTTTCCGGCTCGATTATCTGCAATGCAGAAGCGAGGAAGGAATTGGCCTCAACTCCCGGTTCGCCCCCCTCTTTTGTTTTTACATGGCCAAAGAGATGAAGCCCCTTCTTTGCTCGTGTGACGGCCACGTAAAAGAGCCGCACCTGTTCGAAGACTGCCTTCCTTTCCTCCAGTCGTCCGATGCACCGGTAGGTGCCGCTCTCTCCTTCCTGTCCCATCCCTTCGATGGGGGCGATGAGGAGGTCTTCCCCCCGCTCCATCGCCCGGATCAGTTTTTTCTCCTGCCTGCGGGGGGGCTTTCCGATTCCGGGGAGAATGACGTAGTCGAATTCGAGTCCTTTCGCCTTGTGGATGGTGAGTAATTCTACGGGAGAGCTACTCCTGCCGCTTTGATCGGCGTAAAGTCCGGTCATTCTCTTTTCGAGCGCATCGAGGGAGCTTATCATTCCTCCTTCCGTCACCTCTTCCACCATGTCGAGAAACAGCCCGGCGTCGGTCATGCCGTCGCCCTCGGTACAGGCCGGGCCTCCGAGGGCGGTCCAAAATCCTTCGAGGAGGGGGCGGGGTCTTGTCCTTCCCCAGAGGGGAACGGTTTTGGCGAGTACCGACTTCACTTTGTCGAGGCGTCTTCTGCCGTCTTCGGAGAGTGTTTTGAGGCGCCCCTCGTTTCTCATCAGTTCGAGAAGGGCGCTAACCGAATCGCCCACGCAAAGGGCGTGGAGATCGGCCAGCGAGAGCCCGCACCAGGGGGCACGGAGGAGGGCGAGCCAGGCGGTCCTGTCCATGGGGTGCATGAGCGCTCTCAGAAGCGCAAGGAGGTCCTGCACGACGGGGCGTTCCGCCAATGGGTCGAGACCGGTGGTCCTAAAATCGATGCCTTTCTCCTTCAAGAGTCCGACTATTTCAGTCAGGTGCGACCGGGACCGTGCAAGGATGGCGACGGTGGCGTCCTTTTCTTTAGTGCGGATTGTTTCGATGGTGGAGACAATCTCTTCAGCCTCTTTCAGATCACTCCGTCCATCAAAGAGCGTGACCTGCACCGCGTCCTCTTCGCGCCGTGGATGGACCGCTTCGAAGGGGGTGTAGGGGACGGCGCCGAGGAAGGGGTCTTCGTCCGCCGGGAAGGCGTTGTGAAGGGTTTCATTCACCCAGTCGATGAGTTCCGGCTGGGAGCGGAAGTTGCTCTTTAGCGTGAGATACTCAAGTTTGATCGGCCCGACCCCCTCTTTTCCTGCTTTCAGAAAGAGTCCCACCTCGGCCTCTCGGAAGAGGTAGATGGACTGCATCGGGTCGCCGACGATGAAGAGGGTCCGTCCGTCCCCCTCTTCCCATCCGCGCGTGAGCGCCTCCACAAGGGCGAGTTGGGTGCGCGACGTATCCTGGTATTCGTCGATGAGGAGATGCTTCAATTTCAGGTCGAGGGCGAGCATGAGGTCCGTCGGGTTTTCGTCGGGACCGAGCGCATCGAGCGCCGCCCTCGAGAGGGCCTGAAAGTCGGTCGTCCCTTCCTCCCTAAAGACATTTAGCAATTCCTCTTCAGCCAAGGGGAGGAGATGGAGGAGGTCGATGAGGATCGTCCATTCCCGGTCATCGTAGCGCCCGTTCGGGAGATGATCGATCGAGGCGAGCGCTTTTTTAAGTCTGCCCTGATCGTTGGATGTGGCAAAGGTTTCGAGGAGGGTCTGAAGTCCCTTCTTCATGGCGAGCGCTTCATCGGTTTTATCGGCAGGAAATCCCTGCCGTTTGCTTACACCGCCCGGCTTTCGCCAATCCCCTTTCCCCGTCATGAGAAGTTCCCTTATCCCCCGCCAGGCTTCGAAATCTTCGAAGCGGCCCTGGGGCAATTCTTTTAACCCGGCCAGGGGAATGACGGCGCTTTTCGAGTTGCCGTCCTCTGAAAGGTTTGCGGCGGCGTATTTGCCGTAGTGCAAAGTCTCGCTAAGAAGGTTTGGCGGGAAGAGTGCGTGGAGATGAGCGAGGGAGTGGGCAATTAGCCTCTGGAGAGAGGCTTCGAGGTAGCCGCTTAGCGCCTCGTCGCTCACGGCCTGTTTCAGTGTAATGTGACGTTTCCACTGGTCTCGTGTGGCGAGCATGGCGATTAGCCTTTTCTCCAGGCTGCCGTAGGCGTTGTCCAGGTGGCGGAGCGCTTCGGCCACCGCCTCGCCGTTTCGTCCCTCCTCGCCGATCCGGTCGATGGTGCGCCGTGCCGCCTTTCGGTAGAGTTCTTCCGGCGCCTCGCTGATCATCGGTTGCCGGCCGAGCCCGGAGAGGATAGGCATCTGCCGGGTGATCGAGGCGGAGAGGGCGTCCATGGTCTGGACCTTGAGCCTCGCCGGGGCATCGAGGATATTCCAGTCAAACTGCCTGTCCCGTTCGAGTGCTGCTACGGCCAGATCGAAGGTGTGCCCTTCGTGGGGCGTATCGGGCGCTATCCCGGTCTTCGCTCTTTCAAGGGCCGCCATAATCCGGCCATGCATTTCACCTGCCGCCTTTCGGGTAAAGGTGATAGCCAAAACCTGTTCCGGCGTCTCTACGGAAGCGAGGAGCCTCAGGAAACGGCCGATGAGGAGTTCCGTTTTGCCGGATCCTGCCGGGGCCTGCACGATGAAGGAACGCGCCGGGTCGAGGGCCGCCTTTCGTTCGGCATGGTCGGGTAAACTATTTTCCATAATTCTCCAGTTTAGAAGGATACTATATTAAGGGAGAGGGAGTGTCTATTCAAGTTTTGTTTGTTCGCACAGTAGGGCGGATAAGCCTGCGCCATCCGCCGCATGATTCTATACTATGCCAAATTACAGACGACAAAGAATAAATGGCGCCAGCTACTTTTTTACCGTTTCTAGGTTGAAAGAAGAAAATCACTTTTAGTTGACCCTGTTGGGTTACTACGGGAATCGGTTAAAGAGGTAAAGAAGCGAAGACCTTTTCATATCGATGGTTGGGTTGTTTTACCTGATCATATGCATTGTATATGGACGCTGCCTCCGGCAGATAGTGACTTTTCAGGGCGTTAGCGGGAGATTAAAAAGAGCTTTTCCA
The DNA here is from genome assembly GCA_965372635.1 of uncultured bacterium. Lineage (GTDB taxonomy): Bacteria > Desulfobacterota > JADFVX01 > JADFVX01 > JADFVX01 > CBDVDA01. Next base: position 6,312 of record CBDVDA010000132.1, on the reverse strand, counting down.
AAGCCTTGCCTAAAGGGGAAAGGTTATCCCCGGTGAGAATTAAAAGAAAAGAACGGGGCATTTGGCAAAGACGTTTTTGGGAACATGTGATTCGTAATGATGAAGATTATGCAGCACATATGGATTATCTGCATTTCAATCCCGTCAAGCATGGTTTGGTAGAACATGTTGGTGATTGGCCTCATTCGACTTTTCATAAACTTGTTGAAAAGGGTATTTATCGTGAACATTGGGTGAGTTGTGCAGTTGAGGGCATACAAGCTGGTGAATGAGGGGATTATTTCATGCGGCGGATGGCGCAGGCTTATCCGCCCTACGGGGCTGGATGCGGGGGGGGACAATGGAGTCTTTTTGTAGGGTGGGTTAAGTCCCGTTCAGGCAATCGGTTTAATATTTAAATAAAGTTTTTTTGGCAACTTCCACACTCAAAGGCTAACCCACCATTTTGGGAGAAGCTAATAAACCGGGATTGGTGGGTTAGTTGCAAGTCAAGCCTGTCTGTAAAAAATCATTATATTCAATGCATACGCTTGCGGGCATAATGAAAAGTAACCCACCCTACGTTTTGGTGAATGAGGAGGGGTATTTCATGCGGCGGATGGCGCAGGCTTATCCGCCCTACGGGTCTTTAAATAATAGTCGATGTTGAAAGCTTCCCGGTAGACAGAAAATACCCAGCTTCCCGCCAGAAGCCCCTGCGCGAAAAACCCCGCCGAGGATAAGGAGGAGAGCAGGGTTTCAATATCTTCAGGGAAAAGGATTTTACTCCTCAGGTTGATTTCCATGGTGGATCATCTCTTTCCCACCTTAAGGATCTTCTCAAGGTACTTTATTCTTGCCCTGTATAAACCACGTTCATTCTCTATCTTTTTTCTGGCGTCGAGTTGCTCTCTCAGTTCTTTCATCTTACCTTGCGGTATATGTTTACTCATACTCTTTTGCCCATTCCTGTATTTAAGGTAGGCATAGGAATATAGCTTATCCCTGTATTTCTTCTGCCGGAATTGAATAGAACCTTTGGGAAGACCGGAGAGAGATTCTTCCAGAGAAATGATCATGCTCCGGCAACGCTTAAGTTCTTCCTCAAGCATGCCATGAACCAGACTGTCTTTTTCCACCACACTCATGTCATAATTATGCATTTTGTGGTGGAAGTATTGCAAGGAAAAAGTTGTTGGGGCCAGCGATCTTTTAAAATAACAGCCATAAATAAAACCTCTTTTGCCCTTAATCCGCCTAATCCGCCTAATCCGCGCAATTCGCGCCCCATCGCCTTTACTGATAAAAAAAGTGTTTGAAAATTCTGGGGATGTGGGGTAGAGTTGTTTAACTTCCCCCTTTGTCAAAGGCCTATGGCTCGTAGCCAACGGCTCATAGAGGGGATTGAGGGCCTGCCCCGTTAGAGGTTTGGTTCTAATGGGGGGTTTTATGGAAAGAAAAATTATGAAAGAGATGAAAGCCCGCATCGATAAAACGGTGATGGGCTTTTTTGTCTTGATACGGGGATTGAAGGGATAATTAGAACCGTCCCCTTTTTCCTCTGCCGCTTTGTGACGCCATACAGGCCGCCGGGGGGAAGAGTTCATTCTCCTCCGTCCGGGCTGATGCCCTGAGCGAGGAGGCTCTCGCCCATATCCGGGCGGGGGAGCAAAAGACGGTCACCATTGCACCTGAGGCGGGAACGGAGCGGCTCCGCAAGGTGATTAACAAGGGGCTTGACGATCAAGCCATCCTGAACGCGGTGGAGCGGATTGCCGCCTCCGCTATTCCAAATGTCCGGCTCTACTTTATGATCGGTCTCCCAACGGAAGAGGAAGAGGACATCGACGGGATTATTGAAATGACCATCCGCTGCCGCGACCTCTTCATCGACGGGAGCAGAATTCACGGACGGGTCGGCCGGATTACAGCGAGCGTGAACTGCTTTGTCCCGAAACCTTTCACTCCTTTCCAATGGCACTCCATGGAGGAGATCGCCTCTCTCGACAAAAAAATAAAGCGGATAAAAAAAGCCTTCGGACGTGAACCGAATATAGAGATGATCCACGATGACCCGAAACAGGCTCACTTTCAGGGGCTTTTGAGCCGTGGTGATCGGCGGGTGGGAAGTCTCTTGCTGGAAGTTCACGAAAAGGGCGGAAGCTGGAAAAAAGCGATCAGAGAGGCAATATTTGATCCCGCTTGTTATACGACCCGGACGCGTGAAAAAGAGGGGCTGTTCCCTTGGGAGGTTATTGATTCGGGGCTTGATCGGAACTATCTCCGGAAGGAGTACGAAAGGGGTCTTACAGGAAAGACGACCCCTCCATGCAACCTCGGCACCTGCACCCGCTGCGGGATCTGCTGACTCCTCATCTGTAGGAAATTAATCAAGTTGGCATTGTTGTTGCAAGTCTACCTCTCGTAAAGTGTTGTAGCTTTCATACGAAAGTACAAGATTGTTCATCCAGGACCATAGAGGCTATTTTTTTTGTTCTGGCTGTCGGTGAAGGTGTTTAGTTGTTTGTTCTTGTCGGCTGTTTGACGGAGAAGGCAATTATTAGGAGGTGAAAAATTGGAGCATGTCGTCTGCGGAAAAATTTAAAATCGTTGCGCTCGATGCTGATTCCTCACTGTATACACAACTTGCGTCTGTCTGTATCAACCTGAAGTGCAAACTGGAGATCGTGAAAGACCGGGTTTCCGGCTGGAACAGGCTTTTCTTCAGCCAGGAGCATGCGGATCTTCTCATCGTTAATCCCTGCCTTTTTGGGCATCCCCTCGAGTTCCTTGTCGAGGTGCGGGCCATAAATCCCTGGCTCCCAATCATTGTCTATACCGATAAGTGCTCCCACGACTTCGCCAAGGCCGCTTGCAATTTCCGTGTTTCCGGTTACTTCGAGAAAGAAAAAGAGGGCTTCAAGCTGGCCGCCAGAGTGAGCGAGATACTAACCGGAGAAGAGAGGCTGGCTGAAGGGCGCGCTTGCCCGCCCTTCGTTATGTTCGGAGATCGAAGTCCCCAGGAATTCCATCCCCTTACCCTTTCCTGTCTTGTAGAACTTCACAGGAACTACCATTCCACCCTTTCCTTAGACCGGCTGGCAAAGCGATGTGACGTATCGAAGCAGCATCTCTGCCGGATATTCAAGAAGGACTGCGGCTCCACCATCGGGGAATACGTGAGCAGGATCCGCCTGGAGATGGCGAAGCGGCTGCTAAAAAATTCAAACTATGCCGTATCCCATATACAGGAGATGATCGGTTATAAAAGCCGAACGCACTTTTTTAAGATCTTCAGGAATGAGACGAAACTGAGCCCCTCCGAATACAGAAAGACCGTTTTAATGGAAAAGGCGTCGGAAGAGGCACAATAATAGTTATAAGGGGCATTGCGGGGCGGTATATTCAAGGTGTAAGGTATGCATTACAATCGTGATGCGGGAAAGTTATCCCGCAGGATTCTATTAATCACCGGGCCTGATTTTTAAAATGGAATAGGCAAAAGTTCAATTATGTGATAAAGCCAAACCGTTCGCGAGGGCGGGGCGGAAAACCACGGGTCCTGAATTTAGAGAAGGAGAGCCGGGTTGCCGGAAGTGCAGACTGTTATCTGGATTTTTAGCGGCCCGGTTTTTTTTGAATTAACGTGGGAATCTTTTAAATAAAATGAAAAGTTAATTTTCTTTAATTCAAGGAGGCAATATGAAGAGGATAGAGTTATTAACGAGTATTTTTCTGTTGTTATTTGCAGTTGGTGTTTATGCTGCCGGTGCGCCCTCAACGATAAACTATCAGGGGAAACTAAGTTCAAGCGGCACACCGGTAGACGGCACGGTAGACATCACCTTTAAACTCTACTCCTCATCGAGCGGTGGCGGGGCTATCTGGAGCGAGACGCAAAACTCCGTAGCAGTCTCCAGTGGGCTTTTCAGCGTAAAGCTGGGGTCGGTTACGCCATTTGACAGCACAAAGCTTCCTAAGGCCGATCTCTGGCTCGGCGTTAAGGTGGGGGCCGATGACGAGATGACGCCGAGGAAGAAGCTTGCCAGTTCTCCCTTCGCGTTGAAGGCGGCGACTGCAACGATTGCAGACAGCGCTTCAAGCGTGGACTGGTCTAACGTGGCGAACATACCGGTCGGTATCAGCGATGGCGACGACAACACCGACACTCTTGCCGGCCTCGGCTGTTCTACCAACGAGATCGCCAAGTGGAACGGTAGCGCCTGGGCCTGCGCCTCTCTCGGGGCGGGGTCCTGCTCCGATGGTGATTTTGTTAACTGCTACACCGGCACGTCAGGCACCATGAGCGTTGCAGCCTGTACCTCCGGGACGCGGACCTGCTCAGGCGGCAGTTTCGGCTCTTGCGCAGGAGAAGTCATCGACACAACAGAGATATGCAACTCCGTCGATGACGATTGTGATGGCTCGGTTGATAATAGTCCCTCAGACGGGACGACATACTACCCGGACAGTGATACTGATGGCTACGGTGATGATTCCGGTTCGACTGTGGCCTGCACAAACCCAGGCTCCTATGTGACTATCGGCGGCGACTGTGATGATTCTGATACTGCTATCTACACAGGCTACTATGAACGTTGCTCAGATAGTAAAGATAATGACTGTGACCTCTCGACAGACGAGGCAGACTGCATCAATGAGGTCCATTATATATTCGCAAGCAATTCATCCTTTACAGGTGGCGTCTTCGGAAACATCTCCGGCGCAGATGTTTACTGCCGGGATATTGCGGCGGCAGGTTCGGCGTCGTCAGGCCTTTCCGATGCAAAGGTCTGGCGGGCACTACTTTCCGATTCTTCCATAGACGCCAAAAACAGGGTCGATATTGTCGGGTCGGTCAAGAGGGTAGTAGGCGCCGCTGTTATTGCCAATGATGCTGCCGACCTGTGGGATGGCGCCATAGGAGTTTCCGTATATTTTAACGAAAATGGTGTTCAACCTTCGGGGAATTCATATTGGACAGGTTCAACCTCAGGGGGCGTTTCCAGTGGAGTAGATTGCAGCGGATGGAGCGACTCCTCCGCCGGAGTCACAGGAGCGTATGGAAGCAGGACTAATATAACTGCCGCTTGGTTCTCCGCTAGCGCTGTACCATGCGATGCACCGTCGTGGGGGCTTTACTGCATATCTTCCCCCTGCGACACGCTCTATTATCCTGATGGTGACGGTGATGGTTATGGCGACGCCTCGGTTTCCGCAGCCGAAGCAATCATCGCCTGTGAAGTCCCTTCAGGCTATGCAGCCAACAACAGTGACTGCAAGGACAGCGATGCTAATCAAAAACCAGGGGCCACTGAAATGTGTGGCGACGGCATAGACAATAACTGCGACGGGCAGGTAGATGAGGCAAGTTGTACAGCTACGCATTATACTTTTATTACCAATAGTCCTACCGCTGGTTTTGCTATAGGTAGCTTGTCTAACGCCGACGTTTTTTGCCAGTCGAAAGCTACGTCTGGAACGGCATCATCTGCTATGGGGGCCACATGGAAGGCGATTATGTCAGATGAATCGACAAATGCCAAAGACAGGCTCTCAATTAGTGGCCCGGTTTTACTCCTGGATGGTTCTACGGTGGCGACAGATGCTGCAGACCTCTGGGATGGGACGATTTCTACAAATATAAATATAAATGAAAATGGTGAGACGGTAAGTTCGTGGGTTTGGACAGGCACAACTGAGGATGGATTAAAAGCTAGCGGTGACACGTGTAACAGTTGGGTAGGAGTTGGCTCTGGTCTGGCAGGGAACTCAACTTCTACGACTTCAACCTGGATTAATGGTAATTCAGGATCTTGTCTTAGTAGCTATAGACTCTACTGTATCTCGGATTTGGTAGGGCCATGAGGGTTGCGGAGAGGGATGAATTTAAATGAACTCTGAATGTACAGGGAGGCGGTAGCATGAAAAGGAGATGGTCGGGAAGGATAGCTTCGGCAGTATCGGTTTTGGCGGCAGCGTTTTTGGTATTCATGCTCACTCCGCAACCTCTGTTGGCGGTGCCGATGATAAGTACGAACTACACCCTGGAACCGGACGTTCTTGGTAGCGGCGGTGAGACGTCCACATCGACCAACTACAGCCTCACAGATACCATAGGAGAGCCTTTCATAGAGGCGGACAGCAGTACGAATTACAGCAGCGATGGCGGTTTTATTGCCCTCATCGTGACTGCCGCTCCGGTCTCCGATGGCACCCCGCCTGTTACCACCGCTTCGTACAGCTTCGGCGTTTATACGGGTGCTCTGAATGTAACCCTTACCTGCGACGACGGGTCCGGCGATGGGTGCGACAAGACGTGGTACTGTACCG
>CBDVDA010000131.1:0-9987 GCA_965372635.1 uncultured bacterium | reverse complement strand
ACGGCGCCAAGCTTCCGGCAAAGCGGGTCGCCCGACGAGACAATATCCCCGCCGAAAAAGAAGATCCCCCTGAGGAATGGACGGGTAGTAATCTCTTCGTCAAAGAGGCTGCGAATCCTCGTGTAGGTAGAGGCGTCGAATTTAGAAGAAAAATAGGGTGCAGAAAAAACGCCCATTTCGATCTCATCGGGCGTTGAAAGTTTTTTTCCTTCATCGAGGAGGACATCGACGGACTCCCAAAACCCCTTCTCCGCCAGGTCGAGACCGTGAAAGAGGTTCTTCTTAAGCTCTTCCGAACGGCTCTTCAATTCAGGCAGGAGCGTTTCGATCTCGGCGCCGTCCCTCGGGTAGGTTGCAGAGACGAGCAGAAGGTTGATGGCGCTGCTGCTCACGCCGTCGCTCACGTATTTCAGCCCTGCTACAGACTCCTCGATCCTTTTTACGGCCATGATGGAACCGAAGTAGTCCGTCTCGGGGAAAAGGAGGAAAAACTCGCCCTTCCCTTTATAGGCGACGATGTCCGAATGACGCACCACGCCGAGCACTTTTTCCACGATTTTTTTGAGCGCCTTGCTCACAGTACCTGCGCCGAAGGTCTTGACGAGATCATCCATATTGTCGATCACGAGATAAGCGATGGAGAGAGGCCGCCGGTAGCGCTTCGAAATGAAGAGCTGTTTATGCATGGTGTCGGTGAAAAAACGGTAGCCGTAGACGCCGAACTCCTCGTTTAACAGGGAACGTTTTTCAAGGAGGCCGAGTTTGGTGGCGTTATTGAGCGCCGTTTGCGAAAATTCGGAAACAATACCGGCGAATTTCATCTCGCGCTCTTCGAATTTCCGTGCACCCTTTTTGGTAAAGAGTTCGACCACCCCCATCCGCTGCCCGTGAAGTATGAGGGGAACGTAAATGGTCTCTCCTGCCGCCGAAGGCCACTTGAAAGGAAGGCCCATATCGATTGCCTTCTCCCACTTGCTTTCCTTCAAGGGGAGACCTTTCCCCTTCTGCCTCACAGAACCGACGGTGGAAGCAGCGATGGTCCAATCGCCTTTGTCAACGTTTTCCAAAAACCAGAAAAAACCTTCACCGGCGCCCGTTTCGGCGACCATCACATCGGTGATTACGTTGACCAGCGTTTCGAAGTCATTTACGGAAAGGACGCCGAGGCATTTTTTGTAGATGGAGAGAACTTCGAAAAATTCAACGTTCTCCTGCGTCAATTTCGAATGTTCCAGGAGAATCTTCTGTCTTTTTAAAAGCCGCCTGATAGCGTAGAGGAGGTCTTCCCGGTTGATCGGTTTCAGCACGTAATCGTTGGCGCCTGCCTTCATCGCCTCCACGGCCGTATCGATCTCGGAAACGTGGGTTACCATGATCACATCGAGATCAGGCTGTACCTTCCTGATTTCTCCCATCGTTTTGATGCCGTTCCATTCGGGCATAACCATGTCCATCAAAACGACGTCAAAGGTCTCGTCCCTCACGAGGACGGCGGCTACCATGCCGTCGGCCGCCACTTTGACGGAGAACCCTTCGGAAATAAGCATATCTTTGTAGAGGTCCCGGAAAAAGCGATCGTCGTCTACAACGAGGATATTCCCTTTACTCAACAGTCAATCTCCTGCAATAGAAGTAACCAGCGGAAGCGCCAGTCAGCGCGCCGAAGAGATCGGCGGCAACGTCGGCAATATCGGATTCTCGCATAGCGACGAAATGCTGGTGGTACTCATCGGTCATCCCGTAAAATGAGGCAAGGGTAAAAGAGGCAAAAAATGCTCTTTTCAAGGTCGTTTCATGGCGGATCGCACTGAAGAGGAGCGAGCCGAGCAGGGCGTATTCCAGGAAGTGCAGCCCCTTATCCATATATAAAAAGGTAAAGCCCTTCGGAAGAGGAGCGGGGAGGGAGGAGAGATAAAAGATGAGCGCGGCGTAACAGATAACAGGCGTCCACAGAACAAGTATTTTTAATGGTTTGTTTATAGCGTTATCTCCTTTAGTCAGGGCAGGAAGGCTGCTACATTTTATACTTGCCGAAATCTTCTGCGTCGAGGTTTTCAAGAATGCCTTCCAACTCCTCCCGGCTCTTCCCTTTCAACGCCTCCGAGGTGAGATCGATCTCTTGTGAGCTGGAAATCACATCTTCATTCACAAGAATCGGCACACTGCAGCGCATGGCGAGGGCAATAGCGTCGCTCGGTCTTGAATCCATCTCGATGATCTTGCCTGACTCCGTACGAAGGAAAATGGCCGCGTAAAAAATATTGCCCTTCATGGCCGTCACTTTGATGTTGAGGATTTCAGAATGGAGACCGGCGATAATATTTTTCGTCAGGTCGTGGGTCATGGGGCGTTCCAGTTCTATGTTTTCCAGTTCCGTCAGGATGGAAGCCGCCTCCATAATCCCGATCCAGATGGGGAGCACAGTCTTCTCGTCCCGGTCCTTCAGGATCACCATGGGCGAATGACTCGAAGGATCGACTATCACTCCTGTTACCTTCATGTCGATGAATTTCATATCAAGTAATCGCAGCCTTTCTTAGCTCAAGTCTTTTTTAATACCTTGCATGGCACCGCTTAGTGGATTTGAAAACATTCGCCAAGAAGAGAATTGACCTGTCCACTGATAATATTGAGCGGCACCAGTTTTCCAATCAGGGTCTCGTCGCCGGGGAAGTTGACCACCTTGTTCTCCGAGGTCCTGCCCATTAGCATTCCTTCCCCTTTTTTGCTTACCCTTTCCACGAGCACCTGCCTTACCTGCCCCACGTGGGCGCTGTTTTTTTCGAGCGACATCTTCTGTTGCAATTCCTTCAGGGCAGCCAGTCGTTCATCCTTTTCATCCTCTGGTGTGTGATCGGCCAACTCGGCCGCTTGAGTCCCCGGCCGCTTCGAATATTTGAATGAAAAAGAACCGTCATAACCGATTCTCTCCATAAGGCGAAGGGTTTCGGCAAAATCTTCCGGACTCTCGCCGGGGAATCCAACGATAATGTCAGTGGTGATGGCAATTCCCGGGCTTACCCTCCTCAGTTGTTTCACCTTATCCAGATAGGAGGCAACGCTGTAACCTCTGTTCATTTTTTCGAGAATCCGGTCGGAGCCGGACTGTACCGGCAAGTGCAGGTGTTCACAGAGTTTCTCTACCTCGCCGAAGGCGTCGATCAGTTCATCTGAGAGGTCCTTCGGGTGGGAGGTGGCAAAACGGATCCGCTCGATGCCATCAACGCGGGCAATCATCCCAATAAGCCGGGCAAAGCTGACTTCCCCCGTGACGCCGTTTCCGTAGGAATTTACATTCTGGCCGAGAAGGGTCACCTCCTTCACCCCCTCGTGGGCGAGCCTTCTCACCTCTTCCAAAACTTCGTCGCTTGGACGGCTCGTCTCCCGCCCCCGAACATAGGGGACGATGCAGTAGGAACAGAAATTATTGCACCCCCGCATGACGTTAACGTAGGCCTTGATTCCGCCCTCTTCGGACGCGGGATAAACGAGCGGCTCGGGAGAATCGAAGAACTCCGTTTCCGACACCTGGTTCCTGGTTAACTCTACCGCTTTTATCATTTCCGGCAAACGGTGAATATTGTGTGTCCCAAAAACGATATCGAGGTGGGGCGCCTGCTTGAACATCTTGTCCCTCTCCTGCTGGGCCACGCAGCCGCCGACCCCGATAATGAGATTCGGCCTCTTTTCCTTGATTTTCCTGAACCGGCCAAGCTCGCTGTAAACTTTATGCTCCGCCTTCCACCGGATGGTACAGGTGTTCAGCAGGATGATATCGGCCTCCTTCGGTTCCTCCGTAGTGCCGATGTTCAACTCGCCGAGCAGGCTTTTTATCTTGCTCGAATCGGCATCGTTCATCTGGCAGCCGAAGGTTTTTAAATAAAGCTTTCTTTCCCGTATCATAGTTCTTTGATTTTATAGAAAAGGCGCGCATTTATCAAGAAGTTTGAACCCTTTTATTCTGCATCGCACCGCCGCCAAAAAGTAAAGGGAGAGGGAAAGTGGAACTCTCTATCAGGCTTTGCAAATTTTCTTCATAACGTGTATTATGAGAAAGAAAAATTACCTAAAAATAGAGGTTTTGCAATCCCTCTATAGAGGTTCCGGCATCTACCTGAATATTTTCATGCTAGACGAGAAATTTTCCCATTTAACTACTGTGAACCTTCTAAAATCCCTCTTGAGCACCGAGCCTCCCAACTGATGAGTGACACGATTATGCAACCGGATAGTGGCGGAGCCAAAACGGCCGCCACTGTCTCTGCCCTCATGACAGCCGGGTTTGCCTTTCTTCTCGCCTTAAGGAAGATCGAGAATTACGACATCTGGTGGCATATGAAGGCGGGGGAGTTGACGCTGCAATCGGGCCGCATCCTCCTGGAAGAAGCCTTTTCTCACACCATGGCAGGGGCCAAATGGCTGCCCCACGAGTGGCTTGCCGAGGTCTTCTTCTACCTCGTCCACCAATCGGGCGGTCTGGAGGGACTCGGCCTTGTTTCCGCGTCCATCGCCGCCCTTGCCGCCCTTGCCGCCTGGTTTCGGGGAAGAAACCTCGGCGCTGGCATCTGGCTGCTGACAGCAGTTCTCACCTGGGCGCTTCTTTCCGCCCGGTTCCGCTTCATGGTCCGCCCTCACATCTTTTTTTTTCTCCTGGCGGGCGTACTTCTCCTGCTTCTCGAAAATTACGACAGGACCCGGGGGAAAGCGCTTGTTTTATTAACACTCCCCCTGATGGTGCTCTGGGTCAACCTGCACGGCAGCTTTCCACTGGGCTATCTTTTTTTCGGCGCCTGGGCGGCGGGCGCACTTCTTTTCCGGCGTGATCTCTTCCCGGCAGGCCTTTTCCTTCTTTCGCTTGTCGCCATGCTCGCAAATCCGGGGGGGCTGGAAACGGTCATTTCTATGAAAGACCTTTTCATTTCCACAACAGCCTCAAAAACAGTCTCAAACGAAGAGTTCATGCCGCCAACCCTTGGCGGCTACCCCCTTTTCTGGGGGTTTTTCGCCTTTTCAACAATCATCTGGCTGGCAACAGCCGCAAAAAAAAGGCCCTCCCTTTTGGAGGCTGCCGTCTTTCTCCTCACCCTCGCCCTCGCCATCCGCAGCGCCCGCTATATCGCCATCTTCGTCTTTGCCACGGCCCCTTATACGGCCGCCAGGTTAACGTTGCTGACGGAAGAGGGGTCCCTCTTAGGCAGGTTCGCACCGGTGCATCCGTCCTCGCTTCGCCAGACACTCGCCTGCGGGTGCGTTCTCCTGCTCATGGCGTGGGGCTTTACAACAGCCTACACACCGGGGAAAACATACCGCTGGGGGCTCGGCGTCAATGAGAGTTTTATCCCGAGAGGCGCGGTCCGTTTCCTGAAATCGACGAATCTTCAGGATGTGCGACTCTACAACAACAAGCGTTTCGGCGGTTACCTCACATGGGCCCTCTTTCCCCGCTTCCGCGTAGCAATGGACGGACGGGACGAAATCTTTGCCGGCCTCCAGGCCGAACTCGACATCTACAGTTTCACCCGCTACCGCAACATGATGAAACAGTACGGTTTCCAGATCGCCGTCATCGATTATGCCGGAAAAAACGAGTTCGAAGGTTACCTCGTTACCGACCCGGTCTGGCGCCTTATCTACTGGGACGACATATCGCTCGTCTATGCCCGCCAAAACCTGGTACCCGAAAGTTTTATCCTTCCCCTGGAATACACGTACATTTCCCCCCTGTCTCTCGATTACGCCTACCTCGCAAAACCGGTTAAAGCGGGAAAGGTTGCCGCCGTCATCTCGGAAATTGAAAAGGCCCTTGCCGCCAGTCCCGGCAGTTTTAAACCCTACCTCTACCTCGGATACGTCCACCAGTTGACGGACCGCTTAAAAGAGGCAACCGAGGCCTACGAGAAAGCGCTGTCGGCGAACGAAGAACTCGCAATTCTCCACTACGACATCGGGGCAACACTAGGGAGACTCTACTTGCAGGCGAAAAAACCGAAAATGGCAACAAAAGCGTTCGAACGCCACTTTTCCGCCAACCCGAAAAAGGGGGAGCCCCTCTATCTCTACGCCCTCGCCCTCTATCAGCGTCAGGACTACAAAAAAGCGGAAGAGTATTTCAACCGTTACCTGGATGAAAACCCAAAGCATGTCAAAACACTCGCTAATATAGGTTTCCTCCTTCTCGACACGGGACGCCCCGCTAAAGCGGAAAAGACATTCAGGAAAGCATGGGAATCGGGGTTTTTCAAGCCCGCCCTCTACGGACTTGCACTCAGCTATCAGGAACGGGGTAATTGTGCAAAGGCTGTCCCTCTCTGGAAGACCTATCTCCTCTCGCCTGACGCATCAAAGGAGCGGAAGACAAAGGCATCGCGTTATCTCTCACAGTGCGAAGAGAAAGGAGGCGCGAACAGCCGGTGAAAGAGCGCTTAAGTATCATCATCCCGGCCTACAACGAGGCGAGAAGACTCCCGAAGAGTCTTCTTGCCATAGACGCCTATTTCCCGGAAGAATCAAAACCGCTGGAGATTATCGTCGTTGATGATGGAAGCGAAGACGACACATCCACCGTCGTAAAAGAACTGGGCGAACAAATCCCCTACCTGAAGCTGTCCAGACTCGAAAGCAACCGGGGGAAAGGCGCGGCCGTTCGGGACGGCGTTCTCGCCGCAAAGGGGGAGTTGATTCTCTTTAGCGACGCAGACCTTTCCACCCCCATTGAGGAGTGGCAGCGTTTCGAAGAAGCCTTTCAGGCAGGGGCCGACATCGTCATCGGCGTGAGGACGCTGCCAGGCGCGCGCATTGAAAAGCGGCAGCCCCTCTACCGCGTCCTCCTCGGGAAGACGTTCAACCGGACCATCCGCCTTCTCCTCGGCCTCCCCTACTCGGATACGCAGTGCGGCTTCAAGGCCTTCAGAAAAGATGCGGCAAAAGAGATTTTTGAACTCTGCCGGACGGACGGTTTCGCCTTCGACGTGGAGGTGCTGCTTTTGGCAAAGATGAAGGACTACTCAATTTCAGAACGTCCCGTCCGCTGGATAAACGACGCCGACAGCCGCGTCTCCATGGCGAGGCATGGCCTTGCTATTCTCCGTGAGATTATTAAGATCAAACAACGTCTTCGCGGGAATATCTAACAGGGTAAGCGATGAAGGATACGCTCTTTAAATCGGGGGCCGTGCCCGGCAGTTTCAGGTTCGATGAAAAGGTGGCGGGCGTCTTTGACGACATGCTCTCCCGCTCCATCCCGCACTACGAAGAGGTGCAGGCCATGGTGGCCGAGCTTGCCGCTGATTACGCCCTTCCCAAAACGAAAATCTACGACCTCGGCTGCTCCACCGCCACCACTCTCATCGGGGTTGCCGGAAGATTAAACGATGATTCCATCCGTCTCACCGGCGTCGATGCATCGGCCCCGATCCTTAAAAAGGCGAAAGAGAAGATCGTAACGGCAGGCCTAAAAGAGAAGATCGAGCTCGTCCGGAGCGACATCATGGATGCGCCCCTCGAAAAGGCGGGCGTAGTCATCATGAACTACACCCTCCAGTTCATCCCCCCGGAGAACCGACCAAAGCTTCTTGGTAGAATATTTAATGCCCTCGAAGAGGGAGGGGCACTCCTCCTTTCGGAGAAGGTAACAGAGGATGACCCTGAACTGAGCGAACGGTTTGTGGGGAAATACCACGACTTCAAAAGAGAGATGGGTTACAGCGAACTCGAAATCTCGGCAAAGCGGGAGGCGCTCGACAAGGTTCTCGTCCCTTTAAGCGTGGAGAGTGAAATGGCGTTGCTCAAAGAGGCCGGTTTTAAAAAAACAGCGATCTTCTTCAAGTGGTTCAACTTCGCTTCCTTCCTGGCGGTCAAATAATGGACGATTACCTGACAGAATTTGAGGAGAGGATTAATCTTCCGGAAATAAACAAACTTCGGGAAGAGCGGGCCGCGTGGCTCGAAAAGAAGGGAGCCCTCCCCTTCCGGGAGGCAGTGGAGGGGCTTTCGCCCTTTCAAAGTTGTCTCGTAGACCTGTCAAAAGACGCCGTCGTTGTAGGTGAGGAGGGGGAACTCACGCCTGCGGAACATGAAATTCTGCTCGCCTCGATGAAAAAACTTCTCCCCTGGCGAAAAGGGCCTTTTCGCCTCTTCGGCCATGAAATAGACGCCGAGTGGCAGAGCAACCTCAAATGGGACCGCATCGTCCCTCACCTCGACCCGCTTAAAGGGAAGAACGTGGCCGACGTGGGATGCAACAACGGCTACTACATGTTCCGCATGGCCCATCAAAAGCCGAAGCTCGTCATCGGCTTCGACCCCATGGCCCGATTTCTTCACCAGTTCAACTTCGTCAATCGTTTCGCCCGCCAAGAGACCCTCAAGTTCGAACTCCTCGGCGCAGAACATCTTCACTTTTTTCGAGAACTCTTCGACGTCGTCCTCTGCCTCGGCGTCCTCTATCACAACCGGAATCCCATTGACGTACTCTCGGGCCTCTTCGACAGCCTGAAGCCGGGGGGGCAGCTCATCCTCGAAGCGCAGGCGATCCCCGGCGAGGGGAGCCACGCCCTCTTTCCGGAAGGCCGCTACGCCAAGGCGAGAAACGTCTGGTTTGTTCCAACAGCCGAGTGCCTCGTCAACTGGGCGAAGCGGACCGGTTTCAGGGAAGTGGAGTGCTTCAGCGTAGAGACAACGACGGGGGAGGAACAGCGGACGACGAACCTCGCCCCCTGGGAAAGCCTGAAAGATTTTCTCGATCCAACTGACACGTCGAAAACGGTGGAAGGGTATCCCGCCCCGATGAGGGTCTGCGTTAAGGCGAGGAAACCTAAAATTGCAGACAAGGTCATGCCATCGCATCAATCGGGCTTTTAACGCCCTTCCCTCCTCTGTTGAGCACATGGGTATAGATCATCGTGGTGCTCACGTCCTTATGACCTAGAAGTTCTTGTACCGTACGTATATCGTACCTATCCTTAAGGAGATGGGTAGCAAATCTGTGTCTGAAGGTGTGGCAGGTCACGCCTTTTCGAATACCAGTCGCTTTTACCGCATTGCTAACCGCTTTTTGAAGATTGCTTTTATAAACGTGATGCCTCATCCTCTTGCCTGACCTCAGATCTTCAGAGAGCCTTGACGCAGGAAAAAGATATTTCCAACCAATCTGTCTCGGTGCATGGGGATATTTCCTCGCAAGAGCATAAGGCAGATAAACTTCACCGCACCCATCTTCCATATCCTTTTCATGAATCGTCTCCACTTTTTTTACCTGCATTTCAAACCCCGGCTGCAAGGTTTCGGGCAACATAACAACCCTGTCCTTCTGGCCTTTGGCGTCACGAATCATGATCTGGTTCCCTGAAAAATCCACGTCCTTCACTCGCAGCCGGGTGCACTCCATAAGCCTCATGCCGCACCCATGCAGAAGTTTCACCATGAGACGATTCCGTTCTGAGACGAGACTGATTACCTGAAAAACCTCTTCCTTCGTCATGACTACAGGCATTTTTTTCGGTCGGTCTGCCCTTACCGACTGAATAGATTCATCAAGGGGCATTTTGAGAACATCTCTATAGAGAAACAGAAGTGCATTGAAAGCCTGGTTTTGAGTAGATGCCGCCACTCTGTCATTTACGGCGAGATGGGTCAGAAATCTCTCTATCTCCCTTTCTCCCATTTCCTTAGGGTGACGCTTGTTGTGATAAAGGATAACCTTCCTGATTCACGATAAATAGGCCCTTTCAGTACTTAGAGCGCGATGCTTGGTCCTGAGCACGTCACTCACTTTTTCAAGCAGCTTCTTTGGCTTATATTGCATTCAATACCTCGTAATAAAAGAAAGAATTTGACATTCAGGGATTATTGTATATGCTTTAGAAAGAAAATAGCAGATTTGCTACATTTGGCAAGAATTATCATGTTATGTAGCATTTTTTGCTACATAATTACACTACTGTCCGGTTAACTTTTAATTGAAACCATCTAACATTGTATATTTAAAGC
>CBDVDA010000130.1:0-10111 GCA_965372635.1 uncultured bacterium | reverse complement strand
CTCTCCGCCCACCGCCCATTTTGCCAGTGAGAGTTCAACAGGGAATTCACTGCCGTCCTTTCTTAAACCCAATAGTTCAACGGTCTGACCAATAACCTTTGACTTGCCGGTCTTAACTACACGTTTCAGACCTTTCTTATGCAACGCACGATACTGCTCCGGCATTACGGCGGTCACCGATTTGCCCAGCATCTCATCAGACGAATAACCGAAAATGGTTTCGGCCCCCTGATTCCAGAAGATGATTTCATCATCCGAATTAACCGAGATGATCGCCTCTCTTGCAGTCTCGACGACGGAACGGAACTGCTTTTCCCGGCTCTCCAGCGATTCCAATATTTCGGAGATTTCTCTGTTCCCGGCTCGAAGCTCGCCAATAAGGTCTTTTTTATTTTTCTTTCCCATTTTGTCCATTTGTCTCACGCAGACCTGCTATAAATTCAGGACATTATATTGACTATATCATCTAATATTTATTTGTCAAAATTTGAAGGAATCCTCTTGTCCGCCCACATCTCTCCAGAAAAGAGGCCTCTCCTTTTAAGTATACTCCGGGGAGAAACCCATTGCGAGCGCTATCCCGGCCTCGAGGCGGCAATTCCTGTTTTTTTGACAAATTTGGCCTATTTGCTTGAGCTTCGGAAACGCATCTAGTAAAATCCGATCATAACGATTATTAAAAAGGAAACAAAATGAGCATCAGCGGCAGCCTGAAGGTCAAAAAACTGGTGGACCTCCTGAAGGAACTCCGGGAGGAAGAAGCAACAGGCATCCTCAACATCAAGAGTTACTACGGCATCGGCACCGTCTGCCTGAAAGACGGGAAGGTCGCCATGGCGTCGTCGTCGAAGAGCACGGAAAAACTGGGGCGGAAGGTAATCGAACTCGGCATGGTGACCGAAGTCCAGGTCCAAAAGGCGCTGAAGGCGCAGAAGGAAAAGCCGAAGGGCACGCATCTCGGCGATATGCTCATCGAACTCGGCTTTATCGACAATATCGATCTGGAGAAGCTGATCCTCCTCCAGATCAAGGAAGTGATTTACGGCATGAGCTTCTGGGAGGACGGCTTTTTCAGGTTCGACCCGAACCTCGACAAAGACATCCCCGCAACCATCCTTCTCGACCCCAAAATCCTCGCCGAAGACGAAATTGAGCAGTTCCTGAAGGAGTCGGTCGATGAAACGCATGAAGAGAAGAAAAAGGAAAAAAAGGAGAAGGCGGCCTCCATCAAGGGGGAGATCACAAACCGCCTCGATGCCTTAAGCGACAAGCTTCGCGCCTTCAAACCGAAAGAGGTGGTCCTGCTCGTAGAGGACGAGATGCTCATGCGCCAGGTCATCACCGACAAGCTGAACACCTTCGGCTTCGAGGTAGAGTCGGTCTCCACGCCAAAGGAAGCGGTGGAGAAACTGGTCGAATACGAAGAGAGCGGCACCTCTCCCGTGGTGCTGACGGACCTCGTTATGCCGACCATAAGCGGCAAGGGAATGTTCGGCGGCATGGAACTCCTCGAAATTATCCAGGAAGAGTATTCCCACATTCCCGTCATTATGACCACCGCCTACCCCGACCCGAGCACGAAACAGAAGGCGCTTTTCTGGGGGGTCTACTATTACATTGCAAAGCCGGACCGGACGAAGGCAAAACCCGATGAGCTGGACGCGCTTTTCGATAACTACATGGAGGAAGTTTCACTTTCTATCGAAAACATTATCCGGCGAAGAGAGGTCTACATCGAAAAAGACCACCTCGATATCATCCGGAACGAACTGATGGAAGAGCTTTTTTCAACAAAGCTGGAACTGAGTGCCGTAGAGAAAACGATGGAAACCAAGGTAGACGAACTCGGTTTTCTGAAGGAGACGAGCGACGCCCTCATTAAAGACCACAACGTTAACTCCATTTCCAACAGCATATTGAATTACGCATCAAAAGAACTCGACAGGGCGGTCATCTTCCTCACAAGGAAAGGTGAATATATCGCCTTCAACGGCGTCAGTTCCTGCAAGGGGTCCGATAACGATGCTTTTAAGGAAAAGCTGAAAGGGTTCTCCTTCCCAACCAACAGCATCGACATTATAAAGATGGTGGCCGAGAAACGGGAACCCTACGAGGGGAGAGTGGACCCCTCTCTTCTCCCCATACTTAAAAAAATGGGCAAAGAGATCCCCGAAAAAATCATTATCCTCCCCATGATCGTAGAGAACAGGGTGGCAGGCCTTCTCTACGGCGACACCCTCCCCGGCACCCCTCCCTGCAAAAGCGTGGACGCCATCATGATCCTGCTCAACCTGGCGTCCCTCTCGCTGGAGATCACCCACACGAAAAAGGTGATCTCGCAGGCAAATTAGCTTAAAACAACCTAAACCGTTTGGCTCCTGTAGGGGCAGGTCTTGTGCCTGCCCTTAATCTTGGGCACCCACAAGAGATGCCCCTACAATTATAACAACGAAATGGTCCCTTACGCCGTTATTTTGATTGCTGTAGGGGCGCACCCGTGTGTGTGCCCTTGTTTTTCATTTCGTCATTATCCGGGCAGACACGCGGGTCTGCCCCTACGATTATTGACTTGCCAACTCCAGACACGATAATATAGCCTCATGAATTTCCCAAAAGTCATCACCATCGCCTGTGAAAAAGGAGGCGTCGGAAAAACGACAATCGCCACCAACCTCGCCGTCTACCTGAAGGCGATGCGGGAAGACCTCCCCGTCACCCTCTTCTCATTCGACAACCACTTCACCGTAGATCGGATGCTCTCCATCAAAAAAAAGCCGCACGACTTTTCCGTGCAGCACCTCTTCGACGGCGTCGAGGTAGAAAAGTTGGTTGAGTTGGGCCAGTACGGCGTCGGTTTCATCCCGAGTTCGAGGCGGCTCGACTCCGGCGACGCCGGAATCGATCACCTGAGCAACAGGCTCTCCGAATCAGCTTTAGGCGGCATTATCATCATGGACACGCGCCCAACGCTCGACTATTTTACCAAGTCGGCGCTCCTCGCCTCCGACATGGTCATCGTTCCCGTAAAAGATCTTCCCTCGCTGAACAACATAAAAGGGATGACCGATTTCTATGAAGAATCGGGCGTTAAACAGCCGGAGATACTTCTTCTCCCCTCCATCGTGGACGGCATGGTGAAGTTCAAAAATAACACCATCTCCATGGACCAGTTCCTCCGCTTCCTCGCCACGGAAAGAGATTATACCCTGTTGAAGGCCTCCATCCCGAAAAGCCCGAAAGTGGAATCTCTAAACACCAACATCGCCTTCGAGGTCTACCCCGTCATCAACCATGCGAGGAGCACACAGGTCCACCAGGGGTTCGCTTCCGTTACAAAAGAAGTGCTCGGAAAACTCGATGCCCTGACGACGCCGAAAGCGTGGCTAAGCTACAGGACGACCCACTTCCACGCCGAAACTGAGAACGACAGGAAATACAAACAACTTATCCAGTCAGTCGTCCCCTACTGCCCGCTCTGCGCCGAAGAGATCACCACACCCGACTTTCACATCAAACCGGGCATGTTCTATTTCGAATCGGGCACACAGATGAAGGGCTTCATAGACAGGGAGTGTCTTCAAACACACTTCTTTAAAAAGATCGAGAATGGAACAAAAGAGGAAAACTCCTTCACCGCAGAGTTAAAAAAAGAACTCGGTAAAGATAAAATCCTCTGCATCGCACCGCAGGGACAGGGCGGCGACGGTTCGCCAACCGAGCGAATCGCCCTCTCCCTTTACGACCCGTCAGGAGAGCGGCTTGCCAACACCTCCCTCGACAAAAAAACGGCGGCAGCCCTTTCATCCCTTCTCCCCGACATCACCGAGGCGACCCCCGTCGGTCCTGCCCCCTGCATCGTTAAGCTGGGCTACGCACCCTTCCCCGACGCCCTCTTCTTTGAGCGCAACTACCACGCCTTCCAGGACGGCAAGATGAAGGCCCTTCTCGATTCGGGTGCATCTGCTGCTGCAAGCCGGATGGTCACGGAAAAGCGCCGGACATGAGTTCTCCCCCCGCTCCCGGACTGGACGCCATTATCAGGGAGAGGATCGAAAGTGAAAGAAGGATCACCTTCCGGGATTTCATGGAGGAAGCGCTCTACCACCCCCGCCTCGGCTACTACATGACAGTTGAGGATAAGATCGGTCGCGAAGGAGATTACTACACGAGCCCCGACGTGCACAGAGTCTTCGGCGTCTCCCTCATGAAGCAGTTCGCCGAGCTACGGGAAATCATCGCACCGGAAGGCGTCTTCCACGTGATCGAAGCGGGCGCAGGCAAAGGGAGCCTGGCGTTGCAAATCCTCGATGCCGCGAAGGAGAGGGACGAGGAACTCTACGATTCACTCCGTTACAGCATCGTCGAAAAAAGTCCCTCACTGAGAAAGTTGCAAGAGGAGACCCTCTCGGAGAACGAACATTCGGGGAAAGTCACTTGGTTTGAATCGATGGCAGAGGCGCTCGAAAGAGCGCCGGAGGCGGTCGTCTTTTCCAACGAACTGATCGACGCCTTCCCCGTCCATCGCGCCGCCTTCGATGGCGAGAACTGGCGGGAAATCTACGTCGAGACGAGTGATGATGGTTTTTGTGAAGGCACGGGGCCGCTCTCTTCAGGAGAGTTGACAAAGGCCCTTGAAAAAATAGGGGGCGATTTCAACGAGGGCTACACGACGGAGGTGAACCTCGACGGGCAGGCGTGGATCACGGAGGTGGGGGCGCATCTGAAAAAAGGAGTGGTCATCACCATCGACTACGGCTACCCGGCAGGAGATTACTATTCCCCCGTAAGGAGGGAGGGGACGCTTCTCTGCTACTACAGGCACACCCTTTCCGACAACCCCTACGAACGGGTGGGGCAACAGGACATGACGGCCCATGTGGATTTCACCGCCCTCGCCGAGGCGGGACTGAAAGCGGGGCTGGAAGTGTCCGGTTTTTGCGAGCAGTTCCATTTCCTCATGGGGCTCGGCGTCTTCGACGAATTCAAGGCGCAGGGAGAAACTTTCAGCGGCGACGCCTACGCCGAAAATCTCGCCATAAAAAAACTCCTCATGCCCGAAAGGATGGGGGGCGCCTTCAAGGTACTCGTCCAGCATAAGGGGATGGAAAAACCGGACCTCCTCTCCTTCAGCTTCAAAGACCTCTCGCACCGCCTCTAATAAAAACAGATTTAGTTCTTAAAAACAAATCTTCTTTATGACATAATAGACCAAATTTGAACGTGCTCCACTTTGAGTAAAGAATCCACGCTGAAAGGGCCTGTTTTTCATTCCCTTTAAAACGCAGCCGAGTGGAGCAGTTGTATGAGGAAGAAGGTCACAAACTGTCTGAGCGAAGCGAGTTTTTGTGACCGCCTCAGACAACTGCGGAGCAAGGGGAGCCGAAGGCCAAGTTTTTTGGCGGCCTTTCTTTTGCATACTTTTCTTTGGCCGTCAAAGAAAAGTATGTTCACATGAAAATGATTGTTTCTCTTTAGGAAGGAAACCCTAAATTGCCAAAGGGCGCAACAGGAATTAAGCGACTCATCAATGCAACCGGCTATTCAATAGCGGGATTGAAAGCGACCTGGAAGGAAGAGGAAGCCTTCCGGCAGGAACTCCTCCTCTCCATCGTCATGATTCCCGCCGCCTTCTGGCTGGGGGAAACGGCGGTTCAACGCGCCCTGCTCATCGCCTCCGTCTTCATCGTCCTCATCACCGAAGTCCTCAACTCCGCTGTGGAAGCGGTGGTTGACCGCATCGGAACCGACCACCACCCCTTATCGGGCCGCGCCAAAGACATGGGCTCCGCCGCCGTCATGCTGAGCCTTATTAATGCAGCCGTCGTCTGGGGGTTGATTATCTGTGAGCGGTTTTGCAATAGCTGAGAAGTTCATACATTCCTCAGTATTTTAATATTAACCTGAGAACCTCTTTAACAGGGATGAACAGGATTATCAGGATTTAATCTTGCTTATCCTGTCAATCCTTGTCAGATAATTTGCTCTCCTCTGCGGTGAAATTTCTTTTGATCTTCCCGCGCAGCGGCCATAGAAGGTGTTGTTTTTCTTTGCGCCCTTTGCGTCTTTGCGAGAGGCCGGGGCCGCTCTTGTCCGTGAAAGCCAGTGGCAAATGCATCTTTCAGAATTAATGCAGATCTGAAACCGATGGCCTTGCGGGTGGCAGCGTCCTCTTTTTCTTCTTCGCCAGGTGCCCCCCCATGACGGCGACCGGGAAAACGAGGGCAAAGGCGAGCATATTGTACCACGCCGTAAATCGACTGATGAGAAAAAGGCCGAAGAGGATATTGAGCAGCCCCACGGCGCCTGAATGGAAATATTCCCCCGACTTTGCCATCCGCCCCGCCACGTAACCGCCGAGCAGAGTAAATCCGAGCCCTGCAACCAAGGTGAGCATAACGTAGGACTTGCTCTTGGCCACCTCCATCAGCCTCGGTTCCAGTTCCTCCCCGCTATAGCCCGTGGAGGCGAGGATGATGGCGAGCAGCAGCGGAAAGGCGATGCTGAAAACGATGGACCCCACCACATCCGTCAAAAATCCGAGAACAATCGCCTTGATAGAAATGGCATTCTTCACCTTTAACCTACCCTCCTTGATTTATTACGCATTTTGAGTTGACTCACCGCTGAATCCGTTTATACCTTGCGGCGTCCTTCTTGTGATAGAGGTCAAAGAAGATGACGCTCCGGTCGGGGATAGTGTGGCAGTTGTCGCACTTATTTTCAAGCCGTTTGTTCTCCTTCCGGCAGAGTTCGCACCAGTGGTAAATGAGCCGGTAGTCCTTTCGCCCCACATACTTTTTCATCCGCCCGTTGTAGTGGCCGTGCATCTTGCCGTCTCCATTGGCGGGGTTTTCCAGCAGCCGGTCGATGACCGAGCGAATCCGCTCGTACCCTTCCGGGTTTTCGCCTTTCACCTTTTCCAATTTCTTTCGAAAAGAGAGGGTGGGAGTATAAAGAAATTTATCATTCATATCATCATCCCTACCGAATCAACTAAAAAACATTTGCCACGGACTTTCACGGACAAGAACAATAGAACGCAGATGACGCGGATTAGACGGATAAAAGCGGATTAAAACCATTGAGTGATTCTGCGAAGCTAAAATCCGTGGCTATTGTTTTGCCCTTCTCCGTGTTCTCTGTGTTCTCCGTGTTCTCTGTGTTCTCCGTGTTCTCTGTGTTCTCCGTGTTCTCTGTGTTCTCTGTGTCCTCTGTGGTGAAATTTCTTTTGATCTTCCCGCGTAAGCGGCTATAAAATATCTTTTCTTTTGTCCGTGAAAGTCCGTGGCCAATTATTTTTTTTGCATTAATTAATAAAGTCCTTTCACCTTGCCCGTTTTCACATCGATATCGACATGCATGAAGGCGGGATGAGTCGCCATCCCCGGCATGGTGTTAATCTCCCCCGCAAGGGCGTAGATGAACCCCGCCCCCGCACTGACCCGCACCTCTTTGACAGGAAGGACAAACCCCTTCGGCGCACCCTTGAGCGCCGGATCATGGCTGAGGCTGTAGGGACTCTTCGCCATGCAGATGGGGAGGTGGTCGAAGCCGAGCCTTTCGAAGTTTTCGATCGCCTTCTCCGCCTCCGGCATGAAATCAACCCCTTCGGCGCCGTATATCTCCCGCGCTATGATATCTATTTTCTTTTTGATCGGCCAGTCGTCGGGGTAGAGCGGCTTTCCCTCTGAGGGGAGTTCGCAGGCGGACATCACCGCCTCGGCAAGGGTTGCCGCCCCTTCGCCCCCCTTTTCGAAGTGGTCCGTCGGAACGGCGGCTGCCGCCCTCTTCTCGATGGCATACCGGCAGACCCGGTCGATCTCCTCCCCGGAATCGGAAGCGAAACGGTTGACGGCCACCACGAGAGGAACGCCGAAGCGCTTCACGATGCCCATGTGGGCCGCCAGGTTTTCCAGGCCCGCCTCCAGCAGAGAAAGGTTCTCCGAACTATAGGCGTCAGGTAGCGCTTGCCCCGGCTTAACCGGCGGACCGCCCCCCTGGAGTTTGAGAGCCCGCACAGTGGCGACGAGGACGACGACGTCCGGCAGGAGTCCCGATGCGCGGCACTTGATGTTGAAAAATTTCTCCAGCCCAATATCACTGCCGAAGCCTCCCTCTGTCACTACGTAGTCGGCGAGACCGAGGGCCATCCTATCAGCGATGATCGATGAATTGCCGTGGGCGATATTGGCGAAAGGGCCGCAGTGGATGAAAACCGGCTGCCCCTCGGTGGTCTGCATCAAATTCGGCTGAAGGGCGTCTTTCAGGATGACCGTCACGGCGCCCGCCACACCGAGATCTTCCAGCGTGACGAGCCTCCCTTTCCGGTCGAAAGCGACCATGACTCGCCCCACCCGCTTTCGAAGGTCTTCCAAACTTTCGGAAAGGGCAAGCAGCGCCATCAGTTCACTCGCCTCGGTAATATCGAAGGCGCTCCTCCTCGGGAAGGCAAGGCTAGGTGACCCGTCTTTCAGCAGATGATCGTTCAGTCCGATCTCGATTTCCCTAAGCGACCGGTCGCAAACATCGAGCACCCGCCGCCAGACGATGGTTTCGGGATCGATATCGAGTCTTTTCACACCATGAAAAGAGAGTGACGCGTCACTCTGGCGGCTTTCGTGGTAGAGTCGGCTGTCGATGGCGGCGGCAACGAGGTTGTGCGCCGCTCCTGCGGCGTGAACGTCGCCCGTGAGATGGAGGTTGAAATCGTCTTCGGGGATGATCCGGCTTTTTCCGCCGCCTGCCGCGCCCCCTTTGATGTTGAAGGTGGGACCCATGCTCGGCTGGCGGAGGCAGCAAACCGCCTTCTTATTGAATACGGAACCGAGCGCCTCAGTAAGGCCGATGGCAGTCGTCGTCTTCCCTTCGCCAAAAGGGGTGGGGGTAATGGCCGTTAGGGCAACATATTTGCCCTTCGGTAAATTCTTAAACCGGTCTTCTATGGAAAGGGGAATCTTCGCCTTGTAACGACCATAGGAAATGAGTTCGTCAGGGCCGATGCTGAGCGTCCCGGCCACTTCCGCAATCGGTTTCATTTCAGGCAGCCTCTCTTCTTTCGCAAATCACCACGTCAGTGGAAAAATCGGAAAGATGGGGCGAAGCCCCTTTGGCGGGCGGATGCGTTTCATGACCCCACATGTACGCCGAGTTTCCGGCTGATCTGTTTTTTCAGCAGCCTCCGGCAGGAGATGACGTCGCACTTTTCATCGATAAGACTCTCCTTCATCAACGCCTCCAGTTTCTCATCATCTACGTCGAGCAGGGAAACGATACAGATCTCGTCCTTCTCCTTCAAACTTTGAGAGCTTTCCATAAGATCCACGGTGGGCACCTTTTCAACGAACCGTTTCCTTGCCACGGCCACAAGCTCATCCATGTCGTAATCACAGAAACAGCCTTCCGGTTTCATTTGTCATTCTCCTGAAAAGGAAGGACATCAATAGAGTAGTCGGTCAACAGCCTCACTGTCTTGCTGCATACCGGCACACTTGTCTTTAGACTCACCTTCGTTTCCGGCAGGGCGGCCCTTATCTCCACCGCCTTTTCGACAATCTTTTCCCCGTCTTTCATGATAATCCGGCTCTTCCGGTCGATGACGACGGCAAAGTGGGACTTATCCAGCTTTTCGATAATCGTATTTACTTTAAACCCGAAGAGGGACGGGTTGATATAATCGGTCATCAGTCTCCCTTAAAATCTCTTTAATAACGCCTCTTCGGTTTATCTCAACTTCGGATTATTCCGGTGCCGGTCACGGTCGCGGTTCGACTTCTTCTCCATATTTGCCTTCAATGCTTCCGTCAAGTCAACGCCGGTCTGGTTGGCAAGGCAAAGGATAACGAGTCTGTAGAATAAGTGATTCAGGAAGAGGGCATTCTCCCTTTTGAATCCATTTTCTTAATCTTTAAAGTAAGATTAGGTCAAGTTTACCGTCTCTTTATTGTTTGTCAATCAATTTTGCCTCAATTTCTCTCTTCCTTTAGGCTTTTACTCCTTTTATCACGCTCATTTTTTCCTTTATGTGAATGCCATCCCGTACCTGTGAATCTTTTTAAGATTATGCAAAATGCAGTAGAGCGTCCATTGGGTGTTGACTTTCTTTTTCCCCCGG
>CBDVDA010000129.1:0-10212 GCA_965372635.1 uncultured bacterium | reverse complement strand
TGGATGCCGGGCAAGCCCAGCTGCTAAATGGCAGTGAGTTGACACTATGACACACTCATCGCGCAAAGTCCATCCATAGCTTTATGGAAGCGAAGGTCAGGCTACATTCAAATTTGAAGTGCAACAGTGAGAGGAGACAGTTTTTTGTGGATTACTATGAAATGTTGTATAAGTCGAGTTGCTTGAAAAATCATTAGTACAGGAAGGAATTATTAGCGCCAGCCCTACAACTTCCCGACAATCTCCGGTAGTTCCCGTATGTTGTCGAGGATGAAATGGGCCTCTTGAAGCATACCCGGATTCCGGTAACCCGAGGTGAGGGCCACAGTTTTGATCCCCGCTGCTTTCCCTGCCTGAACATCGATCTCGCTGTCGCCTACGATAACCGCCTTCTCCGGGGGGATGGAATATTTCTCCAGCAGGTGGAGGATGGGGAGGGGCGACGGTTTCTTGGCCCCTACACTGTCGCTTCCGAGGATATCGGTGAAGTGGTGCGCCACGCCGAGCTCCGTAAGCGCACGCTCGGAAAGGGCCTTCCGTTTGTTTGTAACCACTGCCATTTTGTATCCATCCAACTTGGTAAGCGTATCGCTTACGCCGGGATAGAGCACTGTATGGACGACGAGATGGGTGGAATAGTGCTCGATGAAGCGGTCCAGCACGGCCTCTTTTTCATCACTCAGCGCATCGCCGAGCACCCGCTCTATGACGAAGGATATGCCGGAACCGACAAGGTCCCGCATCTCAGCTACACTCTTAGGGGGTATGTTCAGTGGGGCAACAGCGTGGTTCAGCGCCACGGTGATGTCTTCCAGGGAGTCGATGAGGGTGCCGTCGAGGTCGAATATTATCAATTTGATCATAACAGCTTAATCATACCCGCCCCTGCCTTCCTGTCAAGGAAAAATGGTTAGCGCAGCTTTGAATAATCGGGCGAAATGGTGTATAGTCTACGCACAATGTCCATTCGCAAAATCGTTTACACTTCCCTCATACTTAGTCTTACCCACCTGATTTTCTGCGGTGAAGCCGCCGCTATCGTCAATATCGAAAAGATGCGCAAAGATTCGGGAGAGAAGGGATTCAGTTCATCGCTTTCCTTTACCCTTTCCTACATCGAGGGAAACACCGACGTGACGAGCCATAAAACAACGCTCAGGAGCGATTACGCCGCTGAGCGCTTCCGCACCTTCCTTGTTCTTTCCCACCAGCGGGGCGAAAAGGATGACGTGCGCCATCTAAATAAGGGCTTTATTCATCTGCGGGGAATCAAGCCGATGACGGAAAGGTACGCCGTGGAAGGTTTTCTTCAAAAGGGATACAATGATTTTACGCTCCTCGAAGACAGGCGGCTTATCGGAACAGGGATTAGAACCGTTCTCGTCGAGGAGGAAGAGGACGACCGCAGTCTAGGTCTTTATTTTGGTGTCGGCCTCATGCGGGAGCGGGAGGTGATCGACTACCCGCCGGAAGAGATTTCCACGATCACCCGTTCGACAAACTATCTCTCCTGCCGCTGGCAGGCGAGCGAAGGAACCCGCTTTTCGGGCACCCTCTACTACCAGCCGAGATTTTCCGACACGGGAGATTACCGTATTCTCTTCGACGGCGGTTTCGCCTTTGCATTAACGAAGAGGATCGATTTCACCTTTTCCGTGAACTATCGACACGATAACAGACCGCCCATTGGCATCAGGAACTACGATGTGGAGATCACAAACGGCTTTAGCTTGAGCTTTTAGGGCGTGAGAATTTGCTAATGTACCATTTTTGACCCATCCCCCTCTCAATCTCCCCCTTGAAGGAGGAGAAGGTTAATCGTTCCTCTCCTTCAAGTCCGGTTCTCCTGGAGGGTGAACTTATTAGGTTCTAAAATTCTTAGATTATCAGTGTTTAGTCCGTGAAAGTCCGTGGCTAAATGCATTTGGCGGTTAAAATGGCGGACGGGAAAAAGATAACAGAACTACTATTACAGAAATATCCCTCGCCGAAGATTGCCCTCAACTTTTCGAATCCGCTGGAGTTGCTGATAGCCACTATCCTTTCTGCGCAGTGTACCGATAAGCGGGTCAACGTAGTGACGGAAAAGCTTTTTGTAAAGTATAGGACTGCGGGAGATTATGCGGCTGCCGATCCTGCTGCCTTCGAGGAGGACATCCACTCTACAGGTTTTTTCAGGAACAAGGCGAAGGCGATCCTCGCCGCCTGTGAGAAGGTCGACAATGAGTTCGGCGAAGTGCCCGGTTCTATGGAGGAGTTGACGTCGCTTCCCGGCGTGGGCCGAAAGACGGCCAACGTGGTGCTCGGCGGCGCCTTCGGGCGGCAAACGATTGCCGTCGACACCCATATGATTCGGCTGAGTAACCGACTCGGGCTTACAGTGTCGAAGAATCCGGACAGGATCGAACAGGACCTAATGAAGGCGATCCCGGAAGAGAAATGGAGCCGCTTTAACATCGCCCTCATCCTGCATGGGCGGGAGACCTGCAAGGCGAGAAAGCCGCTCTGCGAAACGTGCGTTCTCTTTCCGGCCTGCGGGTGGGAAGATAAAGAAAGCTATTTATAAGCTTAAAAGACAACAAGCATAAATAATAAACATAAGATATAATCAATTCTCGCACTTGAATTCCAGGATAATTTGAAGGAGATTGAATGAAAACGGAATGTCCCGATACGGGAGATTGCATCGATGCTCCGGAAGAGATCAAAGAGATTTGCCCCTATGACGCCCTTTGCGGCAAATGCGAGTACTACGTCATTATCGGGGAACAGGACGGCCTGCTGGAGGGGACGTGCCTCAAAAAGCCGTCTCTCGGCCCCATCGACTGCAAACGGGAGCCCTGCGACCGGTACGCCCTTCGGGGGACCGTTAAAAAAATTCAACAAACAGTGGAGGTGCTGGATATGGAGAGGGATGAACTAAAAGAGGTGCTAAAAGAGGTGCTTGACGAGACGCTCGGCATCTCCGAACTTACAATGGCTAAGAAATGGGAAGGGGGCGAAATCATCATACGGCCCGGCAACAAAGACCTCCAGGAGAAGAGCATTCCCATCGACAGCTTCTTCCACAAGATCGTTATGGTGCGCGACCGATTGCGTGTGCTGGAGCAGAAAATCAATGCCCATAGCGGGCTAACCGACGAAGATAAGGTGGAGATACACCAGTATATCACCCGCATGTACGGCAGCCTGACCACTTTCAACATTTTTTTTGCCGATAAGGAAGACCAGTTCATCGGTGAAAAGAGCAAATAGCGAACCCCAAAAAACGGGAGAGCGTCTTTTCGGCCCCATAGAAAAGGCCGTCTATCTTTCCCGCCCGAATCGCTTCATCCTCGTCTGCCGTCATAAGGGGGAGGAAATCCGCACCTATCTACCGAACCCCGGCAGGCTTTCCGAACTGCTGTTCCCCGGCGTAACGGTCTATTTGGAGTGGGACGATAATCCCACAAGGAAGATGCCCTATACGGCCGTCGCCGTCGAGCGTGACGGGCTCCCCGTCATGCTCCATACCCACCGGACGAACGCGGCTGTAGCCAGCCTTATCGAATCGGGTAAAATCCCCTCTTTGAAGGGTGCCGTCATAAAAAAGAGTGAAGTGACGGTGGGCAGAAGCCGTTTTGACTTTCTCCTTAATTTCGAGGGACGTGATCTGCTCCTGGAGGTCAAGTCATGCACCTTATTTGGCGAAAGGATCGCCATGTTCCCAGACGCCGTCACTGGTCGCGGTCGGCGGCACGTGGAGGAGCTTGCCCATTTGTCAAAGGAGGGAACCAAAACGGCGGTCCTCTTCCTCGTCAACTCCACAAAAATGGAGGCCTTCCTGCCGGAATATCACACAGACCTGGCGTTCGCTCACACTCTCTACAATGCGAGAAATGACGTCAAAATTATGGCGCTCACCTGCGGCTGGGATGAAGCGTTGAATCTTCTCCCTGAAGTGCGGGAAATCCCCATCCTCTGGGACGTTGTCGAGCGTGAGGCGAAGGACCGGGGGAGCTATCTCCTCATCCTTCGGCTCAATGAAGAGACGTCGATTGAGGTGGGCAAGCTGGGAACAATCCGGCTTGAAAAGGGGTATTACATCTATGTGGGGTCGGCAATGAAAAACCTTTCAAAACGGCTGGATAGGCATAAAAGGTTAAGGAAAAATCTTCACTGGCATATCGACTATTTAAGGCAAGTGGCGACGGTTCATGCCGCCCTCCCCTTTCGAACGACTGACGACCTGGAGTGTGAACTGGCGGGTGTTCTCGAAAAGCTGGCGAACGATGCGGTGGACCGCTTTGGCTCGTCGGATTGCAATTGCAGTTCCCACCTCTTCTTCATGGAGAGCGATCCGCTCGCCTCGCCCCCCTTTCACCGGTTCCTCCAGTATTACCGAATGGATCGGCTCAAAGAGTTAGTGCTGTAGCCAGAAAAGACCGGATTTCGCACCATCGCTACCACCGAAGGACCAGACGATCCTTCCCGCTTTCCCTTCAATATCGAGCGCTTTTATAGTGACGCGCAACTCTGTTCCGACGGGGATAGGCTCTCCCGCATAGCCGACGCCGAGGCCACCGGAAGAGATGTCAATCGTTGCACCATCAATAGGTTCTGAAAAACCCGGTTTTGCAAAGAGGGGGGCGAGAATGCACGTCTCTTTAACGATAAAACGTGCGTGAATCCTTAGCTGTCTCGGATCCTTTGCCTCCGCCTCTTTCCCTGCCGCATATTCTTCTTCCGTTATAGCCTGAACGGTGGTCACGGCATAGCCGAGTTCTTTGGCATTGAGACTCGGAATCTTCTCCAGTTCGTTGAAGAGAAAGACCGTGTTTTCCGCTTCAACGTAACGGACGATTTCGAATGTGTTGCCGTCGCGTTGAAATTCTGTTTCTATAAGCACCTTGAAATACAAGGAAATCCTCCATCCAATCAATATCTGAAATTTATATCACGAGATGCGTCTTATGTCAATTGAAGTGGACAAACTGTAAGATTGGTCGGATCTGATTACGGATGACACACAGGGGGACGGCGCTATTTTCAGCCTGCCTTACCAAAATAGTGCAGGAGGTCTGTCCCTGATTTTATAACGTACCCACCCGCCTTCTTAGCGGAGCCAGCAAGTTTACTCACTGCGCGCCTCAAAAAACTCTCTTCGCAGCGCCCCTGTTCTTCGATCCAGTGAATTGAATTTCCGATGATGACGATGGAACCTGAGACGATAAATGACCCAACACTGATAGCTGCCGGAGCAAGAGCAATGACAAGACATTCGGAGCCGTTGCTGTTGTTATCACAGGCATCTAATAGCGCCTCCGTTAACTCCAGTCCTCCTTCCGGTTGCAGGACGTCGAGGGTCAGTTTCTTTGTCGTCAACTCACAAGGAGTCTCTCCAGCATAGAATTCGCTCTCTATCGCCCTCGGCATGAAGCAACATGATGATAAAAACAGGGAAGAGATAAGGGTGATAAGTATAAGACGGGTCGGCATTATCATCTTAGGGAAAGCTGGAGGTGTGAATATTACCGTAAGGTGAAGGAAGGGGGAAATCTTCCGTCCTTCACAGCCTGCCCTATAAAACCTTTATTAAATACCGGGAATACCAATCGGACCGGGCATATCCGGTATGCCGCAGCAGCCTGCTATTACCAAAAGGGATAACACCAATGCTAGAATCATTATTCTTTTCATTTAGATAAGCTCCTTTTATTGAAGTTGAATTAGACTATAGTTGATGCAATGGAAAACTTCAAGCCATAAAACTAACGGCTCACGCAGTTGCGCCCTTTGTCCTTTGCACGGTAGAGCGCCTCGTCGGCAGCCTTGACGACCTCGTTTGCGCTCACCCCGCCACTTCTTTCGGCAAGGCCGATGCTTATCTTAACGGAAACCCGTTTTGCCGTTTTTGCAGCCCCCCGCCCTGCCTTTCCTTTCATCGTCGAGTTGGTCCGGTCTTTGCCTCGAAGCCCTATCGAACTTTCGGCAATCCCTATCCTCAACCTCTCCAGTACCGGTTCTGCCGCGTCGGCCCCTTTCCCCGGAAAAAGGATTGTAAACTCCTCCCCGCCGTACCGGTAGGGCCGCCCTCCCCCGCCGACCCCTTTTATTCTCCCCGCCACCATTTTTAAGACCTGGTCTCCGGCGTCGTGACCGTAGGTATCGTTGAATTTCTTGAAGTGGTCCACATCGAGCATAGCTGCCGTATAGCGCCGTCCCAGCATAAGCATCCTTTCATTGAGCGCGCGCCGTCCCATAAGTCCCGTCAGTTCGTCCCGGTAGGCCATATAATGAACATTTCGAATGACCCCTACGAGAAGGATAACTCCGGAGGCTGTTAAAAAATAGATGAAAGCGTTTTCCTGATTTATATAGACTATTGCTGCGAGAATGGTGAGAGACGTTCCGGCAAATCCGTTTTCCACCGGTGACCGATAGAGGTAGACGGCAAGGAGGAGAAGAAGAAAAAAGAGGATAAAGGCCGCGAGCAGAACCTGCGGGATAGGAACGGCGTCCAGGATTGGCAGCTTAATCAATGCGAGTTTTGATAAAGGGTGGTAGAGCTCGTATTTTTTCTCACTGATTACCCAAAGAGTAAGCCCTGCTTCACCGAGTATAAGGCCGAGACGGAATATCCCATGCAACGTGAGGAGGCCCCGTTCCTTGCAGAAGGCGAAAAAAGTGATATTAAGCGGAAGAAAAAGGGCAAAGGCAAAACGAAGCGCCTCCCGTTCCTTTTCCCCGGCCAGGTTTCCATAGCCCACGTAGGCAATTGCAAAAGAGAGGAGCACCCAGGCAACGCGTGTCAGGTTAAAGTGGAGACTTAATATGGTGGTTACTATAAAAACGATAAGGGGGAGATATAAAGAAGTTTTGGGGAGCGCATCTCTCAGGAGATGGAGGTGTGGGAGCGCAAAATAGCCTCCGGCGATGAGCAGGAGAGGAAGTGAGACGGGGAGGATCCGCCGGTAGAGTGTTAGGACAAAAGAGATCATAGGCCTGATGGGCTGCTATTTTAATGGAGGGAGGGCTTCCTGTCCACCGGTAAATGGAGAGCAGCGAAATCGTTTCCTTTGGCAGTAAAGGCCCCCGATTTACGACAGGGTGATCGCCGCCATCCAGGAGAGTGCAATCGTTGCAAGGGCGGCAAGACCGAGCAGGGCCTGGCATCCCTCTTTACATTTTAGCCGGTTAGCGGAAGAGCCAAATAAAATACCGAAGAAGATGCCTGAGAAAAAACCGGTCACATGAGAACCTACGTCGATGCGTTCGCCGGGCCCGCCAAGAAGGCCGAGGAGGATTATGCCGCCGATAATGGGGCTCCAGCGGCGGATTCCCCGGTAGCGCGGCAGGTGCCACGTTCGCCATGTGCTGGCCGACTGTATACCGAGTGCGGCAAAAACGGCCGTCGATGCGCCGATTGCCGTATGCTCCGGGGCATGAATGAAGGCGCTGAGCAGGTTTCCAATCGTCCCGGCAAGAAGGATTAAAAACCAGGCGAGCCCCGTTCCGAGCGCCTGGCTCGCGAAGAGACCGAAGATAACGCCGAAGGAGATATTCCCGATAAGATGAGGAAATCCCGAATGGAGCGTGAGTGCCGTTACGGCGCGCCACCACTCTCCTTCCCGGATCAGTCCTGCCTTAGAACTGCCGAGGTTGAGCAGATCGAGGTGGAAGATATTATTATGCAGAAGGCCGTCGATAAGGAGCAGCACCGTCACGTAGAGAAGCGCGCCGTAAATGCCTTTCGACAGGGGCGGAAAAACCGCAGTATCTGGACCTGAAGTGTTTAGCCGGAGATTTTCGCTGTTTTCGGCCTTGTAGGCGCGAAGTTGCCTTTCGGCGAATGGGACGACTTCCTCTAAAACAATGAGAAGATATTCGCTCTCCCAGGGGAGGATATCGTAGTCGATTCCCACCGCTTCGAGGACTGCCGCCGCTTCATCAATTTCGGAAGAGTCTCTGGAGCGGAGTACGATTCCCCGAGAGATGTCTGCCGGGTTCGTCATTTAAGGAAAGAAAGAAATGTTCATCCGAAGGTGACGCAGTTGCGCCCGGCCCTCTTGCTTTCATACATGAGACTGTCGGCCCGTTTCAGCAGTGAGTGGAGGGTGTCTTCATTATTGATTGTCGTCGCGCCGAGGGAGGCCGTTACGCGAATATCCCCCTCTGCCAGATCGAGGTCGGACGCCTCAATGAGCATCCGGTTCCGCTCGGCGATGGTCTGTAGCCGCTCTTCCGTCACGTTGGGGATGATTTCAACGAATTCCTCACCGCCCCAGCGGCCCACAAGATCGGGCCCCCTGGCGCTCTTTGCCAGCGTGTTAGAGACCATTTTCAGGACGAGATCGCCGAGGTCGTGTCCGTAGGTATCGTTAATGTTTTTAAAGTGGTCCACGTCATAGAAGATGACCCCAACATACATGCCTGACGTTTTAACCGCTTCCAGCCGCTTTTGAAGGCTCTCTTCCACGTAGCGCCGGTTGGCGAGATTTGTGAGCGGGTCGAGCATGGCAAGGCGCTTCAACTCTTTTATCATGTTTGCCGAGGTTACTTTAGAGGAGATGTCGGAAAAGACCTCGCAGGCCCCGACGATATCGCCGGAAGCCCCGTAAACAGGCGCTGTTCTCAGGTGAACGGGGAGCCTGTGCCCTTCTTTGTGATGAAGGTAGGCCTCGGCATCGACGATCTCCCCCTTTTCGAGAGACGCCGTGAGGGGGCACCCCTCATCGCAGAGGCGCTTCCCATGGTCGTCGATGTGAACGAGGATGTTGAAACGGCAACTGCTGCCGAGCACTTCATCCCGGCTGTAGCCGGTAATCAGTTCGGCCCCTTTGTTCCAGTAGGTGATGGTTTTGTGCCGGTCCGTGATATAGACGCCTTCACGGACGTTGTCGAGCACGTCCTTGTAAATTTCCTCTCCGCTTGCTTCTGATTTGTCCTCTTCGGCCATTTTAAGGCTCCTTGTAAAAGGGTTAAAGGAGGGTGATTTTCTCCATCAGTTCGAAGGGGGATTCATCTCCAATATCTTCGTGTTCAGCGCCGATATTGTATTTGTCGCCCATTGTGGACACACGGACAATCTTTTCTGCCATTTTGAATCCCCCCTTCTTTTTGGGGAAACGGATGAGAATTATCTCGTCCATCTCGAAAGGAATGTCCGAAATAAAGGCAAGCCCGGTGAAGCTGATGTCTTTCAACTGCGCAACGGGCCGGTCGTCGGACCCTTTCCGTATGATTTGAATCGGTACATCCGACAGATGGCGGTATGTCCTCCTGTTATCCTGCGTTGCTGACGGCTCGTCGGTTTTCATATTATCTGACTCCTTTTCGCCTCTATATATTAGGATACCTGCTGTCCGCCGAAGATGCAAACATTATGATTATAAGGGTTTATTCTTGCTGAACTTGATTTCAGTCAAGTTAGCCTGTACAATTCAAAAATTGAAGAATCGTTAAAGGAGGTTTTATGCAGGAAGAGAAATCTATCGGCGGGACAACTCAGGTCTGCGCCGTTATCGGCAATCCGATTGCCCACAGTCTTTCACCGGCCATCCACAATGCCGCTTATGAGGCGCTTGGCCTCGATTTCGTTTATATCGCCAGCCGTGTGGAGGACGTAAAAAATGCACTGGCCGGGATGCGGGCGCTCAAAAACTTCCGGGGGCTAAGCGTAACCATCCCCCATAAAATTGAAGTGATGAAACATGTTGACGAAATCTCCGACGTGGACCGCGCCATCGGTTCCATCAATACGGTGGTGAGAGAAGGAGATCGACTTATCGGTCTCGGTACGGACGGACCGAGTGCACTGAAGGCGCTTCGTGATGCCGATGTTGACGTTGGAGGTAAAAACGTACTTATACTCGGTGCTGGAGGCGCCGCCCGCGCCATCTCCTTTACACTCGCCATGGACGCCGGTCCGGCAGAGATTAGGCTGCTTGATCTCGACGAGGCAGTTCTCGGCCAACTGGCTGCCGATCTCAGCGCCGGGACGGACGTTGTTATCGAGTCAGACCTCTTTAGCGACTCCGCTCTGGCGGCGGCCATGACAAAGGCCGATTTGATCATAAATTGTACGCCTGTGGGGATGCATCCGAAGGAGGACGCGTCACTCGTTCCTCCGGACCTCTTCCGTGAGGGGCAGGTTGTTTTCGATGTGGTCTATACGCCGCTGGAGACGAAACTCCTTCGGGAGGCAAAATTAAAAGGGCTGAAAGCCCTCTC
>CBDVDA010000128.1:0-10402 GCA_965372635.1 uncultured bacterium | reverse complement strand
CTTGACCAATTTGTGAAACTCTGAACCCCAATTTATCACATTGAAGGAGTACTAGTTTCCGGTTCATGGCGGAATCATCGATAAGGAGTATTTTTTTCTTCATACAAGAATCCTTTTTTCGGGGAAGCCGGTTCCGGGCGTCTTCATGTCAACCATCCTTACTGAATATCTCGAAACGGTTCCGTCCCTTATTTTTTGCTTCGTAGAGCGCATCGTCCGCCTCTTTAATCAGCTTTTCGGCCTTACCCGCTTTTCGGGAGCAGGAAACGCCGATGCTTATAGAAACGGGTATCTCCCCTTCAGAGGTCTGGAAGGCTTCCGCCGTAATGGATGTGCATATCCTCTCCGCCAGACTGGCCGCGCTTTGGCAGTCGCACTCGGGGATGATAATGAGAAATTCCTCCCCGCCGTAACGACCGACCATATCGTAAGGGCGCATGGCGCTGAGCAGCCTTTCGGCCGTCTCCTTAAGGACGTCGTCTCCCGCAAGGTGCCCGTAGGTATCGTTCACCGCCTTAAACTTGTCGAGGTCGGCCATAAGGACCCCCACGGCAGTTCCCTTCCGGTCGGCGTGATTCAGTTCCCGCTCCAGGATGGCGATGATCTCACCGTGATTCCAGAGAGAGGTAAGGGAGTCGCGGGCCGCCTTAACGATCAGTTCTTCCTTCACTGTCACGAGGTTTTCATGAAGTTTGACCGTCCTTACCCCCGCTTTCAGGCGGACTTCAAGCTCGTCAATATCGAAGGGTTTGGCAATGTAGTCATCCGCCCCCGCTTCCATCCCGGCGATGATGTCTTTTTTCTGGTCGAGCGCAGTGAGGAGTATGATGTAGGTATAGGGTTCTGTGCGCGCTTCGCGTACCATCCGGCATATTTCCAGCCCGTTCATACCGGGCATCTTCCGATCCAGGATGGCGAGTCTCGGCGCGTCTTCTCCCTGAAGAATATCCCACGCCTGTTTGCCGTCGGGGGCGGTAAGTACCTCGTAACCGGACCCTTCGAGAGCCGATTTCAAGATGCCGCAGAGATAATCATCGTCTTCCGCAACCAGTATTTTCATGATAAGTACGCTGTGATTCTATTATCTGATCTTCAGGTAAAAACAGTGTTTGAAATTACAGCGAAGGACCAATCCTGTCAAGGAGAAGGAGAGCTGGAACCCCGGCTCATTTCAACTCTTTAGCGAGCTCTTCTACAAGCTTTTTAATTTCCTCTGTCTTTGATTTCGGAACGACGAGGGTCTTCTTCCCCGAGCGGACGACGATCAGGTTTTCCACCCCTATGACGGCAACCGTCTCCTCCTCATCTTCGCAAAATACGAGGTTGGATTTCGCCTCCAGGGTTTCCAGATTCCCCCGGACTGCATTGCCGTCCTCATCGCGGTCGAGGAATTCCTCCATGGCGAGCCAGCCGCCCACGTCGCTCCATGAAAAATCGGAGACCACTGTCCGCACAGACTTGGCTTTCTCCATAATGGCAAAATCGACGGAGATCTTTTCAAGCGGCTCGAAGGCCTTTTTCAAGGCCTCCTCCCATAGCGGCGTCTGGTCACTTTCGACAGCGGGAGAGATATACTTCAGGTGCCCAGGCAGGTTCCGTTCGAACTCCGAAAGAATCGTATCCGTCGGCCAGACGAACATGCCGCTGTTCCAGTAATACCGCCCCGCGTCGAGATAGCCTTCAGCCGTTTTGGCGTCCGGTTTTTCCTTGAAACTGGCAAGCTCGAAGTGCTTTATCCCTCCGTCCGCTTTCAACTCCTTTGCCACCTCTAGATAACCGTACCCCGTGGCGGGAAAGGCCGGTTCGATCCCGAAGGTGTAAATTGCACCGGCATCAACCGCCGCCGCTGCCGCCGAGAGGAGCGTTGCCCGAAAGGTTTCCACCGGTTCGATGATATGGTCAGCCGTCATGATAGCCATGACGGGGTTGCCAAAGCGCTTCCTGCAAAGAAGCGCCGCCAGCGCTACCGCCGCCGCAGTATCCCGCCGGGCAGGTTCACCGATGATGTTCTCCTCCGGGAGTTCCGGGAGTTGCTCACGAACGAGCGAAACAAAAGAGGCGCTTGTCAACACGAGCACGCGCTCGGGCGTTACGAGGCCCACTACCCGATCATAACTCTTCTGTATCAGCGATCGGTCGCCGAAGAGTTTTAAAAACTGTTTGGGCCGCTTTTCGGTGCTGAGCGGCCAAAAGCGGGTGCCTGCGCCCCCCGCCATAATAACGACCACCAAATCGGAATTTTTATCCTTCACTATTGAAAACCCTTTCCATTTTTACTGCCAGAGGGGGCCAAATCGGCCAAATCCCTGTAAGACAGAAGTGTTATCCCCTCATTTTTAATGGCATCCAGCCTCTCTTTCGCCGTGAGCGCACCCAGTTCTGCCTCCCGCCACGCCTCGCCGAGGCCGGGATGCACCATCGACTCCGTCACTGCCTTCGGCAGCTTTTTAAGCTCTTCCTCGTTCAAAGGCCCTGTGAAATGATCGGGCGATTTAATTCCATGCGCTTTCATAGACTGTTTAAATTCGCTAAAAAGAGACTCCTCCAGTTCGAAGGGGGGATATTTCACCAAATCGTAGACCTTCGAAAAACGGACAGCCCCGATCTCCTCGTCCGCCATAATCTCAATAAGAGAGGGAAAGAGTTCCGGCAGGGCGTGAAGATGGTGGTGACCGTCGATATGTGTGAATTCAATCCCCGTTTCTTTAAAGAGGGCGATTTGATTTTTTATCTCTTTTTTAGCCTCTTCCAGCACACGTATGTCGGCAAGCGTTTCCGCGAGACAAGCTTTTTCAAACCGCGCCGCACCTGTCCGGTCGTCCAGGATCACAGCATCGAGGTCGAGATGAAGCCCAGCGGGAAAACCGGGATTTGCCTGTAGGTACCGGATCGCCTCGCCAGCCCCCTCCCGCTTGACCATGAGCGTGGCCGAGGTGATGGCGCCTGCCTCGAAGGCCGCCATGATCCCCTCGTTCACCTTCCCATGCAAGCCGAAATCATCGGCATTTACGATCAACCCTCTCATTATTCAAACCTCAAAGAACTTTCACCCCGCTACAGGCCCGATCATTTTTGTTGCCGCCCCTCCGGCCATCTGCTACGCTACGCACGATGGATACTAGCAGAGATGGGGAAAAGGGTCAATAAAATCGGCGTCATGCGACCGGAAACAATCAGCCTCATCATTCCCACTCTGAACGAAGAGAAACAAATAGGGGAGACACTCCGGGCTGTCGGCGAAAACCGGGCGGTCGATATCATTGTCGCCGACGGGGGAAGCAGTGACGAGACGGTTTCCATTGCCCGAAAGTTCGGTTGCAAGGTAATCACCTCACCGACCGGGAGGGGCGTTCAAATGAACGCCGGTGCGGCAATCGCCGAAGGCGACATCCTCCTCTTTCTTCACGCCGACACGAAACTCCCCGGGAAGTGGGACCGATTAGT
Source organism: uncultured bacterium (assembly GCA_965372635.1). GTDB lineage: Bacteria > Desulfobacterota > JADFVX01 > JADFVX01 > JADFVX01 > CBDVDA01. The sequence goes on along the minus strand of CBDVDA010000128.1, from coordinate 6,958 downwards.
TCGAGAGACCTTCGAAAATGAAGAAGTTGCGGGAAGCGCCTTCCGTTTTTCCATCGAGAGGGCTTCGCCCCCCTTTTCCCTCATCTCTTTTGCCGTCAACATGCGGTCGGCCCTGACATCTCTCCCTTATGGAGATCAGGCAATCGCCGTCAGGAAATCTGTTTTTTCAAAAGTAGGAGGATACCGGCCCATCCCGATAATGGAGGACGTGGAGATGGTAAGGGCTGTCCGCCGCCTCGGCAAGCTGAAAATCATCGAGGCGGCCGTGAGTACCTCTGCACGGCGATGGGAGAAAGAGGGGTGGCTCAAGGTGAGTCTTCGCAACCAGATTCTGCTCTTTTCCTACCTCGCCGGGGTCTCGCCGGAAAGGCTCTACCGCTTTTATAAAGCGATCCGGTAGGCACTCGCCAACATTCGTGTGACAAGAAGAGAAAAATATTCTATAATGCCGCCAGAAAAAATAAAGGGAGCGCACTTCTTATGACCGGAAACATAATCGTACATATCCTGCTCGGCCTTCTCGGCACGGAGCTTTTCACCCTCACTTTCAGCGGACTCGTCTATTGCATCCTCTTCGTCGCCTTCACCCAGGCGAGCGAAATCTACCGGCTTCACAGTGATGACTTAAAAAAGCTGAAAAAGGCGGCCGAAAACCAGACGGATGAAGAGAGTGAAAAAGCCAGGAAAACTCTCTACAAGGAAATGCTACAAGCCTATGGAGAAAATTTTTTCCTTCAATCCTGTATCGTACTTTTCGCCGCCGAGGTAGGGCGCATGGGCGGGTTTTGAGTTTAGGTTTTTCTACCTTTTCACTTCCTGAGCAGATTTAAAATCTTCTGAATTCAACAAATGAGAGGCGAGTCTTTCAAAAGGGAAAGATTTGTTTTGAATAAAAGGAAAATATGAAGAGCCTCTTTCAAAATAATATATCCGCATTGTTTTGACATATGTGCGGAGAGGTTTCTATGAAGTGATTGCCGATTCAACCTCTCAATCAGTAAACTTTCCATGTTTCATGCAGCATTTAAGGCGACATAAGCGCAATTTTCCTGTAATTATAACGTTTTTTATCTTTGATTGAAAACCTGGACAAGTAGCCGTATCAGCTGGTCGGCAAACAGCGTAATGACGCCGAACATCAAATGCCGGGTTACTTTGTTATGTCCCTTTACCATGACTCTATCAGCGCCAAAGTCTTCCTTCAACCGGCTGTTCGCTCGCCCTGCAACACTGCGTCCCTTGTAACGCTCCGCTTTGTGAAGAACCATAGGAACAGCCTCTCTCCCACGAGGGTTCCTGTCGATGATCGGAACATGTCCAAGCAAGCGGCTTATATCATCTGCCACCCTGGCGGGCTTCTCACGACCTGCTATAGCGGTAGAGTCCCGTCTGATATGCTCAACGATTTCGCCGCCAAGGAAGCCCTTCACCAAGGCATCATGGACTCGCATGCCAAGACCGCTTCCTGAAAACTCGGCGAAGGCCCGTGAAAACGTCGATTCCGATGGGATATCGGAAGGTGTGGCAAACCCGCAAATACGCCGGAGGTTTGCCGTGGAGCGCAGGTTTCGGATCATGTCAATTGTCTTGGAGTGACGGTACACTTCCTTTGCAACAAACCCCCTCGCTATTGCTTCCCGCTCAAGAACCTTGCGGCCAATCCATTGGTTAGATGCCTTCCTGGGCAGATACTTCTCACCTCCACGATCTCCAGGATGGTTACCAATCGCTTTTCCTGCTCGGTGAGCGGAGTTTCAAAGCATTCGTCAAAATGGGGAAACAAACTTTTTTGGACACTGCACATCAACCATGATGTTCTTTCCTTGAGCTTCATCGGTATTCTCCTGAGGTTTGTTTTGGTCGCAACAAAACAATACCACAAAATGCCATGAAGCTCAGTTATTACAATAGGTTGCAGTATTTATCAACTCGAAGATACTTTTGCAAGAGGCTCAGCAATTAGCCATTTCCGGTTGTAGGTGCAGCACTTTTGGAAGAAGTTTAAAAATCAATATTAGAGGAATTCCCGTACAGATTGTCTTTCTGTGTAATTCATTTTCCTAAAAGATTTTCACATTCATATCCTTTCCCCCTTTGTGTTACAATCCTTCAAAAAAATAAAGCTTCAATGGGGTTCTGTTTTGTCCCCCTCTTCAAGTACAGGCCGGACAAGATTTGATGCGGAAGCTCTATCTGGATTCCCGCGTTCGCGGGAATGACAACAAGGTATTGGAAATATGAACTTCAGTCACTGGGGCGGCAAGCGCTACAACCCCTTCAACCATCATTTAAAGAAACAGTTCGGCTGCAAGGTTTACCGCGTTTCTATCGACGCCGGATTTACCTGCCCAAACCGGGACGGTACCGTTGCGGGTGGCGGGTGCATCTTCTGCTGTGAACGGGGGGCAGCCTCCATCGGGGCGGAGCGGAAACTCTCCATCGCAGATCAGGTGCGGGCCGGGATGGAAGTGATGCGAAAGAAAAACAAGGCGGAAAAGTTCATCGCCTACTTTCAATCTTTTACCAATACCTACGCTGATGTGGACACGCTTCGCCGCTATTACGATGAGGCGCTCACCGTAGAAGGGGTGGTGGGTTTCGCCGTGAGTACCCGGCCCGATTGCCTTGACGATGCAGTGCTCGACCTGCTGACTGAGTATCATGAAAAAACCTTTCTCTTAGTGGAACTGGGGATGCAGTCCGTTCACGATAAGAGCCTCGAAAAGATCAACCGGGGGCACAATTACGCACAGTTTTCAGGTGCTTTTTCGAGGCTGAAAGAGAGGAGCCTTCGGCTCTGTCTTCACGCTATTATCGGCCTCCCCGGCGAGACGCGGCAGGAGATGATGCAGACTGCCGATATTTTGGGCGAATTCGCCCCGGCGGGGGTGAAGCTGCACCTTCTCCACGCGCTGAAAAATACGGAACTCGCCCGCATGTTTGAGCGGGGCGAATGGACGCCTCTCGAAATGGACGACTATGTAACCCTCGTTTGCGATTTCCTGGAGCGGCTTCATCCCGAAACGCTGACCCACCGCCTCACAGGCGATCCCCTTCGGGGGCATCTTGTTGCGCCGGACTGGTCGATCAATAAATGGGAGGTTTTAAATGCTATCGACGCCGAGATGAAAAACCGGGGAAGCTGGCAGGGGATTCTTCACCCGTCGAGTGGGAAGAGGAGCCGCTATGGCTGAGCCGCCCAAACACGCCATCCTCATCGAAGGAGTGAACGTGAAGCGTGGCGACGCCCTGCTCCTCGAAAACATCAATGCCGCCATCCACTGCGGCGAGACGACGGCCATCATCGGCCCCAACGGTGCGGGGAAGACGACCCTCTTTTCTGCCATCATGGGACTCATCCCCTATACGGGAAAGATCGATTTCTGCCACTCAAGCGAGCACGGTGCGGGCAAGCCGGTCATCGGCTACGTCCCGCAACGGATCGATTTCGACCGGGGAATACCGCTCACCGTGCTTGATTATCTCTGTATCTCCCACCAGCGGCGTCCTCTCTGGCTTGGCCGGAATAAAGAGATTAGCGATCTGTCCATGAAATGCCTGAAGCGCGTGGCGGCGGCCCATCTCTCGGACAGGTCCCTCGGGCGGCTTTCCGGAGGGGAGTTGCAGCGGGTTATGCTGGCGCTGGCGCTCATGGACGACCCCGATATCCTGCTGCTCGACGAGCCGGTCTCCGGTGTAGATGTTGCGGGGGGGAAGCTCTTTTGTGACCTCATCGACCAACTCCACAGTGAAAAGCAATTTACCCTGCTCCTCGTGAGCCACGATCTTTCGGTTGTAACCAGCCATGCCGACCACGTGCTCTGCCTCAACAAGACAGTGCAGTGCGAAGGGCGTACCGTGGAGGTGCTCACCGAAGAGACCATCGCCAGCATCTACGGCCTCCATAAAGGGCTCTACACCCATGACGCCTGTTCCCACCACGAGGGGAAGAAATGATGGAAGCTCTTTTCGAACCGCTCTATCAACTGCTCGGCCTGCTTCTCCCCTTCGAGTGGGCGGCCCACGATTTTATGAAACGGGCGCTTCTTGCCCTCATTCTTATCGCCCCTGCGGCGGCCTCCATGGGGGTCCACGTCATCAATTTCAGGATGTCCTTCTTCTCCGACGCCATCAGCCATTCCGCCTTCACGGGAGTGGCGCTCGGCATCCTCCTCGGCATTGATCCCACGCTCACCATGGTCTTCTTCGGCCTTATGGTGGGAATGATGATTGTCAAGGTCAAGCGGGCCTCGGCCTTATCTGTAGACACCATAATCGGCGTCGCCTTCTCCACGGCGGTGGCCCTCGGCATCGTTATTATCAGCGCACGGCGGGGGCTCACCCGGAACCTGCACCAATTTCTTTACGGCGACGTGCTCGCTGTGGGCGAGACGGAACTGGCCCTCATCTTTCTCCTCTCTATGGCGCTTCTGGCATATGCCGTCTATTCCTACAACCGGCTCATCTTCATGGCTATTAACAGCGAAGTGGCGCGCTCGAAAGGGATCAATGCGTCATTGCAGGAGTATCTCCTCTCCATCCTGCTGGCGCTCGTGGTCTGCGTCAGTATCCGTATCGTAGGGATACTCCTCGTGACGGCGCTCCTCATCGTTCCCGCCGCCGTGGGGAGAAGTTTGTCCAAGAGCGCGGCAGGTCTCTTCTGGTTTTCCGTCCTCTCGGCCCTCCTTTCAGCTGTGTCGGGCCTAATCCTTTCCTATTATTGGGATTCGGCAACGGGCGCCACGGTGGTTCTTGTCTCGGCTGTCCTTTTCTTCATCGCCCAGGCGCTTTCAACGCTCCGGGCAAGGTAACGCTTTAAGGGACAGGGAAGAAATTATTAACCCGGCACTAAAATAGAGAGACTTTTGCCGGGAATCATAACCCCTCCCGACCGTTCGGCTGAGCTCACGACGAAGCCTCCCCTTACCTTAAGAGGAGGAGTTCAAAGGGTAAGAGGGGGCTAGGGGGCGTTAGTAACAAATGTCGCCCTATTTAGGGCCTACTTAATTCTACTTTGTCAGATTAGGTTGTTTTTGGCTTTTCCCCTCATTTATGGTTCGACAAGCTCACCACGAACGAGGAAAGTTTGCAATCTACCGTTCATCCTGAGCTTGTCGAAGGACATCTTCGTAATCTGACAAAGTAGGACTAATAAAGCACTACAAATGACAGTCACTCCTGCATACCTCGAACTCTACCGCACTGGTGAACTCCATTCGAGGATTGCCGCTCTTACAGCGCTCCTCGAAGAATGTCGCCTCTGCCTGCGGGAATGTGGGGTGAACCGGAGATTGGGGAAAAGGGGTGTTTGCGAAGCGCCTGCCGTTCTCAAGGTGTCGAGCGCCTTTCCCCATTTCGGCGAGGAGCCGCCGCTTACCGGTGTTAACGGCTCGGGGACGATCTTCTTCGCCCACTGCAACCTCCGATGCATCTTCTGCCAGAATTTTGATATCAGCCATGAAGGGATAGGAGAGGAGGTCACCCCTTCAGAGCTTGCCGAAATGATGCTTAGCCTCCAGCGACGCGGTTGCCACAATATCAATTTCGTCACCCCCACTCACTACGCCGCCCAGATCATTTCAGCCTTGCCGGAGGCGATCGAGGGAGGACTCGAACTTCCCCTCATCTGGAACTGCGGCGGCTATGAATCTCTGGAGGTAATTAAACTTCTCGACGGCATCGTTGATATCTACATGCCTGACCTGAAATACGGAGACTATGAGCATGCCATGCTTTATTCGAAGGCGCCCGGCTATTTCGAGACGGCAAAGAGGGCGCTAATTGAGATGCACCGGCAGGTGGGCGACCTAGAGATAGACCAGCGCGGAATTGCGAGGAGAGGACTTCTTGTTCGCCATCTCGTCATGCCGGGCGGCGTGGCGGGAACAGAGCAGGTGGTGAAATTTATTTCAGAAGAGCTATCAAAAAAATCCTACGTCAACATCATGGACCAGTACCACCCCTGTTATGAGGCGGACTGTTTTCCCGAAATCAACCAACCGATTACAGGGGAGGAGTACGAGGCCGCTATCGATACGGCGAAGGGGTGCGGGCTCTGGAGAGGGATCGTAGCCGGTTAGTTGATTCTATCCAGGAATTCTAAGAGAGTTCGGTTGAAGGCGTCCGGCTGTTCCATATTCGCCATGTGTCCTGCCTTCGGTACTATTTCCAGCGTGCTGTTTGGCAGCCCCTCGCCAAGGGCCGCAGCATTTTCGGGCGGGATGGTGATATCTTCTTCTCCGCCGATGACGAGGGTGGGGAGGGCAAAACAATTTAGCAGGGGCATGTAGTTTTTTCGGTCTCGCATTCCCACGAGGCCGCCAATGAGGGCTCTCGGGTCGGTGCTCTTCATCCAGCCTTTTACCTCTTCGATGATCTCGGGCTGGTTTTCTTTCGTCTTCCCTGCAAAGAGGATTTTTTCAAAGGCCTCCGAGACCGCCTCGGGCCTTCCCCCCCTCACCTTGTCCGCCAGAGCCGTCCGTTTTCCCTTTCCTGTTGCATCATCATCTACGCCCCGTGTGACGATGAAGATGGCGGCGGAAAGTCGATCAAAGTGGTTTTCGAGAAGGTTTAGCAGGATATAGCCTCCCATAGACATCCCCCCGATGACGGCCTGTTTTAGTTCTAAACGATCCATCAATGCGGCCACGTCGTTGGCGAGGGATGCCATCTCGTATCCATCAACCGTTGCCTCGCTCTCCCCGAAACCCCGAAGGTCGGGTGTAATGACCCGGTAGCCCGCCTGTTGTAATGCGTCCTCCTGTTTTCCCCACATCTTCCGGCAAAGGGGAAAACCGTGGAGAAGGATGACGGGGGTTCCCTCCCCCCTGTCGTCATAGGCCATTTCAAAACCGTTTATGATTGTTTTCACAGTGTATCCTCTAAAGTTATTTGCCGATTTGAATAAAACAATATGATTCGTCACCTTACTCCGAAGACCCCAATATATAGTATGCTT
>CBDVDA010000127.1:0-10408 GCA_965372635.1 uncultured bacterium | reverse complement strand
CAACAGAGTATCTACACAATCCTGTTTAATGTCCTACTCCTCCCCCACCTTCCCCCTCATCGCCTTCAGTTTCCCCCGTTTGACCTTCCCCTCAATCCGTCTCTTCTTAGCCCCCTTCGACGGTTTCGTCGCCACCCGCCTTTTCTTCACCACCGCCACGCTTTTAACTAGTTCGGCAAGGCGGTTCAACGCCTCTTCCCTGTTCCTCTCCTGGCTGCGTGAACCTTGCGACTTGAGGGTAATCACCCCCTCTTTGGTGATCCGTTGATCTCTCAGTTTGAGAAGGCGCGCCTTGTAGAAATCGGGGAGGGAGGAGGCAACAATGTCGAAACGGAGATGGACCGCCGTGGAGACCTTGTTTACGTTCTGCCCGCCCGCACCCTGGGCGCGGACGGCGGTCAGTTCGATTTCAGACTCGGGGATAAAAACGCGTTCCGATATTTTCAGCATGGCATGGCAACCTCATCTCAGGGGGCCACGGCCCCTTTTCTGAGGAAAGCCTTTAACGCTGCCTCGTCTCCCTCGCCGACGATATGCTCCCCTTTTTTGGCAAGCCCTTTTTCATAGAGGGGATCGTAGTAGTGGACGAGCAGCTTGTTGATAAAGACCTTGAAGTGCTGGAAAGAGCCGGTTTGTTTCTGGGCGTCTATAGCGGCACGGAGATCGACGAGGCACTCCTTATGCAATGCGCCGCCAAACCGTTTCTGTATCCTGTCGAAGGGGCTTTTGAAAAACTCGAAAAACTGTTCGAAGGAATCCTCCTCCTCTTTGAAGAGGGGCCACCTCGCCTCCACGTAGTCCTTCAGGATGAAGTCCGCCCTCGCCTCTTTTGGAACCCTCAAAACGAAGATGGGGGCGGCCAGTTTTTTATCAAAAAGTGCGGCAGGTATGCGGCAATTGCCTATCATGGCGCTTTCGTCTTCCAAAAGAATTGGCGAATCCGCCTTTTTCGCCTCCTTCATAAATTGAATGGCCACCCCGTTTTCAAAACCGACCTGGGGCGGCTGGGGCGTGGGATTTCGCCCGAAGGCCGAGCCGCGATGATTGGCTATCCCCTCCAGATCGATGCCTCGGTATCCACCCTCTATGAGCCGGTTCAAAACATCGGTTTTTGCCGATCCCGTGCTGCCCGAGATGACGAGGAAATCGTTTTTTTGAGCTTCCTCTTCCATGGCCGCGAGAAGTAACCTTCGGAGCCGTTTATACCCCCCCTCGATAATCGGTACCGGCCTCCCCACCTCTTTAAGCCAGTGCTGTGCAATGCGGGAGCGAAGCCCTCCTCGGAGGCAATAGAAAAGAGCGTCCGGTCTTTCGTCCAGCACCTTCAGCCACGCCTCGATCTTTCTTTCCTTGTCTTTCCCTGCAATAAGACGGTAGCCGAGTGAAATGGCCGCCGCCTGCCCCTCGGCCTTGTAGCAGAGACCGACCTGATGGCGCTGCTCGTTATCCAGGATGGGGAGGTTGACGGCATTCGGGAAGGCGCCCTTTTCGAATTCCACAGGCGCACGCAGATCGACGAGTGGACGGTCCGGCACAAATATCGATTCCAGGTCTCCCCCGTAATACTCGGGAGAAAGGGTCAAAGAATCGATTCCGGGGAAGGGAGTATCCTCCCTTTTATTTGTTTGTAAATGAAGGCTCATAGGATAGCTATTTTACACTTTTTAGGGGGAGACTGTCGACTTTTCAATCTAAGTGAAGATTCACAGGAGAAAAATGTTAAGGGAATGGCAAACGATTAAAGGGGAAATTTACGGTGATTCTTCAGGGGGAAGGGTTATACAACCCCTTTTTCGCGGAGAAATGTTCCGAGCCGCTTGTCCACCTCCATAATGTGGTTAACGATCCAGCCGGTGAGGAAGGCGATGATGTCGCGGCTCACGTCTATATTTTCCTTCTGATGCTTGCTGCAAAGCTCCTTCAGCTTGCCCACGAATTCCGTGTGCCGTGCCAGGTGCTCATCTTTTTCCGGGTAGCCGTGTTTCTCCATCAACCCCTTTTCCGTGGAGAAGTGGTAATTTGTGTAGTCGATCAACTCCACGAGAACCTGTTTTTCCACCTCTCCGTGCGTTTTGGAATGGAGTGATTGGTAGAGCGTGTTCATCACTTCGATCAACTTCTCGTGCTGCCTGTCTATTTCACCCAGGTTCACCTTGAGGGTGTCTCCCCACTGGATTGCACTTGCCATATTCGCCTGTTCCTTTAAATAAAAATGTCCCCCATAAAAGCGGTCAGTCCGCCGTTGATACCGCTGCGGCCAAATCTTCGAACTTCGCTGTTACCGCCGTAACGTCTTTGTAGCCCATCTCGGAAAGAGACTTTGCGGCAAGTACCGCCCGTCCGCCGACGGCGCAGTGAACCATGATCGGTCGTTCGGGGTCCTTCGTCTTTACGCCGATGTTCATCTCGAGAATTCCGCGTGGTATGTTGACCGCCTCCTTGATGGAGCCCTCATTATGCTCGGCTGCCTCCCTCACGTCGATGAGCAGAAGATTATCGTCCTCCGCAATCATTGCCGCCGCTTCACTCGCTGTTGCAGTCTTCACATGCGGCTTTGCCTTTGCCACCAAATCCATAACGCTCAACAACATGGTCTTATCCCTCTCTTTCGGCCCTATATTTTCAGTTGTTAAATTTTGACGAAATAACTCTTGCCGGCGCCGCAGACGGGGCAGATCCAGTCGTCCGGCAGGTCGTCAAAAGTCGTGCCCGCCTCGATGTCGACAGCGCTGTCCCCCTTCGCCTCATCGTAAATGTAGCTGCACTCGGAACACTCGTATTCATTCATAAAAGCTCTCCCTTTTTGATGGCAAACACTATACCACAACTGCTTCACGAGAAAAACCGTTTATCGCCTCCATCCCTTGACAAGCTCGGGTGAGGAAAATATACTTCTCCCATGTTTAGACTGATTCCGCTTCTCGTCGCCCTTCTCCTTCTCACCGCCTGCCCGGATCAGGAACCGAAGGGGATTGTTCTCACGAAAAAAGCCCCTTCATCATCAGTTGCGAAGAAAAAACAGATTTTCAAAAGTGCGCCGAAACAGATGAGGCACTGCAAACCCTGCCATACTTACGGGAAAGAGGGAGGCAAAAAGATCGGGCCGAATCTCTTCGGCATTGTGGGCGTGAAGGTGGGACAAGCGGGCGGCTTCAATTATTCGAAGGCCTTTGCCGAGGGGGAGTGGAGATGGACGCGGGAGAATATCCGGCTCATCATCAGCCGGAGCACAGGCGCCGCCACCGATGCAATCAAAAAGTTCAGTGGCGATTCCTCGGCGAAGACGAACATGAAATTCTACGGCGCCAGCGATGCCGACGCCGAGATCATCCTCAATTATCTCGAAACGCTCAAATAATCCCCCACTTATTTACAACCACCGGACCACCACGATCTGTACGCAGCCGATGGCAAAACCAAGGACGGCCCCCACGATCTCGATATGCCTCAGCTCCTTTTCCACGAGTTGGAAGACGATGTTTTCCATCTTTTTCATGTCGAAAGAATCGACCTTTTTCGAAACCAGTTCCTGCACGTTCACCATGTCGTGGAACTTATCGAGCAGGTCCGGCTTCCTGCCGTCGACCTGTTTAATGATCTCCTTCGATACGTAATATTTCACGCTGTTCAAAATGCTTTCGGAAACGACCCCCACGATGGGATATTTCCTTACCGCCTCTGATTTTATGTAGTTCCTTATCAACCCCTCTACGGCATGCTCTACCTCCTCCTCCCAGCCGGAGCCCTCGAGGATTTTCGAGATGTCTTTCGAGGAGAGGAGTTCCTTTTCTATCGTCTTGGCAATGCCGTGGGCGAAGGCCTCCCGCCGTTTCGGAAGCACCCCCTGTAGTTTGAAGCCGAGGATATTAACCGGCTCGTAGGGCTTGAAGAGCATCTTGATGGCGATGAAATTGGTGAGCCAGCCGATCACCGCACCGATAAACGGGAGGAGTAGAAGTTTAAAGTCCATGAATCAATTCTACTTGAGTGCTTCGAGAAGAGTCAAGGCCGGGTTCTAACTGACGAAGGAATCTATTTGCTTTGCATGGCAAGTGCTTTTCCGGTATAAAATGAAGTGTAAAAAATGCCTTAGTTGGTGAAAGGGGGACGCATGAGAAGAGAGAGGGAATTTTTTCGTTTCGTTTTGACTTTTCAACTCATTTTGCTAAGCTTCAATCAGGCTTTTTTTGTGCAGGTATGTATTAGAGATGAGGGAGAAAAAATGACGGCAGGGAGTGGGATGAACCCTCTAGGGACGGCGCTCTTTTTTTTGATGGCTGCTTTTCTCCTCCTTATTGCGCCTTCACTCAAGCTGCTCGAAAGTTGCCGTTTTTCTAAAAATGCCGTCACCGTCGAGGCGGAGATTATTAAATATGACCCCGAGGTGCAAGGGATGGCGGGCGGGCGGCAGGAGATCAGGGATTTCTATACGATCCGTTATCTCGGAATATTATCCCAGTTCATACCCCGTCAGCTTGCTGCGGGGTGGTTGATTATTTTGAAAGATGTGTTAAACTTTAAGGCCATCTCTAAAAATTAACATTTTGTCATTCCGCGCGCCCGAACAAAGTGACAAAATGTCCTTGGGGTAAAAGCGGGAATCCAGTTAAATCAGACCCTTGGATACCGGATCAAGTCCGGCATGACAGATTAATAGAGATTTCCTTAACTCTTTAGTTCGTGAAAGTCCGTGGCAAAAGATCTTCTTAGGATGAAAAAATGAAAATTCACGTATTGCAGCATGTTCCTTTCGAGGACGAGGCCGAGATTGGCAGATGGGCGAAGAGCAAGGGACACGCCCTATCTAAGACCCATCTTTACGACGGGGAGTCCTTTCCTTCCGTGGAGGATTTCGACTTTCTCGTCGTTATGGGCGGGCCGATGAACATATACGAGGAGACAAAATATTCCTGGCTGATTGGAGAAAAGCGGTTCATCGAAAAGGCGGTTGGGGCGGGAAAGAAAGTGCTCGGCGTCTGTCTCGGGGCGCAGCTTATCGCCGACGTTCTCGGCGCGAAAATTTATAAGAATGGTGTGAAAGAAATCGGCTGGTTTCCAGTCGAATTAAGGCCGGAGGCCAAAGAGTCATCCCTCTTTTCCGGTTGCCCTGAGGGTTTTACCCCCTTCCACTGGCATGGCGATGCTTTTGATTTGCCTCCCGGCGCTGTGCATATAGCGAAGAGTGAGGGGGGTGTGAACCAGGCCTTCGAATATGACAGACGGGTGGTGGGTCTCCAGTTTCACCTCGAATCGACGCAGGAGAGTGTGGGGCGGCTGATCGAACACTGCGGTGACGAAATCGTGGAAGGGGAATTTATCCAGACGGGGCAAGAGATGCTCGCCGAAAGGGTTGGCATGGAAGAGGCCGGAAGCGTATTGACGATCCTGCTGGATAATTTCGAAAAGGGGTAAACTTGCCCCCCCCCTTTTAGCAAAGGGGGAGACCAATTACTCCTGCTATAAAAAAACGACTATATCTTGTAGTATTCACCAACCTTTGGAGAAGAATCGCTAAATCCCCCGCTCCTGCTTGACCGCTTGGTAGCTGTCGTTGATCTCCTGGAACTTTTGGTGGGCAAAACCGACAAACTCGCCGCCTAAGTGGGCCACCTTGTCGGGGTGGTATTGCCTCGCCAGCGCCCTGTAGGCCTTTTTTATCTCCTCGTTGCTTGCCGTCGATGGAACGCCGAGCACGGCGTAGTGGTCGTTCTTCTTTGCCACGGCATGCCTGTTCCTGATCCGGTTGTGCTCTTCCTCCGTAATGCCGAGGGCCGATACCAGTTCGTCTATTGCCTTCTCTTCACCCTCCGTCACTACATTGTCCACGGTGGCGATGCTGTAGGCGAGGTCGAGGAGGATGAGCGATTGCTCATGTTTGGCAAATCGCTTGAATGAGGTGCAAATCTGGCCGAGATCGGGGTCTCGCCTGTCCGTTTCATCGATAATGGCGTCGATGATCTTAAGCTCGTTTTCCCTGTACCCGAGGGATTTTTCGAAAAAGGCGTGGATGACGCCTCTCTCCTCCCGGCTGATATGGCCGTCGGCCATGCATATCTTTGTCATGATGGCTACGAGGTTCGTCACGAAGATGGTCTCTTCGTTAGTCGCGTGACCGTTATGTTCGATCTTTGAATAATCCCCCTGTGAAAAAGCCTGTTGCAATGCGGCGCCCACAACCGCCCCGAGGGGTCCTCCCACAAACCATCCAAGCCCTGCACCGAATAACCATCCCATCTTTTTAGCTCCTTTTGTGAATTGGTTTAAAGATTGTACTCTTTTGGCACGTCGATTTCAACAGAGAGATTTTTTTTTATTTGTAATGAGGGGTGGCTCTGTTATTTAATAGAGGGGTCAATTTTTCATCTAACCCTAAACCAAAAGGGAGGCGTCTTTGAAAGAAAAGAAAAACTTGTTGTTCAACAGGGCGGCATCTATATTATGCGCTCTTTCCGTCATTATGCGCTCTTTCCGTCGTCCTCTTTCTCTTCGGGGGGTGTGCCAGTGCGCCGAAGGGGAAATCGGGTCCGGCGCTTGGAAAACAGATATTGAAAACGGCCAAATCACAGATGGGGAAGAAATACTGTTTTGGCGGGCGGTCGCCGAAAACCGGCTTCGACTGCTCCGGTCTCGCCTGGTGGTCGCACAAGCAAAACGGTATTACTATTCCGAGGGAGTCTTTTGCCCAATACCGGGCGGGAAAGAAGATATCGAGGAAGAAGCTCATGCCGGGCGACCTCCTTTACTTTCAGACCTACAAGAAGGGGGCCTCGCATGTGGGGATATACGACGGTAAGGACGGCTTTGTCCATGCACCTAACAGCCGGAAGAAGGTCCAAAGGGAGAAGCTTTCCAACTCCTACTATAAAAAGCGGTATCTCGGCGCGAGGCGCTTCTGGTAGATCAATGAAATTTAAAACAGCAGTTGGCCACGGATTTGCGCGGACAAAGTCTGATTATGTTTTGACAAGATTCACCCCGTTAAAAAATTTAACGGGGCAAGCAGGATCGGCAGGATTTAGATTTTCCTCTGTGTCTATGGTGAAATTATTTCGCTCTTCCGCGAAGCGGCAATGAATAACCTTTTTTTCTTTGCACACCTTGCACCCTCCGGGCATAAACGCCTTTGCGAGAGATGCTTTTTATCTTTTTTCTGTGCCTCTGTGGTAAAGAGGTTTTGACTCTTCCACGAAACGGCCCTAAAGTATTTTTGCTCTTCTCTGCGCTCTTAGCGCCTTTGCGAGAAACAATTATTTCCGGGCGGCAATTGTTTTAAGAAAGTCCTTGGCCGATTTCAGAATTGATATCCCACCCCCACATTAAACATCCATCCGCCGAGGTCGGTCTTGTTGTCTCCAAAACGATCGATGACGGCGTTGACAACCTCTACAATAAAAAGAAGGTCGTCTTCATAACCGCCGGAGAAAGGGGCGTGGTCAGGTGGTTGATAAAAAACGACGCCCACTTTGGTGTGGTATCCGCCCACCTTCTTCTTGAACTCCACCGGTCCTATCGTTTCCTTGACATACCAGTAATCGACGCCTGCACCGACGAAGGGTTTTATCAATTCCGTTAACTCAAAACTCCACTTTACAGTAGCGGAGAGAGGGGCAATCATCATCTCCGTTTCAACATTTGTGGGCTGCCCCGATGTTGTTCGCGCATACCCTTTGTTCACTATGTACCCAGCTTCCGCCTCAAGGGAGAAATTGCGGTTCATGCTGTAATCGTAAAAAAGGGTGACAGGGCTCATCCGTTCATCGTAGATGTCTCGCTGTCTCTCTTCGGCGGCCAGAAAATATCCTCCCTTCAGTCCTATCTTGTGAACCGGTTCCGGGTTTATTGCTTCCCTTGCGCCGGCTTGATTAAAGAGAGGGAAAAAAAGGATGAGGGCAGTCATTCCCAGAATCTTTCTTTTTCTGAAAACCAGGGGGAGTGCCGCGAAAAAAAACAGGGCAGGGGCGAGGCCGGCTTTTACCATGAAACAGGCAAGCAGGAGAAGCGGTATCATTATAACGAACACCGGGTACTTCAGCCAATTGTGTTGACTGACGATTCCAGCGGCACGGGGGCCGTAGGTGTAGTAATAATCGACAAAGATTTTCCCCGGTTTGTGGGTCAGCAGGTAGCGGTCCCGAAATTGCCGGAGCAGTTTGACTGCCGGGTGGTCATAGGAGCCGAAGACCGCTGTTGCAATGAAGCAGCCCTCCTTAATGTCTGCACCGGCGAGGAATCCCTCCAGGTCTTCCACGAGGAGGTCGAATTCCGCAGAAGCAGCGCTTTCATTCCCGCTTACATCGTAGGCGGTGACGGTGAAGTAGTAGGTCGTGTCTTTCATGAGATCTGATTGCACAGAGCTTGTATTCGTGCCGAGATCGATGGGTATGGCGTAACCCTCCGGTGCAGGCGATATGCCCATATAGAGTCTGAAGCCCGAAAGATCGGCCATGGCGGCGTTGTTGCCGCTGAAGGTAACCGTTACCTGACGGGAGCCGGTGATCGATGCGGAGAGGTTGGCCGGAACGTCGGGAGGGTCTGAGTCGGGAAGGATATCGACGATAATAGGGGAACTTTTGGCCGATTCATTTCCTGCCGTATCTTCGGCTGAAAGGGCAAAAACGTATCGCGTGGCCGATGACAGGCCGGAGATGATTTCCGAATTGACCGTTGAATCGGCGGTAAGGCGATAGGCTGAATATGTCCCGAAGGCGATTTTGCCGTAAATGATGTAGTGGCTCATATCGGGCTCCGTATTCAAGGTCCAACGGAGGTCCACTGAGGAGATTGTAATAAAAGAGGCGCCTCTTATCTCGAAGTCCTCAGGCGCTGCAGGCGGTTCATCGGCAAGTGTTTTTGTGGAAACTTCCGCAGTGCGGGAGCTTTCGGAGGTGATGTTGTAGAATGCGGTCATTGCCACGTAATAGGTGGTGCTTCGGGTAAGGCCGCTGATGGTAGAAAAGGTTGCCGCACCGTCATTGACAGGATGGATGCTGTTCAGGGTGCCCGATGAGGTGCCGTAATAGAGGTTGTACCCCGTAACAGGGGCGCTATTGGCCGTCCATGATGTGGCGATGCTCGTTTCTCCAGCCGTTAAAGAAAGGCCTGTGGGGACGGCGGGTGCGGCCCATGCTTCCGGCGGCAGGTTCAGAAGAAATGTCAAGGCCAGGAGAAAAGCTGCAATGTTTGTAGCATATTTTTTCATCGTGTCCCGTTTTAGCATACTTGGGGTGCGAATTCAATTGAATTATCGGAAAGCTGATAGGGTTATATACAATCCCCCCTCTCCCCTGGTGGGAGAGGGGCAGACCTATGGCTCGGAGCCAACGGCTCATAGAGGTGAGGGGATAGAAAAGATGAAAAAGCCCTGTCCTCTTGACGGGGTCAGGGTCAAATGTGCCGATAAAAAATGCTTCCCCTCCCCTGGGGAGAGGGGGGCAGGGGGAGTTATGAAAAAGCCTTTTTTTCTTTTCCGTTTTTCACCATTGAAATCCCGCCAATATCTGGTGTACATTAACAGTACGAAATGATTGCCTTGGATAAAATCAGAAAAACGGTAGAAAGAAACAGCATCCCTTGGCACAAACATGCCCTTGAAAGGATGGTAGAGAGAGGCATTTCAAGAGACGACGCCAAAGGCGCTGTCATGCAGGGTGACATAATCGAATATTATCCCGGCGACTATCCGCTACCCGCCCTGCTTATCCATCATTCAGGCAGAAAAGCGTTGCATGTTGCATGTTGCATGTTGCATGTTGTGCTGGCTTATGATGAAATGGACAAAGTGGTCAATATTGTAACAGTATACCAACCCGACCTGGCACACTTCGAGGAAGACCTGAAAACGAGGAGAAAGCAATGAACGAAAAGGGAACGACTTGCCCTTTGTGCAAGGGGAAAAAGGAGGCCGGTAAAACGACCTTCACGGCAGAACTCGGTTTCGGCGTAGTCGTTGTCAGGGATGTTCCGGCCCTTGTGTGCGATCTTTGCGGGGCGGACTGGATCGAAGACAGCATCGCCGAAAAGCTCGAAGAGATCGTCGCCGAAGCGAGGGAAAAGCATCATACCGTTGAAGTCGCAACTTGGGATTACGAACTTCACGACGCCCGCTAAATATTTTCATTCCACCCCCCCCTGACAACTTATCTGTTACTCTGTTAAACCCTCTTTAATTATATGCGGCGCGTAGGACATTGCACTCATGCTGAACCGCCTCGCCGACGGCGGCAACACCATCATCATCATCGAGCACAATCTCGACGTAATCAAGACCTCCGACCATATCATCGATCTCGGCCCCGAGGGGGGCGACCGGGGGGGCGAGATTGTTGCCGAGGGGACGCCGGAAGAGGTGGCGAAGGGACGCCGGAAGAGGTGGCGAAGGGACGCCGGAAGAGGTGGCGAAGGGACGCCG
>CBDVDA010000126.1:0-10478 GCA_965372635.1 uncultured bacterium | reverse complement strand
ACAGCAACCTGTTACTGTCGATCCTTTATGAGGGATTTTTAGTGACTGAACAGTGAGCCTCATCTCTTCGGCAATTTCGAGCGCGCCTGACCTGCCAGTTTCGGGTAGTATTACGGCAAACTCCTCCCCACCATACCGGGCGACAAGATCGCCGGGACGTTTTATACAACCTCCGATGACATCACTTACTGCCTGCAAACATCTGTCACCTTCGAGATGACCGTAGTTGTCGTTGAAAGGCTTGAAATAATCGATGTCTATCAAGATGAGTGAGAGAGGTCTTTCTTCACGTTGACAACGCCCAAGCTCCCTTTCGAACACCTCATCGAAATACCGGCGGTTGGCAAGCCCTGTGAGGACGTCTCTAAATGACATTTCGCGCAGTTTTTCTTCCGCTTTTTTGCGGTCTATGGAATAGCGGATAGAACGTTCAAGGAGGGGAGGTGTTATCTCGTTCTTGTTCAGGTAGTCGGCAGCCCCCAGCTTCATTGCTTCCAAATCAATAGTACGGTTGCCCTGGCCGGTCATAAGAATAATGGGCTCGTTACATCCTTTCTCCAAGGCCAATTTAATAAGATCGAGACCTGTCTCAGCGCCTAGATGATAATCAACAAGGTAAACATCATGCTCTCCACGAAGGATTATTTTAACCGCTTCTTCAAATGTGCTGTGCCATTCCGTCTTGTACTTTACGTGGTCTATCTTGCCAAGCACTTTTCGTATGAGCTGGATATCCTCTTCATCATCGTCCACAAGCAGGACTTTTATTTCACCATTGCTCATCATTCAGATCTCCAGTTCATCGGTCTTACGCGACGGTAATTTCATATAAAATGAGCTTCCTTTTCCCTCTATTGATTCGACACTTAACCGGCCGCCGTGAGCATCCATAATGTCTCGGCAATAGGGAAGCCCGAGGCCATTCCCTCTTTCTCCTAACGTGCCTTTAGTGGATGTTTTTACTTCATGCCTGAATAGATCGGGGAGAATTGTATCGCAAATCCCTCTGCCTGAATCTTCCACTATAATTGTGTTTGGGCCTCCCGCCATGTATATCTTTACGCTGTCTCCATGGGAAGAGAACTTGATCGCATTGGAAAGAAGGTTTTTTATTACTTCCCCGATAAGTGTTCTATCCCCAAAGAGCATACTCTTTTCGGGAATGCTGTTTAGCAGCAATATGCCCTTCCCCCCTGCAAGGTGCTCGAATTTTTTTAATTGGCTGGAAATGAGTTCGCGAGCACCGAAAGAATCTCTGGAAAGCTCCATATCTCCGCTCTGCAAGCGGCTTACATTCAGCAGGTTATCGATGGTTTCAATCAGTTCATCTGCTTGCTCCATTAAACCTCTTGCAAGTTCCTCTCTTTTTTCAACAGGCAATTCATTCTCATCTGTTTCGGCCATAAACTCTAATGTACATCGTATGTTACCTATGGGTCCCCTTAAGTCATGGGAAACAAGGGCTACGAATTTGTCTTTCAGCTTTGTTGCGTTCTCCGCCCTCTCTTTCGCTTTTATCGCATCTTCCTCTACTTTTTTTTGTTCAATTGCGTATCTTATAGAACGCTCCAGTATGGCCTTGGTGATTTCACCTTTATTAAGGTAGTCGGATACGCCCAGTCTCATAGCGTCCATGTCAATATCATGGTCTCCCTGACCGGTGACCAAAATAAAGGGGCTCTTACAGTTTTGCTCCATAACCCTCTTAATAAGATCGAGACCGGTAGAAGCGCCGAGATGATAATCTACAAGGTAAACTTCATGCTCACGACGAAGAATCATATCCATCGCATTTTCAACATCGCTGCACCACTCCAGAAGGTATTTAACGTGACCTATCTTACCAAGAATTTTTCGGATAAGGTGGATATCCTCTTCATCATCGTCGATAAGAAGGACTTTTATTTCGTCCATATTAATCTCTTAGTGGCAGGTCTGTATATTATGTTCTCAACCTTTAGGCAGTTTGACAATTTCGAACCAGTACTTTCCAATCACCGTCATTACTTTAACCATGCCGTCCATGGTTACAGGTTTTGAAATGTAGGAATTTGCTCCCAGCCCATAGGCATTGTGAACGTCGTCTTCCGCCTCTGAGGTGGTGAGTACCACAACCGGTATCTCCTTGAGTTCAGGATCGGCCTTCATCTCTTTTAAGACTTCGCGCCCATCCTTTTTCGGCATGTTGAGATCGAGAAGGATCAGGCCCGGTTCGGGTGAGTCTTTAGGATCGGTGAATCTGCCGCGCCGTTTCAGGTAATCCATCAGCTCTTCTCCGTCGTGTACGAACTTCAGTTCATTGCAGAGCCTCGCTTTTTTCAGCGCCTTTTCCGCAAAGAGCCTGTCCTCGTCATCATCATCTGCCATCAGTATTGTAATCGATTCCTTTTTATCAGTCATGTCAGTCCTCCCGAATTTGTTTTAGCGGCAATTTTATGGTGAACGTCGCGCCTTCCCCCGGAATGGCGTCCGCTGAAATGGTCCCGCCATGGCGCTTGACTATCTTGCTGCAAAGGGCCAACCCGATGCCGGTCCCTTCGTACTCGTTCCTGCCGTGGAGCCTCTGGAATATGGTGAAAATCTTTTCACTGTATTTCTGATCAAAACCGATGCCGTTATCTTCCACAGTGAGAATGCATTGTTTCTGCCCCGGTTGATTTTGCCCCGGTTTTTTGATCCTGGCAGAGACCTTAACGAGAGGTGAAAGGTCATCCTTTTTATATTTCAGAGAGTTGCCCACAATGTTCGTAAAAAGCTGCCTCATCTGGACAGGGTCGCCGTCGATAGTGGGAAGGTTTTTGCATTCTACTTTTCCTTCCGTCTCCTTCAGACGAACCTGGAGGTCATCGACTGTTTCCTGCATGACGGTATTCAAATCGACGGGGACAAAGGGCTCACCCTTGGTCGTTATGCGGGAATAGCTTAAGAGCGCCGTAATGAGGCTCTGCATCCTCGTTGCCGCCCGCTGCATCGATTGTATATATTTCTTCCCTTCCTCGTCAACCACATTACCATATTCCTCTGCCAACAGTTCACCGTATGCGTTGATCTTTCGAAGCGGCTCCTGAAGGTCGTGGGACGCCGTATGGGCGAAGGCATTCAGCTCCTTGTTGCTCTCCTCCAGTTTGCGGGCATAGTCCTGTATCTCTGCCTCAGCCCGTTCCCGCTCTGCGATCTCCTTTTGCAGCTGTTTTATGAGAAAGAGCACCGCCATCCAGACGGACGTTAAAAGTAAAAAAGCGATGAACGCCTCGATAGCCATCTTGTTCCTCATATCGTCACTGAGCCTCCGGAAAAAGATGGAACTTACATCAACGTATGTGAGTGCCATCAGTTCATAGGAAACTTCAGAAATCAGCGGTATTTCGATTTTAAAACAGTCGTTGCAATGCGCGGCGCCCCTCTTCAGGTCAAGCGTCCCTTTTTCCGCATCGATTACATCATAGTCGATCTCCAGTTCGATGCTTTCGATGATCTGGCTCCCGCTTTCAGGATCGGAGAAAAGCAGGATATGGTCCATGGCATCTGTGAGTGAAGTCCTGTCAATACCGTTTTCGTCAGACAATACAGAGATAAGAATATTCGCCTGTGATTGAGCCAGGAATTTGGCCTGTATCTCCGCTTCCCGGCGGAGCCTCGGCTCCTTGATGAAACTCCAGTAATAGAACATGAGAAAACCGAGTGAAAGACCGAGGGCGGCAAAAATAACCGTTGCCAGCAGGGAGGCCCTTTTCCCGCTAATTATGCTAAACCTTTTATTCATAGCGTTTCGAGACCTTCATAAAAAAGGGTTTTATCCTGATGCCGGATTGTTTCAGGGTTTTCATATTCAGATAAGGCTGTACCTTTGCTTCGACGGAAATCCCGCCGAGAACGCCTTTTTCCACATCCCCCTCGAAGGGGGAGTAGAGGATGATTTTATTGTTTATGCTGTAGGCTATTAAGTGCCGGATGGTCTCTTCTTTCAGCGGTTCCGCCACAAAAATCCCCGCAAAAGAAGTGGTGAGATGTTTATCAAGTGACGCGCCTTCCGAGGTTTCAACCCTTACGGGCAGGCTTCGGATGAGTGCGGGCTTGCCTGATTTACCGGCTTTTTTTAAGCTCAGGCCAAACTCTTCGGCTTTAGTCTGATCGGTATTGTAAACGATGAGGAGCGGCAGTGAACCGTCAGCCCCGGCCTTTTCAGTAATGCCGAGGTCTGCGGCAAGCATGGCGCGGAAGAGTTTAATCCCCGCTTTTGCCCGCCGGTCTGACTGGGAGTCGGCCCGTGCGCTCCATGAGGGAGTGAAGACGGTGAGGAAGAGAGTAAAAGATACTATGATGGTTGTTAGTTTTTTCATCTGCACCTGAATGGGTTGATAATCTGAAGCTAAATACTCATAACCCCTCCCAACCTCCCCTTACCTTAAGGGGAGGAGCTTTATTTCCCCTCTTAAGATAAGAGAGGACTAAGGGGAGTTATGAAGAAATCAAAACTCCTTTGAAAGCTGCGCCCACGACTTTCTGCCCGGATAGTCAAAAGTTTCCATGCCGACCGGCCGCATAATCAAATAGCTCACCTCATCATCGAATATATTTTTGACCCCGGCACGAAAGGTTAAACCTTTTGTAAAAAAATGGAAAACGTTAACGCTCAAATCCACTGTGTCAAAACCGACTGCGTCATTAGTCTCCGTACTGCGAGTACCCACATGATACCAATGACCCGTAAAGAGCAGGTTTTGAGCGGGTCGCGCCCAAAGGGATATATTGCCGAGCCAGTCGGCAGAAGAGATAGATTCCTGTTTTTCGCCACTTACCCCCCGGGTATCCCATGTATCCACATAAGAAAGATTGGCGCTCCATTTCAGTTTGCCGGTCAATCGTTGTTCCCACTCGAACTCAACTCCTTGAGCGAGCGCCTCACGATTATTGTCAAAGCCTACCGGCGGCGGATTGGGAAAAATCATATCTTCGAACTTTGAATGGAATAAGGTGACGCGTCCAACAGCCTTAGTCTTTTTATACACATAACCGAGTTCCGTTGATTTAACAATTTCCGAATCAAGATACAGGTTGCTCCCTCCAAGCCCATAAAGCTCGAAAAAAGTTGGGGACCTGAACCCTTGAGAATATTGGGCTTTAAAAATATGGGGATCGGAAACCTGCCAAACAGCGGAAAATCGCGGGGTCGGGCGCGTTTCTTTAATGTCGTCACGATAATCAAAGCGTAAACCCGAAGTCAGGGTAAGACCTTCAATGAGGTTGAACTGGTTCTGTACTGAGAAACCATAATCCCTCCAGGTAATATCTTTTATCTGAGTCGTCAGACCCGGCGCAGCAGGCGTTGATAAGGTGGCCTCTTCGACTGAAGACTGAATAAGCGACATCCCAAAGAGCCACTTATGACCTTCCATTCCGTTCCAGGAAAAATCGGCACTCCCCTCTATGAGATCACCTTTAAATCCGCTGTCAGCAATGCCGACATCATTATGCAGGTAGGAAATGTTAAAATCAGCGTCCAGGGAAGGTGAGAATGTGACTCCCTGTTTGAAGGCGATTACACTATTACGCTCATCTTTTTCCAGCTCATCGGAATAATCGTTAACTATTTGAGCCGTCAATGAGGATTCCTTGTAGTTCAGAGAGAATATACCCGACTGTCGTTCCTCCCCGGCCTTCACTGAAACCGGCGCGTACGTTTCATCACTATTGAGTCCCGCAATATTTGCGCTAAAACGCAGAGGACTGTCGGGGTCGGAATAGGCATAATGTCCGCCCCCGGCAAAGGTATCTCCTTCTTTTACCCTGCTAAAAACGCCTTTACCCGCAGCGCGTGTAATGATATTCACTACCCCCATAAAGGCAAAACTTCCGTATAGAGAAGACCCCGGACCACGAATAAACTCAATACGTTCCACCTGTTCAACCGGCAATAACAGCGCAGAAGTGTTAATCCCTGAGTCTTCTCTGCTCATACCGATAGAATTGACCATGACTTTAATATTGCCGGAATTAAAAGGGAATTGAAGCCCTCGCACGGTTACCATGGGAGACCCGTCATTGTCTCGTACAAGCTGGATTCCAGGCGCCAGGGATAACGCTTCCCAAACGGTGTGTATACCCAGAAGTTCCAAATCTTCGCCATTGAGGACTGTCACCATGCCGGGCACATAATCGGCATTCATCTTGCTTTTGGTAGCGATCTCGGTCTCTTCATCCAAAATGCCCATTAACGCCTCCATGTCCGATTCTTCATTCATGGCGTCCTCACTTGCTATTTCCTCATTTTTTGTGGGGATTTCCTGTTCAGCAGCCTGTACAGAAAAAGAAGTGATTTGGACTATTAGTAAAAAAACAAGGATATGCCTCATACGCAAAAACAGAGCATATAAAAATAATTTAAACACACACCCTCCTCCTTTATTGGTATATGGTAATTGACAGCGATCTTTTAGATTCGCCCCTTCTAAGCTCCTCCCCTGAGTCATCCTGAGCTAGTCGAAGGGTAAGGGGAGGCTGGGAGAGGTTATGATAAATCTCCCTAAAATTCCCTCGAAACCTGCGTCCACCACGTCCTGCCAGGCCTCGGCAGGTCGTCCTGATAATTTTCATTGGGAGCTTTTATATCTTCATCAAAGATATTCTTGACCCCGGCCCTGACGGTCAGGCCTTTGGCCCCCAAGTTGAAATGACTCACGGCGAGGTCAACCGTGTCGTACCCGTCCAGATCGTCCCTCGTATCGGTTTTTGACCTTTTCCTTTCATCCAGATGGCGGTAACTGACTGCCGCCAGCAGGTTGTCGGTGATTCTCGCCTCTAAAGTCAGGTTCCCGATCAGGTCGGTGGAATTAGCAACATCCTGGTCATTTGTCTTGTCTTCGGCGTCCAGGTAGGAGAGGTTGGCCGTGGTCTTAAATCTCTCTCCAAGCTTCTTTTCAATTTCTACCTCAGCGCCCTTCAGTTTAATTTCGTCGCTGTTTTCAGGCTGATGCCCCGGTCCGGGAATCTCGGTGATCATATCTTCCATCCTGGTGTAAAAAAGGGTTGCCCTCCCCACTATTCCGGGCCTCCTGTATATATATCCCGCCTCGTAGTATTTTGAACTCTCCGGTTTGAGATCGGGATTGCCGTGGGCGCCGGGACCGGTTGGGGGCAGGTAAAGCTGTGCCAGGTTGGGTGGACGGTACGCTTCGGCGTATTGAAACTTGATAAGGTGCGGTTCACCTATCTTCCAGACCCCCGCCGCCCGCCCCGTAACTTCGTTCCCCACATCGTCGAAATCATCATAACGGACCGCAATGGTGAGAGTGAAATCTTCTGAAACCTCGAACTGGTCCTGTAGCACCGCACTCATTATCTTCCTTTCTTTACCCGCATCGATCCACATGTCCTCATCGTGCGGGAGACGCTGAATAGTGGCGTAATTTGTCAGCGTTATACTATTGAAGTTCGATGCCTCCCAGGCGTCCCTGATCTTCACTTTCGCCGCCGACAGCCTGAGTAGCCAGGTGTGCTTCTCCCAGCCTGTCCAGTTCAGGTCTAATCCTCCTTCGATGCGCCGCTCCTTTACATAGGTTATTTTCGCATGTCCATCAGGGAATGAAGGCGGGAGGGGGGCAGGACCTGGAGGTGGGGGGCCGGGAGGCGGGGGAGGAGGGGGAGGAGCTGCCCCCGGTGGCAGCAGAAGACCTTCACCGGTCGCCTCATTTTCAGAAAGATTTACATTAAGCGATCCATTGAACGTTGGTGTTATCTCCAGTTGCTGCCGGGCGTTGATATGCCAGTATTCGTCGTCATTCGGTGTCCCGTCGCTGTCGGGATTAAGCGTATCCATGCCAAAATAGTGTCCATATTTTCTTTCTACCCTGTAAAAGCTCAAACCCGTTTTTTTATAATCCAGGTTGAGTGCAAGAGAGCGGAGCTTCTCGTCCTCGTTTGTCGGACCGGGCGAGAAGGAGATGCCTGTTTGTCCGAGACGCGCCTCCACACCGTCAATACCAGAGTTTACGTCGGCACCGTCTGTTTTCCACCCGGCGGCGTTAATGCTCACCTTCAACTCTTTCTCTTCATTGCTATGGGAATAGAGGCCACCCGCGCCGTATGTGCCGTACTTTGCCGCACTCCCGTAAAGGCGTTTTCCCTCCTTACGGGTGATGATATTCACAACGCCTGAATAAGCGAACTCTCCGTAAAGGGCGGAGCCCGTCCCACGAATCACCTCGATCCTTTCCACCTGTTCTATGGGGACCATCATAATCGGATCGTTTGTGCCTCTAAAGGAAGAGACAATGGAAACAGAATTGACCATGAGGTTCAGGTGCCCCGTAAATTTTTTACCGCTAATCCCCCGTATGACGACCATTGGCCTGCCATGGTTATCAATCCTCGTTTCCACGCCCGGCACGAAGCCAATTGCCTCCCAGACGGTGCGAGCGCCCATCGCTTCCAAGTCTTCACCGTGAAGTACCGTGACGATACCGGGAACGTAATCGGCGTTCATCTTCGTCTTCGTCGCTACCTCTGTCTCTTCTTCGAGGATGGCGAGGAGTTCGGCCATTTCGCCCATATCGCTTTCCTCATCGAGAGCCGCCATGATTACCGGTTCTTCCTGCTCGCCCGCAAAAATCATTCCCGGGATGAAAGCCATTGAAAATATGGCGATCAAAAAGAATCCCTTCATCAGATGTCTAACGTTCACAACATTAATCTCCTCTATTAGTTATGATATTCCTGACAAAAGCGGATTCTATCTTATGAAGGCAAGAAAAGCAAAGAGTTGATTTCTTTCACTTTTTTGAATGTAAAAGTGTTTGGAATATCTGTATTGCAAGAAAGAAGAGTGTTTGTCAATCAAGAGGGATGATTTTCTCTCATATATAAAGCATGATTGCCGCAGAAAGCATACACATAATCCCAACAAGAAGCACTACCACTGCTAAAGGCTGCAATGTCCGACTCCTTGAAACAAAACAGTTTTATTTATGACCAATTTTCTTGTCCTTTTCAGTTATAATATTGATAGATTTTACGTCGTATTTTCTCTTCCGACATCCCTGAAAAACTGTCTAACTTGCTTACCAATTCCCTTGTTTTAAAGGGTTTTCCCATGACGGTGCAATTTTTGTCTGATTTCCCCCTGCATCCTCCCGGTTTTACAGGCAGTGAGGAGAGAATTACTTTTGGGAATGCTTCCGCATTGCTCCCGGTGCAGGAGAGGCAAAGTTCATCCATCATAGAGGGGTGGGTAAGATCGATGAGCGCCACGTCACACCCCTCCTGACCATCAAGGTTGAACCGGAGTCCCTCCTGAGAGACCCTCTTTTCGGTTTCAAACCCGGCGAACCTGAAGAGATGGTTTAGCATTCGCCCCAAAATGTTGTCATCGAAAAGGAGCAATACCTTTTTGTCTGAAAAACCACGTACTCTTTCTTTTACTGTGGCAGTCTCTGTCGCAATCATTTTTTCCTCCTTTTTATCCATTCAGGTATCCTTCAGATTTCCCATATGAGACAAACGGCTGAGTAGGCGAATAGAAAATTAATAAACTGAGCCCTCTTTTCTTGCCTTTGTGCAGGCGCTTTTTCATTTCGGAATTCTTCCGTTTTTTTCCAGCCCGAATCCATCTTGATCACGTTAAAGCCTCTTTTTTGAAAAAGCCACATAACGCCCTCGCTGGCAAAGGCGCTATCCAGCAGGACCGTTTCGGGCCGGAGGGCGGCGATACTCTCCGCCGTTTCCCGGTCACTCTTTGTGAAAGGAATTGTTTTCACAGGCAAGAAGGAATTTTTCAAACTCGTCTCAACGCTGGAAACAAACGGGGCAGGCCCGCAAACAGCAACGGGGTAGTTATTCCTGCCCGTTGACTCTTCACCGCTGTAAATCAGGTTATTCCCCTCCTCTTTCATAACCAGATCAGTCGATAGATCCACACCATTACCCTCCTTATACTCATTTTTAATTTAATGATACCGAAGGAATGTAAAGATTTTATCAAGGTTTTGTAAAAGTTTTGTAAAGGCTCGCTTTCTCCCTAAATAAAAAGCCCTCCAGTTCAAGCTGGAGGGCTTTCAAGGGTGAGGCTCCTTCGATGCAATGATTCAGATGAACCACCCCGCCGCAAGCAGCGGAGTATGAGTGAGAAAAGAATGAAATTTATAAAGGGGATCTCTAAAAATATGTCATGCTCAACTTGATTGGGCATCCAGAGGTTTACTTAATAAAACATGAAACTCCTGACTTTAGAAATAGTCTTTCGTTTATTAGGATTTGGAACTGATTTCTATTTAAGCTTAATCCAGTAGCAGTTTAATAGAACCGGCCCCCTTTTTTCTCTTTCTCTTAAACACTCCATTTCACCCCTGAAAAGGGGCTTCTAAGGTCCAAAAACAGGGTTGTTTTGAGGTTATATCTTTTAATGTCAAGTAGTTGACTTGGTCCGACCCGAGTTATTGTCAAGTCTGGTGTTTAGCAAGATAATTCAAGCGGCGACCTGATCG
>CBDVDA010000125.1:0-10488 GCA_965372635.1 uncultured bacterium | reverse complement strand
CCTCAGTTTCCGGTTCAACTCTTTTCACCTCAGTTTCCGGTTCAACTCTTTTCACTTCAGTTTCCGGTTCAACTCTTTCCGCCTCAGTTTCCGGTTCAACACTTTTCGCCTCAGGTTCCGGTTTCAGCGCATCCAGCCTCTTTTTGGCGAAGACATTATCAGGTTCCTTCTCAAGAACATGATTAAACTCTGCAATGGCGCGGTCGATATTTCCTTCCTTCGCGTAAATAATCCCTAGCATGAGATGGGCACGGGTCAGTTCGTCCCGTTCCAGAATTTTCGAATACTCGCGTTTTGCATCGTCGTACCGCACCATCCGTTGATAGGTAAAGGCGAGATTGAATTGAGCCCCCTGATGAGCAGGATCGAGGGCAAGGACTTTTTCAAAAAGGGAGGCCGCCCCCTCATAATTCCCCGCCCGGACCAGTTCAGCGCCCTGCCGGTTCAAGCTGTCCGCACTTTCAGCGGCAACCGCTTTCTCTTCCAACTCTCCTTCAACCGTTTCTTCTTCCGAAGGAGCAGGAACCTCCCCTGCCTCTTCTTCCGGCTCTTCCTTTTCTATCGCCGAGGGCTTAAGTTTATTCAGATGCTTCGATGCAATCTTGTTGTCAGGCTCCTTATTAAGCACATGCTCAAACTCGGAAATGGCGTTACCAGCGGCCCCTTCCTTCTCGTAGATAATTCCAAGCATAAGATGGGCACGGGTCAGATCGTCCCTTTCCAGTATCTTCGAATACTCGCGCTTCGCATCGTCGTACCGTTCCATCCGCTGATAGGTGAAGGCGAGATTGAAGCTGGCGCCGCTGTGCTCCGGTTGAAGGGCCAGCGCCTCGGTGAAGATTGAAACCGCCTGATCGTACTGCCCGGCTCTCACCTTTCCGACCCCTTTCCGATTCAAGTCATCTGCACTCTCTTCAGGCTGGGGCGGCATGGGCATTCTTTCTTTTGCCTCTTCTTTCGCAGCTACCGGCTTCTCTTCATCGGGAACCACCTTAAGCTGAGCCATCCGCTTCTTTGCAAGCGTGTTTTCAGGGTCCGTTTTAATAGCAGCTTCATAGAAACCGCGCGCCTTTCCCGGCAACCCTTTTTTCTCATAAAGAAGGCCCAGCATGACCTGGATACGGAGCGTCTCTCCAAGGCCAAGCAGCTTCAAATAAACGGCTTCGGCATCATCGAGCCGCTCCATTTTCTGTAGGGTCACAGCCTTGCTAAGGAGGACATTCTTATCTTCAGGGTTCACTTCGAGCACACTGTCAAAGAGTTCCAGCGCTTCATCGAACTTCCCTGCCTTTAAGAGGGCAATACCTTCACGCTTTGTTTTCGCTACATCTAAAGCCTCAGGCTTTTCTTCTTTTTCCGCAGCCACTGTCTCGACAGGAGGCTCCGATGTCGGCGGAACGACCGGCCTGTCAACACCGGCTACTTCGCCAAGAAGCGACTGGATCTTCGGCATAGGCAGTTTGACTGCTTCCGGTTCCGGCTGCACCTCTTCCTCCCTTACAGACTCCAGTTCTTCAACGGGAGACGTTGCAACCGGAACTGCCGGGGGTGCTTCCATCGGTTGCGCTTCTACTGCTGGTATTTCTGCCTGTGGTGCTTCTGCAACGCCCCGTTCGGCGACCTCAGGAGGCGTCTCTTTTTCTATCGGCCTGAATGCGGCTGCCTCTTCTTCGGTGGGGGCCTCCATCCTGAAGACCTTCAGGTTATCACCCTCGCCGTAGATGCGAACCACATCGACGCGCCTGTTCCTGAGCCGCTCCGTCGCAGTGCGCTCCGGGGTTATAACTTTCCGTTCTCCGAAACCGGTCAGGTAGAGTTCCGTAGTAACGCCGGCGCGCGAAAGATATTCTTCCACAACGGACGCCCTGATCATTGAATAGAAGAGATTGAGTTCGTCATCTCCGGCGCTGTCGGCATACCCCTCCAACCTTATGACCAGTCGCTCTCCCTGCCTTGCAGTCAATGCATCAAGTTCACCTAGCCTGGCTGCAATCCTGCTCAACTCTTTCCGCGCCAGGCTGTTCAGATCCATACTGCCCGACGGAAAATAAACGCTGCCGATCACTTCTTTTTCAATAGAGGCCATTACCTCTGCACCGGAAGCGAGGAAAAAGCCGAACACCATGAAGAGTGCGGCCCTTATAAGATATCTGTTAAACAAAGTTATCAATGCAAAGCTCCTACAGCCGGGACGATCATCTCTACCCTTCTGTTAAGTCTTCTGCCTGCCACTGTCCTGTTTGCCGCCGCAGGCTCACCCTCGCCACGGCCTGAAATAAACAGGGCATCCGGATTCAACCGATTCATGATCACCATTTCAAGGGCCACTGCAATGGCCCTTTTCTTTGATAGGTCTGCGTTATAGTCGGCGGGCCCGGTGCTGTCGGCATGTCCATCAAGCCTCAGAGGAGAGTCTCCGCCTGTGTCTCTCATGATTTTTGCAAACTCTCCGATCGCCCTCGTTCCTTCGGGGCTGACTCTCCAGCTATCGAAGTCAAAGAAGACAACGTCTCTCAGTTCAGCGATGGCATCCTTGTATCGCCCCTGCATAACGTAGGTCGCCCCGAGCATCACGTGGGCTCTCGGAACATCCTCGACCTGCAGCACCTTTTGGAACTCTACAATTGCCTCTCCATAGCGTTCCCTCAACTGATACGCAACGCCAAGATTAAACCTCGCCTGCACGTTGTCAGGATCAAGAATAACGGCGTCAATAAACTCTCCGAAGGCTCTTGCATAATCTCTTTCAAGATAGGCTTCGATACCTGTCCGGTTATGCGCATGGCTTTTCAACTCTCTTTCGGTAAAGCGGAGTTTCCTTTTAGGAACACGCCCTTTACGTCTTTTCAACTGCTTTTGAGACAATGCCAAGGCAACCGAAGGCGAACCGCTCCCCGCCGCTTTCATCTCAGGAGTCAACTGCGACAAGCGTTTCTTCGCCAGCGCATTGTCAGGCGATGCTGCAAGAACCTTCTCGTAAAGCTCTATCGCTCTATCTTTCTGGCCCTTTTCCTGATAAAGAACGCCGAGCATCAACTGAACACGAAGCGACTCCCCATCCTGCATAAGCTTCAGGTATTCAGATTCTGCATTATCTAAACGCCCCATTCTGTGGAGGGCAACGGCCCGGTTAAAAATAACGCTTTTATTCTCAGGATCCAGATCAAGCGCCTTATCAAAACGCTGAACAGCCTCATCAAACCTGCCTTCCTTGAAAAATGCGGCGCCTTCCTTGTTATATTGACCAACTTGTTCGGACAACGGAGTTTCATCCGCTTGGGCCATTTGTTTCTGAGCAGCCTCATCAAGTTTACTTTCCGTGGAAAGTACGGCGACTTCTCCGCTATGTTGTTCAACTTGTCCAGACGGCAAGGCCTCATCCGACCGGGCTACTTGTTCAGGAAAGGACAAATTTTCATCAAGAACAAAGTTGATATTCACCCGAGGAGGAGCCTCCCCTCGGCCATTCTCCTGAAAATTCGGGAGGAATGAAATTAACTCAATATTATATTTTTCTTTAAGATAGGCTTTAATCTCTTTCCTGACAACTTCAAGATAATCTCTCTCCGATGTCGTCCCGGCATAGCCGAGAAAGTCGGCTTTCAGGCGCACCCGTTTATTTTTGAGGCCCTCCGCCACTTTGTCCAAGGCGGTTTTAATGCCCTTTATCATGGCAGCATCGCCCATTTTCGCGTAAGCAACGCTCATCCTTACACTCGTGGGCTGTACGGCAAGAAACAAACCCAGCAAAGAGATAAAAACACCTCGCAAAAGCGGGCCTAAAATACTATCAAATTTGGCCAGAGTCAACATTTATCAATTCATCGGAATATATATAAAAACCTCTCCGCTCTCCCCCTCTTCCATTCCCGACAAGCCGACGGCGTGAGTTCCTCGTAAAAAAAGCCGTTCCGGGTCAATTTTATGAATACCGACAATCTCACACGCCAACGAAACCTGTTTCAGGAGAGCCCGACCATTCCGGTAGTCTCCATTCTTCTTTCCCTCGAAGGCCGACACAAAAATCCACCGCCGGTCTTCTCTAACTTCATCCATAATCTGCTTGACAACAGGCCTCGCCTCATTTCTTAATCTGTCGGCATCGTCAAAAAAATCAGGCGAAAGAATATACCTCTTAAAAGACCTGGCAGAAACAATAATCTCCGAGGTGCCCGGCAACACCGGTTTGGGCAGAGCCTTTTCTACAACTACAGGTTTTGCCTCAACCGGAGGTATGGAAGCTTTTTTTGTCTCTTCTACAAAAAAAGTAGCCCCCGCGTAAACAACAAGATCCACCCTGCGTTCTCTCGCCCTGACAACTTCAACAGGTTCCCCCTCCTTGGGGATCAAAGAGCGCGTCTCACCAAACCCCGTCATATAAAACTCGACGTTCAGATCCGGAAACTTTGCAGACAGATAAAGTTTCACCGTCTGGGCGCGCTGCATGGACAACTGGATTCCTATCTTTTTTTCCAGAGACGAATCGGCATACCCCTCGACTCTCACAATAAAAGGTCCGGCCAGCGCCGAAAAAATCCTTGCGATTCTCCCCAGTTCTCTTTCCGCTTCTTTCGTAAGGGAGGTGTCTTTAAGACCGAAAGAAACGCTCCCTATAACCTTCCCGCCTTCCAGAATATCATCGAAAGGAACTCTCTTTTTTTCATAAGGCGCGGCAACGACCGCGCAAACAAAAAAAAATGTCGGCAGCCACCCCAGAAAGAGAATTTTAATGCGGCGCCACTCAAACATGTCCATCCTTTGTAAAAACGACCTACTCCGGCACGATGAGCAGGATATCTACCCGCCGGTTGAGGCTGCGCCCCCCCACAGTCTCATTGCTGGCTATGGGTCTCGATTCTCCATGCCCTTCGATGAAAACCCGCTCCGCCGGAACTCCGAATTCCATCATCGTTACCGCTACAGCGGTCGCCCTCTGGAGGGAGAGCTTCTCGTTATACGTATCGGAGCCGATACTGTCCGTATGCCCTTCGATTTTGATATAAAAGGGACCTTCCACACTCAGCAGTTCCGCCGTCAACTCTTCTATAATCTCCATCGACTCAGGGTTAAAGACCCAATTATTGGTGTCGAACATAAGGTCAGGCAACCGGAATTTTTTCGCCGTCCGCCCCTTTTTCGCCTGCTTTGCCCCAGGCTCTGAAGGCGGCGTCAAGCTGAGCGGTTGAGGGGCCGCAGGCGCAACAGTTGATGGAAGGTCAAGCCCCATACTCGGCATTTGCATAGAAGGGAGAAGAACCAACTCCTCACCCGGAGTGAGAGGAACCTCATACTTGCTGGCCGGAGCAAGAGCAACTTGTCCCAGTGCCATATCCCCTCTCAATTTAACCGCTTCAAGTTCCTCGGTTTTGATTTTCTCTCGCCGGGCAATAATCATTTTCGGAAGAACAGGAACGGGCGGTTTACCACGCAACTGTTCAGATTCAGCTGTAATGGCTTTCGGCGGCTTCGGTATGGGGATAATGTATTCACCCAGTCCGCCGCAGGTGGATACGCCGACTATAATTCTCCGTTCCGGCCCGTCGCCTGAAACACTGAAATCCACGCCGCCGCTAAGCGTCATATAGGGAGTGACAAATACCTGTACTCCCGGGGTCAACCTTGAATAACTATCACCTACAAGACTTCCGCCGGAGCGCCACTCCCCCTCCACAAAAAAACGCGCCCGACGGGTATAGGATATATCCACGGCGCCATTAATAAATTTCTCGTCATCTCTAAGGGGATCATCGACAAGACGATAACCACCTCCGAGATGTAGTTTTAAATGCTTCGACCTTGTCCCGAGGATGATCTTGCCTTCGTAGTCTTTTTGATTGGAAATAGCAGGGTTGAAGGAAACCGGTTTTAACAGTGTGGCTGAAAAAACAAGCTTATATTTTGACCTGTTAGTACCTTTAAAACGGCCTTTAAATCCAATATTCATGAATCCTCTGTCGCTAGTATCTACATTATCATTCAAAGAAACATTGGGATAAGAAACATTCAACTCCAGGTCTTTCGTCATACCGTAAGTCAGTGAAAAAGGGATAATCGTAGTTGTTGCGCCCGACTTAGGCTGCATACTGTTGCCCCAGAGTCCCGCACAAAAGTTGCCATTTCCAACGGTTTCGGCTGTTGCGATGGAAAGCAGTCCCGTTTCCCCGAACTGGTTTGTCGCGGCAATTGCCTCCCTTTGAAAAAAAGCAACGACCATAACGGCAGAGAAACCAAACAACCTGAATAGGATCCTTTTCACTTTTCTCTAGTATAAAATTAAGGCGCTTTGTAATCGTTCATATATCCAATATAATTCTCAGAAGATTTTTTAATTTTTTTTATTTCTTCATCGGTAAGCCGCCGCGCCATCTTTGCCGGAACACCGACAACTAACGTTCCCGATTCTACCTTCATCCCTTCTTTTACAAGAGCACCAGCCCCGACAATAGAATCTTCCCCCACCTCAGCGCCGTCAAGCACAATTGCACCCATCCCGACAAGACATCGATCCTTAATCGTACAGCCATGCAACGTCACGTTATGCCCAACTGTTACCTCATCCCCAATAATCAGGGGATGGGTCTCTTTTGTAACATGCAGAACGGATGAATCCTGGATATTCGTCCTATTCCCTATCCGGATATAGTTAACATCACCACGGATAACGGCATTAAACCAGATGCTCGATTCCTCGCCGACAACAACATCCCCGATAACGTGAGCACTCTCCTCAACATAAGCGCTGGGGTCTATCTCCGGAGTTTTCCCCTTATAATCACTGAGCATAAAATTAGTTGGAATTTTTTAACATATCAAAAGAGCAGCACTCTTTCAATGGTTAATGAATCTTCTTTAAAAAAATCATCTCGATTCTTTAAGTCTGGCCTTAAAATATCCAACGGATTTGTTTATGCCTTTCTCAAGATTTATCTCAGGCGTCCAGCCCAGTTTGTCCTTTGCCAGAGAGATATCGGGTTGCCGCTGGGTAGGGTCGTCTTGCGGAAGAGGCTTAAATATCTTCTTTGATTTCGAACCCGTAATCTCGATAACTTTATCTGCCAGTTCCAGTATGGTAAATTCATCGGGGTTCCCCAAATTTACCGGACCGGCAAAATCTTCCGACTCCATCATCAGCATCATTCCCTTAACAAGATCGTTGACGTAACAAAAGGATCGGGTCTGCGAACCGTCGCCATAAATGGTAATGTCTTCTCCTTTGAGCGCCTGAACGATAAAGTTCGACACAACCCTCCCGTCATTCAGAGCCATCTGAGGGCCATAGGTATTGAATATTCGAACGATCTTGATCTCGACTCTGTTTTGCCTGTAATAATCCATCATGAGGGTCTCCGCTACGCGCTTTCCTTCATCGTAACAGCTTCTGGGCCCGATACAGTTTACGTTCCCCCAGTAATCCTCCTTCTGAGGATGAACCACGGGGTCGCCATAAACCTCCGATGTGGAGGCCTGTAAAATCCGCGCGTTCACCCTCTTCGCCAGCCCGAGCATGTTGATCGTGCCCATAACAGACGTTTTCGTGGTTTTCACCGGATTGTACTGATAATGGATGGGTGAAGCGGGACAGGCAAGGTTGTATATCCTGTCCACTTCGAGAAGGATCGGCTCGATAATATCATGGCGAATGATCTCAAACCTGTCGTTCGCTGTGAGGTGCCTTACGTTATCCCTCGTACCCGTAAAATAGTTGTCGAGGCAAATAACGTGGTGACCACCCTCCAGCAGTTTCTCGCAGAGATGACTCCCGATAAATCCCGCACCGCCTGTGACGAGGATTCTCAAGCCTTCCTCCCGATTGAGAAATAGTTAAAACCGAGTTTCTTCATTTCCGAAGGCTTGTAGATATTTCTTCCATCGAAAATGAGCGGCGTTTTCATGAGTGACTTCATCCGGTTAAAATTAGGCCGTCTGAACTCGTTCCATTCTGTCAGGATGAGGAGGGCATCGGCATCATTCAAAGTATCGTAGTTGATATGATGATATTCTATCTTGTCTCCGAATATTTTCTTCGCCTCTTCCGTCGCCACGGGATCATGGGCCGAAATAACAACGCCGAGGCCCAGAAGTCTGTTAATTGTTACGATGGAAGGCGCCTCTCTCATATCGTCGGTCCTCGGCTTGAAAGAGAGCCCCCAGATAGCGACTTTTTTTCCCTTCAGGTTTTCCTCATCTCCATAGTGGGAAAGCATCTTCTCCACTAGCCTACCCTTCTGGCTTTCATTGACCGCTTCCACTGCTTCCAATATTTTAAAATCATAGGCATTTTCTGAGGAGGTTTTCATGAGCGCTTTCACGTCCTTTGGGAAACAGGACCCCCCATAACCGATGCCGGGAAATAAAAAAGAATGGCCAATCCTCGAATCGGAGCCGATCC
This sequence comes from uncultured bacterium, assembly GCA_965372635.1. Classification (GTDB taxonomy): domain Bacteria; phylum Desulfobacterota; class JADFVX01; order JADFVX01; family JADFVX01; genus CBDVDA01. Next base: position 2,099 of record CBDVDA010000125.1, on the reverse strand, counting down.
CCTTTCGGACATTTGTCACATCAGCCCCTACTTTCTCGCAAAGGTTAGCAATTTCATTCATAAAAGATATCCTGACAGCCAGCTTCGCATTGGCCGCATACTTCGTCATCTCGGCACTTCTCACGTCCATGACGAGAATGGGATTGTCCGTCCGCACGAAAGGTTCATAAAGTTCTTTCATAATTTCTTCCGCATCGGAACCGTTTTCAACGCCGATGACCACCCTGTCGGGCTTCATAAAATCATCAATTGCCGCACCCTCTTTTAAAAATTCGGGATTTGAAACGACATCGAATTCCAAATCAACGCCTCTTCTTGTCAACTCTTCCTGGATAGCTGCCTTCACCCGGTCCGCCGTCCCAACAGGCACCGTACTCTTATTAACCACCACTTTATACCCCGTCATAGAACGCCCAATCTCCCGTGCGACGTTCAAAACATGCGTCAGGTCTGCCGAACCATCTTCACCTGGCGGCGTTCCCACACCGATAAAACAGACAAGAGATCTTTCCATTCCTTCGGCAAGGCTCGTAGAAAAGTTCAGTCGTCCTTCGTTCGCATTCCGCTTGACCAACTCTTCGAGCCCCGGCTCATAGATGGGGATTTCTCCCGCCTTCAGGCCTTCAATCTTCTTTTCATCAATATCGACACAAACCACATCATTGCCGGAATCGGCAAAACAGGCCCCGGCGACAAGGCCCACATAGCCAGTCCCAATCACACAGACGTCCACAGTTGAGAGTCACCTTCCTAAATTATTTTTGTGAGACCAAATCCGATTAATAATACTTGAAAGGCTCTAAGGAATCAAGGCATTAGTGTATTAGCAATCGAGGCACAACCATCAGGTTTTTAGAGATTAAAAGAGATTAGTGGCGAGACGAAAAAACTCTCTAACACTCCGAAAGAGTATTGTGAACTTACCCTATGACCAAGGAGGGGAACTTATGAATTGAATTTTTTCTCTATTATCTATCGTGATGCCTCTAACGTCCAAGGAAAGGACTTTTAGCGTGTCACGAGGTCAACGTCTTCCGATTTGCTCTCACCCAGAACCCGAACAACGATCCTGTTGGGCAGGCAGACAATCATCTCCCACGGTTTTTCGATCCATCCCTTTTTGGAGCAGATGTGCTTTGGACAGAGACGGTCCGGCATGGGAAGAAGACGGATCTTTCCACCGGAAATCTCAAAGAGAGCTTCGCCTTTCTCCTTGACGGCAATGGGAATCATTCTGGATGGGAGACTGGGGTTGAGCGAAAAACGACCGGTTTCTTTCCCGGCGATTTCCACTACCGCCGTCAACAGTCGTTCGGAAGGGAAAAACAAGTTGATAAGAGTGTAGCTTAAGAGGCTTATGAGCAGGAGGCTGAAAAGAAGTATCTTATCTGGCGGCGTCATCAATGAATGCCAGATTTCACCGAAAGTCATCCTGAAAAACTTCGACTAGAGCTTACTGATGTCAATATCCCATCCAAGTCCGATGGACTGAAACCACCTGGACAAATCCGAAAAACGGTCGGTTATCAAAAGCAGGCCGATGCAGATCAGTATCACCCCGCTCACTGTTGTAATCACGTTCATATGCCTCGTTACCTTGGGCATATGATGGAGGAAGGAATTAAGCGCAAGCGAGGTCAGGAGAAAAGGGAGGCCCAAACCAATGGAATAAACAAAGAGAAGCTGCATGCCGAAAAGGACCGAGCCTTCCGTCGTCGAGAGAGAGAGGATGGCGCCAAGCATGGGGCCAATGCAGGGCGTCCAGCCGGCGGCAAAGATTATCCCCACCAGGACAGACCCTAAATACCCCGCCGGCTTTTCCTGGAGATGGAATTTCTTCTCCCTGTCCATGATATCCAGCCTAATGATTCTCATGATGAAAAGACCGAAAAAGATGATGAGAATGCCGCCGATTCTCTGGATCATATCCTGGTAATCACGCAGAAAGGCTCCTATGTACGACGACGACGCGCCGAGAGCAACAAAAATGAGCGTAAACCCGGCAATGAAGGCGAGTGAATTGTAGAGGGTGACCTTCGTGAAATTTTTCTCCTCTCCTCCTTCGACAAGATCTTCAAAGGAAATCCCCGTAATGTAAG
>CBDVDA010000124.1:0-10849 GCA_965372635.1 uncultured bacterium | reverse complement strand
TTTTTAAAAGCGGGTTTGGCCCGCATGATGCGGGCCAAACCCCTTGTTTAGAGTTTAAATCTGGTTGAGATTGCTTACCAGTTTAGCCTTTTCGAGAACAGATTCCTCGACAAGCCCTTTCACATGCTGCGCCTCAGCGTAGTCGCCTGTGGCGAGGTTGGAATCGCCTTTAGGACCGTCTACGAAAAAGGTCGCCCTCATCTCCAGGTGGAGCGGACCGCAGAAGTGCTGACAATAAACCTCGAATTCACCCGCTATATCGGCTACGAACTCGGAAACGGCTGATACGCCTCTTGGCGCTTTCAGCATCGTTCTCAGGCTGTAGGGGCCGTAAATATTGAAGCCCATGATAACGTCTGGGTTCTTGGTAATACCGGCCGCCTTATCGATGTTCGTTACGATAAGCCTTACCTTATCACCCTTGTTCACCCTGATCTGCCTCGGGATGTAGCCATAGCTGAAGGCCTTGACCCTGATCTCCTTCACGCCGTCCTTGGTGGTGGTAATGCCGGGACGACCTCTGTCCATAGGAATGAAGTAGTGCTTTGAAGAGGCAGAGTGAGCCGGCTCGATATGAGGTGACGTCTTTTTACCGGCAAAGAGTATTTTCGTTCCGCCTTTTCTACCGGCCTCGCCCTGGTTCCACTGCTTGATTTTGCTCGCAAAGATGATCTTGGCGTTGTGCGGCTCACCATCAACAGGTGTGATCTTGAGCGTCTTGCCGTAGGTATTGTTCTTTGGGTTGCCCTTGGCGTCGAGTTCAATATCAATCATCTCGTGGTTAACCGGCCACATGATCCCTGTGTTGCTGAACAGTCCCGTAGAGAACTTGTTCAGAGCAAAGATATACTTGTCATTAGGCGCGATAGCGATATGCCCGATCCTGTAATGAACAGGGTATTCATCCACAATCTCCAGGCTGTCGAGATCGGTCTTTACAATACTGTCGGAAACAAAGCAGCTTGTATAGGCATACTTACCCTTTGTGTCGAAAGTGTTGTGCAGAGGTCCTGCACCGGCAGGGATGACCTTTTTGACCTCAAGCTTCTTTACGTCGATGATCGTGATCGTCGCAGAAAGCTTGTCGGCCACCTGGATATAGCGGCCTTTAGGATCGGCGTCCGTACCGTGCGGGTTCTTTCCAACGGGGATCTCCTTGATAAGCTTGAAGGGATTCAGGTTGAAAACACCGACGGTAGAATGATAGTAGTTGTTCGCAAAAAGGTACTGTTTTGCGTTTTTGTTGCCTGCCTTCTTGTTGATGTCGAGATAGTCAGGTGCACTCGGAGCCGGACCCCAGTCGATCACCTGAGTCTTACCCGTTGCAATATCCATCTTTGCCATCTTTCCCGTCAACTCACCTGTTGCGTAGAGCGTCTTCCCGTTTGGTCCCAGGGTGATGTGGTGAACGCCGAAGGGATAAGGAAGAGCAATCAGACGCTCGAGGGTACCCATCTGCAGGTTAATTACGCCGATGGTGTTCGCCGCCTTGTCATTCACATAGAGGTACTTTCCATCGGGTATAAGGTTTTTGGTCCCTTCATTAGTCGGCGCACTGAAGACCGGCTCATGAAGGTCGACGCCGACAGCGATATGCCTGTAAGTTCTCATACTCGGCACACCGATGACGGCGACTTTCCCGTCAACACCTCCTGCGTTGTAGATAATCATTGGATCTTCAAGAGGAGCGTCATTCGGCGCAGATTCCGTCGTATGCCAGTCTCTCTCTCCGGCTGCTGCCGGCCCAACGGCCAGGAACAGCAATGCAAGTCCAATTAAAAATGGATTGCCATATTTCATCTTTTTTACCTCCTTTATTTAATATTATTTTATTTTTTTTAGACTAAATTTGACGCCTAATTTAAATGCTGCAATTTCTTAAACAAACCTTTTAAAACCACCTCCTTCTATTAATCTTAATTAATCTTTTAATCGTAAATTAAGCAATTCTTCTAACTTTAAATAGCGATTTTCTCTTAATAATTGCCGCCTTACCAGGTTAGCGGCCGAAGTGTTTTATTTAAACCAGCAACTGCTCCAGATACAACAGAACTCTGGACGATGCTAATATATATTCTAAACATCTAACGTTGTCAAGAAAAAATCTCTATCCTTTTTTCTTTTAATTATGCTTCGCAATCCGAACCTGTAAAACTTGATTAGTTGAAGGACCTAAGTGCCGCCCCCCCCCTGTTTTTTAAGTTCGTTGAGGATAATCGTCAGGGGAGGCCTGTCAACTGAAATAATCTAAACAGTAAAATAAAGAAAGAGTCATTGTTGACCTTTTTCTCCATTTTCCATTGAGGAGTGCAGTGTTATAGTGATTTGAATGAAAAGTTGCGGCCCTTTGCCGTCAAAAAATACTTGACAAACTAAAGGATTGTTTGCTAATAATCTCGCCCACGCCGCAATTTATTTGGACAGGTAGTACCAGATTAAAAGGGCGACGAACAAGACGTTGATTGCCGCACCGAGGGCAATCACCGTATCGCTTAAATGCTTTTTCGTTAATTTAAACATCCTGCTTACAAGTAATACCCGATCACCGATCGGGGTGTCAACAGGAATTTGTCTCAAACTTTATTAAAGAGGTTGATTGTATGGTACAGGAAGGAAATGGAGGCGGCGGTTTTGCGGGGCCTTTGCTTTTTATCGCAGTTACCGTAGCCGTTATTGCTTTTTTCGTCTGGTTTTTGTCGGCTTGAGAAGTAGCCTTAATTTTTAGGAGGATTAAGATGAAGTTTATCGGACCGTTTATCGTGGCACTTGTCGTTGCAGGCGCAATCTTTTTTGCCCTCGATGTTGGCCTCATGAAGGCACAGGGGCTTTCACTCTTTTACAGTCACTAATATTACGCTATTTTTTAAGGAGTTCCGAATGAGGTTATTTTCATCGATGAAAAACTATAAACTCGCTTTCATTGTTCTATTGCTCTTCTTCGCGGCCTTCCAGGCAGCCGATCTCTCTTTATTTGAGACAAACCTGACAGGCGTTAACAAAGCGATAGCGAGCACGGAAGAGGCCGCCGCCCCGGCGGAGGAAGCCGCTCCCGTTGAAGGAGAAGAAGTTTCCGGCCCGGTCTACCCCCCGGCGCCCACGCTGACTGCCGCCGATTATCCACAGGTTAAGGGGATCAACGGCCGGGTCTTCGTCTGGCTTGCGGCCCAGCTTCACCTCTGGTTCGCCGCCTTCGTACTGGCGGTGCCGATCTTCGTCTTCATCATCGAAGCGATCGGAATGGCGACGAAGGACAAGAAGTACGACAACATGGCCTACGAATTTATCAAGGTGAGTATCACGGCCTATTCCATTACGGCCGTCTTCGGCGGTCTTCTCGCCTTCGGCCTGATCATTTTTTACCCCGACTTTTTCAAATATATGGCAAGCCTTTTCAAGGAATCCATGCTCACCTACGCCTTTCTCTTCTTCGCGGAAAGCGCAACGCTTTATATCTATTATTATGGGTGGCAATGGCTCCAAGGGGGCTTCAGGAAATGGGTTCACCTCTCCCTCGGTCTTATGCTCAATGCCGTCGGCACGACACTCATGTTCCTCGCAAATGCCTGGGTCACCTTTATGATGAGTCCGGCCGGCGTAGACCCGGCGGGCGCCTTCATGGGCGATTCGTGGGCGGTTATGCATAACTTCCTCTGGAACCCCATCAATATCCACAGGGTCGTCGCCAACATTGCCTACGGCGGATCGATAGTCGGCGCTTACGCGGCCTACAAGTTCCTCTGCGCGAAAAGCAAGGAAGACAGGGCGCATTACGACTGGATGGGCTACAATGCCAACTTCATCGCCATTGCGGCGCTGCTGCCTCTCCCTTTCGCAGGCTACTACCTGACGGCAGAAATCTACGTCTACAGCCAGCAGATGGGGATCACGCTCATGGGAGGCGTCTTCGCCTGGCTCTTCATCATCCAGGCGGTGCTTATCGGCGCACTCTTCTTATCTGCCAACTATTATCTCTGGTGCTGCATGGGGAGGAGCGAGGGGGCGCCGAGGTACACGAAATATATCAAGTATATCGCCATTGCCGTCGTCGCTTCATTCCTCGTCTGGTTTACGCCCCACACGCTGATTCTCACCAACGCGGAACTAAAATCCCTCGGCGGTCCCTATCATAAATATTTAGGGCCCCTCGGCATCATGCCTGCCAAGAATACGGCCGTCAACATAATGATCCTGGCCACCTTTGTAAGCTTTACCTTGTACCGCCGCTGCAACAAGGTGGCGACAGTCTCCTGGGAGTCTGCCGGTAACGCAGTGCAGGTGGCCCTGTTTTCTGCGGGGATCATCAACATCCTTATCCTCGGGATTTACTACGGTTACTTTACCAACACCGTTTACAAGGTGGCTGCCTCCATTCCCCAGGTTTGTACGACGCTTGTTATCATCATTTTATCGTCACTGATCGACGGCTTTATGTATAAGGGTTCGAAAGAAGTGGCGCCGCTCAGGTGGGGCAGTGTTCCGAACCGGTCACAGTATGCGCTCTTTCTGCTCGCCGTATCCTTTACCTGGCTTATGGGGCTCATGGGGTATGTCCGTTCCGGCATCCGGCAGCATTGGCACGTTGTGGATATTATGCGCGACAATTCTCCCGATGCCTTTACCCCCACACTCGGTTATGCGGCGAACGTGGTATCGACGGGGACGATCATCTTTATGGCCATCGTCATATTTATCTTCTGGCTGGCCGAGATCAGTACGAAGAAGACGGTTACTAATTAAGGAGTAATTTAATATGATGAATTTTTTCAAGGTAGTGGGATTCAGCCTTTTTGCCATAGTGTCCTTCGCCCTCTATGCCAACTACGGGATACCGAAGATAACCCCGGCAGCGCCGCCGGTAGAGGAAAAGGTCGATCTCGGCGCCATGACAATGGACACTTTCATCGCGCTGGGCGATAAGATATTCAACGGCAAGGGAACCTGCACGCTCTGCCATAATGCCGTCGGTGGACGTGCGCCTATGCTCGATTCGGTTGCTGCCATCGCGGAGGAGCGGATGAAGGATCCCCGCTACAAGGGAGAAGCAACCAATTCCGAAGAGTATATCTATGAATCGTTTGTCAAGCCGTCGGCCTTTGTCGTAGTCGGTTTCGGCAAGAAGGGAACGAATGACACGGTGAGCCCCATGCCGGACGTCTCCACGGGAAGCGTCGGCCTTTCAGACGTAGAACTGAAGGCGGTCGTCGCTTTCCTGCAAGACAAAGCGGGCATGGATGTGACCGTCGAGATACCCACAGAAGCGCCGCCTGAAGAGGAGGAAGAACCTGCCGAGCGGGTTGTTGCAAAGACCCCCGAAGAGGTGATCGAAAATTACGCTTGCAGCATGTGCCATATCATCGCAGGCGGCGAGGGAGATATTGGGCCGAACCTGAGCAAGATCGGGGCGACCCGGAGCAAAGATTACCTGAGGCGGTCCATACTCGATCCGAATGCCGACATTGCCAAAGGCTTCGAGGCCGACATGATGCCCCCCGATCTCGGCGATCAGATGGCGGCCAGTGAACTCGAGATGCTTGTCCAGTATATGGCGAAGCAGAAATAAGATCAAATAAACAGGTAAAAGAGGTAGTGAGAATGAAAATACCAAAGTTATTACAGGCGGTGTTGGTTGTTGTCGGCGTCTTTATTGCCTTCAATATCGTTTTTGGAGGATATGTTTTCGGGTTTAAAGTACCCTCGATGCTTGACCACTTGATTCCTTCGAGCCTGCTCATCATGTACATGTTCTTCGTTATATGCGGTGTTCTCATGGTCTTCACCGCTACCGAAGAAAGCGCGAAAGAGTTTGTGGCGCCCATAAACGCCCTCGTGGAGGATCCCTCAAAAAAGAATTTAAGAAACATTATTTTCATCATCGTACCGCTTCTCATAGCGTGCTATATCTACCAGAAAATGCTTCCAAGTTTCGAGGCCCCTCTGGAGCTTCGCAGTATCCACCCGGCGCCGCCCTCTTCCCTTAAGGCATTTGGGAAGCGTTTCAACCTGATGACGTTAGAGAATCCTTACCGGAAGTTCCAGAAGGAAGACCCCGAGAAATTCAAGGAGATGGTTAAAGAAGGGGGAGCCGTCTATAGCAAGAACTGCCAGTTCTGTCACGGCGACAAGCTCGATGGCCAGGGACCCTACGCACCTGCGCTAAACCCGCTGCCGCTCAACTTCCAGGATGTAGGAACCATCGCTCAATTACAGGAATCCTATCTTTTCTGGCGCATAGCGACGGGTGGCCCGGGTCTGCCGAAAGAAGCAACGCCCTGGATTTCTTCCATGCCGATTTGGCAGGATTTCCTTACGGAAGACGAGATCTGGAAGGTTATCCTCTTTCTCTATGACTATACAGGACAGTCGCCGAGGTCTTGGGGCGAATCTCACTAATACTTATTACTTAAAGAGTTAGGACGGTATTTATATGAAAAGGCAAATTATTCTGGCGTTACTTATTACGGGCTTTTTTGCCGGTACGGCCCTGGCCAAACCGGGCAATGCCGACAAGGGGGCCGAAGTATATAACAAGCGGTGCGTCTGGTGCCACGGTGAAGAGGGAGACGGCCTGGGGCCGGGTGCGGACAATATGAACCCGCCGCCGAGGGATTTTACCTCAGGCATGTACAAGATCAAGACCTCCGGCTTCGATGACGCCGTACCGAACGACGAAGATATCTACCGTATGATCGCAGACGGCATGCCGGGAACGGATATGCCGGGATGGCTCGATATAATTTCCGAGCAGGACATTTGGGATCTCGTTGCTTATCTTAAAATCTTTGCGGGATATGAAGAGGAAAAGCCGGAGACCCAGATCGACTACGGAAGCGAGATTAAGTCATCTGAAGAGAGCCTCAAAAAAGGGAAGGCACTCTTCCTGGACAGGTGTGCCGAGTGTCACGGTGAAACAGGCAGAGGCGTCTCCATCAAGAAGTTAAAAGACGACCTCGCCTACCGTACCTGGCCGAGAAACCTGACCAAGCCCTGGACCTTCCGGGGAAGCAACGCTCCCAAGGATATCTATGCACGTATTTCTGTCGGCATACCGGGAACCCAGATGCCGAACTTTGCAGATCCGGCCAGCAAGAAAAAGCTCACCACCGAAGAGCGCTGGCATGTAGCGAACTACGCGGCTTCGCTTGAAGAAAAGAAACGCGTTGTAAGAGGGGAAAGCACGGTTGTCAAGGCGGTCCGGCTGGAAGAAGGCGACCTTCCTGACTCACCCACTGACGAAAAATGGGCAGGAAGCGAGCCCACCTCTTTTTACATGCTGCCGCAGATCATCGGCAAAGAGCGGTTTTTCACCAACTCAAACGACCAGATCACGGCGAGAGCCCTCTATAACGATAAAGAGATCGCCATTCTTCTTGAATGGGATGACAGAACGAAAAGCATCCCCGGCAACACCGACGCCAAGAACATTGCCGATGAAGAGATGTTCGAAGACAGCGTGGCGATTCAGCTTCCGGTAGAAATTCCAAAAACATCAGAAAAGCCCTACTTCGGCATGGGTGATACAACCCATCCCGTTAACATCTGGCAGTGGAAAGGGGGAACGACAGAAACCCCCGAAAGCACACACCTTTTAAACAGCAAGGGCTTTGGCGCCATCGAAAAGCGTGATGCCGCTGAAATAGGGCTAACAACGAAGGGTGTTTACGACAAAGGGACGTGGCGCGTCGTCATGAAGCGCTCTCTCACCGCAGCCAACGGAGAGACGGATATCTCTATCGTAGCAGGCAAGTTTATCCCCATCGCCTTCGCAGCCTGGGATGGCAGCAACAGCGAGACAGGCTCGAAGCATACCATGACCACCTGGTACTGGATTTCCCTGAAGCCGGCGGCGGGAAGCGACGTCTACATTATTCCGCTTATCATTTTCGTCCTTATTCTGGCTGGTGAAATCTGGTGGGCCAGAAGCGCTTCAAAAAAGGGATAACCTCTAAACCTGGAGTCGGCGTTTAAAACAAAAGCTGCTTAGTGGCCACTATTTTTGCTTGACATGAAAGCGGCGTGGGCATAAACTTTCATAACTCGTTAGACTACACAAGAAAACTTAAAATCACGTATGCAAGCCCAATAGCCTTTGAATAAAAAACCCCCACTCAATCCTTTAAAGATAGTGGGGTTTTTATTTTAAACAACACTAAAGAATTCAAGGAGATCATAAAAATGACAAAGATAAAGAACCAGAAATGGAACCGTTTCCTGCTTACAGCGATCCTTTCATCCGGTATGATCATTGGAGGGAGTCTGTTCGCAACTGAGAGTAAAGCTGTTGAGGCAAATTCGGGCAGCAACGCTACGTGGAGCGGAAAAGGGGGGAAGGAATCGGGGAGGGAGAATTACAATGCTTATTGCACCGGATGCCACGGCGAAAAAGGAAAAGGGGACGGACCGCTTGCCGAATATCTCGGCGAAGGAATCCACCCGAGAGACCTGACCGACAAGAGCATTATGTCCGTGAGGACCGATGCAGACCTTTTCAAGGTGATCAAACTCGGCGGCCCGGTAGCCGGATTCTCCGCCGCCATGCCGGCCCAGGGAGGCGTCATGCTTACCGATGAGGAAGTGAAGAACCTCATTCTCTTCATCCGCGCCGATCTTTGCAAATGTAAAGGGAAATAATGGAAGAAAGTTCAAGCGATAGGGGAGAACTCTTTAAGCCGGAGAAGTCGAACTGGGCGCACTACTTCGGCGGCTTCGGCCTTATCGCCATCATGCTTCAACTCACCACCGGTATCTACCTCATCTTTTTCTACGAGCCCACGTTAGAGAAGGCGTACAAAAGCGTCCAGTACATCACCAACGAGGTCTTTATGGGGAGTTTCGCGAGAAACCTCCACAGGTGGGTGCCCGCCCTTCTCGCCTCCGGCGTCATCATCCATGCGATCCGCTCTTTCCTCAGGTCCGACTACAGGAAGAAATCTAAGAGGGTCCTCTGGATGACGGGCGTGTTGATGATGCTGCCGCTCTTCCTCTTTCTCGTTACGGGCCTCATCGTCCCCTGGGAGTGGAAGGGGTACTGGTTTATGGAGATGATCCCCAACTATTTCGAAACGGTCCCCTTCTTCGGGACTGAGTTGAAGGCCTTTTTCCTCGACACCTTCACCGTTCCGAGATACTACGTAATCCACGTGGTTCTCCTCCCGCTTATCACCATCGTTCTCGTCGATTATCACATGCTCTCCAAATTGAGACGGAGAGGCGTCTTCCGCTATCTCCTTAAACACATCATTATCACCCTGCCGCTGCTCATCCTTCTCGTCGTACTGGCGCTCAAGGTGACTATCCCCTCCAACGACCCGATGGAAATCCCCATGCCGCTCGCAGGGGCGTGGATACCGGAGCCTGAATGGTTTTTCCTCACGATACTGCTCCCTTTCATGTATACGAGAGGCGCCTGGCTCCCCTGGCTTTTGATGTTCATCCCGCTCATTCTCTTCTTCGCCCTCGCCTTTCTCCCTTTCGTCTTCAGGTCTCAGGAGAAAGAGGCGGCCAAAGAGGATTCGGAACCTCATAAACGGAAGAAGAGCAACGCCTTGATCCGGTTCTGGCACAACCTGAACAACACATCGATGAAAAGAAAGGTGATAAATGCCCTCTTCGTTACTATCCTGGCGGTCGTAATAAACGGGCTTATCTACCTCGGCAATTACAACTCCCCAACGCTCGGGTGCAACTCCTGTCATAACGTCTCACGGGGGATCAGGATGGGCATACCGCCAAACAAAATATTTAAAGACCGGAATCAAATGCCTGTTTTGGAGAACAACGAGTGGATGATGGGCCATTGGTATTACCCTAACGAGATATGGTGATTAACGTGAAAATAATGAAGAGATTGAACTCAGGAAAGATAAATGTTTTGCTGGCACTGTTGCTCATTGCCGGTTGCTCGGGTTCCTCTGCGCCAAAGCAGGCGTTGGAAGAATACATTGGCGCCATGAAAGCTGGGAATTTCAAAACCGTGTACGAGCTGAACGCCACCGCCCAGAAGAAGGTAGTCCTCGCCTACAGGGGAGCCAAATCGGGTGTGGATGGGAGGCTTAAAAAGGAGTTCGCCTATTATCAGGACCTCTACAATACGGTAAGCGAAGAGAGCAGCGTAGGGGGGCAATGGAAAGAGAAACTCTTCTTCCCCGCCGCCTCAAACCATTCCATCACCGCCATAAACGTGAAGGAAGAGTCAGGAAGCCCCACAGCCAAGTTCAAGGCGCATGAGTACGCCCTGGCAGAACTGACCATCGAGTACAGCGACAAAAAAACCGCCCCCAGCGTGGGCGGGCAAAAGGTAAAAAAGATCTCCTGCGATATAAAGATGATTAAAGGGGAAGACGCCGTGAAGGGATTGCCCACCGATGTAAAGTTGCGGAAATGGCTTTTCAAGAGCCTGACGGCGAAAAGGGAGGGAGCGACCTACTGGTAAGCTAATTTAGACCGATTTTTAATTACGAAAGGCCCGCTCCCGGATAACGCCCGGAGCGGGCCTTTTTTGGTGTCCCTTGTGGGCGCCCTTGTTTTTACATCCAACAGGGGCAACCACAAGGGATTGCCCCTACTCCTGTCCCTCTTCTGTCATGTCATTCCCGGCTTGACAAGTTTACCCCGTAATTGATACGGGGTAAAGGGAGTCACGCCCTTGTAGGGGCATGGCCTGCCATGCCCTCAACAGCCCACACCATCAAACAACCAAGGGCACGGCAGGCCGTGCCCCTACCCACCCACCATAACGGAAACCCGGGATTCGCCCTGTAGGGGCGCACCCATGTGTGCGCCCGTGTTTTCGTTTATGAGGGCCGACACGCGGGTCTGCCCCTACGTATTGTCATTTCGACGAGGCACGAGG
>CBDVDA010000123.1:0-10956 GCA_965372635.1 uncultured bacterium | reverse complement strand
CTTCGGCTTCTTCGACAACCTCTTCGGCTTCTTCGACAACCTCTTCGGCTTCTTCCTCGGTCTCTTCGAGGGTCAGTTCTTCCGTCTCGTCTTCCTCCACCTCGAGTTCGAAATCGTCAGAGAACTCAGTCTCCATGACGATACCTGTCTCTTCCTGCAAAACCTCCGTTCCCGCCAGAGATTCGAGCAAGTCGGAGGCTTCCTTGTGCCCCGGCTTAAGCTTTAGCGTCTCCTTGAGACATTCCACCGCCCGGCTCTCTTCGCCGAGGTCTTTGCAAATGGTCACCACAGTCATGAGTTGCGCTACTGCGTCATCGATCCGCTTGAGCGCAATAAAAAGCTCTTTCAGCTTGACGTTCGATTCGAGGTTGTCGGGATTGTTTTCAAGAACCGCCTTCAACGTCTCTTCGGCCTTTTCTTCCATACCGTACTTGATATAGACATCGACCTCGGTCAGTATCTTCTTGACCTCGTTGCGGCTTAGCGCCCCTCCCTCTTTAGCGGCGATCTCGGCGCTCGGAACCTCTTCATCAGCAGTCGTCTCTTCTGCGCCATCTCCCCCTGCCGCCTTCTCCTTAGCCTCCTTGTCGCCCGGCCTCAGTTCGAGAATCCGCTTGTAGACATCCCTGCCCTTCTTGGGTTCTCCCTTCTTTTCATAGACCGCAGCCAGTTCCTTGTAGGATTCGATGAGCTTGCCCGTATCCTTCATGATCCAGCGAATCTCGCAGAGTTTCCCCAAAACCCGGTCGTCATCGGGCAGTTTTTCCCGGAGGTCTTCGATCACCTGGAGAGCTTCGTCGAAATGCTCGTCTTTCAGGTGCAGATCGATAATCATCTCGTATTCGGAGAGGGCCTTCGCCTGATCGTCCTCCTCCAGATAAATAGAAGCGAGATCGTTTCTCGCTTTCATCTGCTCAGGCTCGACCTTGAGCACATGTTGAAGCGTACTTTTGGCTTTATCGGAGGCGCCCATCGCCTGATGCAATTCAGCTATAATGGAGAGGGCTTCCATATCATCGGAATCGGCCTGAAGGATCTGCTGCATTTTGGCAAGAGCCTTCTCGTTATCGCCCTTTTCCCGGTAGGCGGCGCCGAGTTCCTTCAGGATGTCCTTGTTGCCGGGGCTGACATTGAGGAATTTCTCGAAGACATTGATGAGATCGTCCAGCTTTGACTGTTTCCTGTACTCCTCACCGGCTTTCAGAACGTGTTCGACGGCCTTATCCTTGAAACCCTCCCGCACATACCGCTCGGCCAGTTTGATCCGGATCATTACGTTGGCAGAATCGATATCTGCCATCTTGGCAATCACTTCGAGGGCGTCGATGACCTTACCGGCCTTTTCAAAACTGCCCGCCACCATCCGGTACTGGTTGATGGCATCGGTTTTCAATCCCTGGAGATGATAGAGATCGGCCAGTTTAAGGTTGAGCGGAAGGTCGCCCGGCTCGGACTTCAGTATCTGCTTATAAAGGGCGATCGCCTTCAGGTAAAAACATTTCTTCGCAAAATCCTCGGCAACCTGCTCATTATACTTGCGGGCTTCTTTATTGTTCCCTTTCTTCGCATAAAGGTCTCCCAGCCTCTGGCAAGACTTCATATCCTTCGGATCATCTTCAATGAGCAGAAGATATTCCTTGATCGCCTTGTCCGTTTGGCCCTTTATAAAATACTTCTGCGCATGGGCCTGAACCTTGTGTTTATCGAACGCCAAATTGTCGCTCCTAAATTATTCTTTCAATTTTAAAATTTCGCATATTTTAAGTATATTGTGCTCTGAAAACAAAATGCCCGCCAGAGAATTTGAAGGAATTCTCAAAACCAACCTGTAAAGTTGCAATTTTAGTCTATTTTAAAAGACATTGTCAAGGAAGGCGGATGGAGTTTTCCGCCTTGCACCTTTTAAAAAGACAAACTTAAGGATGAGCAATAAAAGGCGGATTGGCCCACATATTGCGGTTTGGAATTCCTATCTCTTGAGGCCGAGAACATCCTGCATGTCGTAGAGCCCCGGCTCCTTTCCGACCACCCAGAGGGCGCCTCTTACGGCCCCCGAAGCGAAGGTGTCCCTGCTCGTCGCACGGTGCGTGATTTCGAGCCGCTCCCCCTCGCCGAAGAAGAATACCGTGTGGTCACCCACAACATCACCACCACGGAGAGTCTGAACGCCAATCTCATTTTGCCTACGGGCGCCTGTCATCCCGAACCTCTCGAAAACACCTACTTCGGAGAGGTTCCGTCCCACGGCCTCGGCCGCCACCTCGGCCAATTTCATCGCCGTTCCACTTGGCGCATCCTTTTTCATTTTGTGATGAGTCTCCACCAGTTCGATGTCGTAATCGTTGCCTAAAGTGCGCGCCGCCTCATGAACCAGTTTCAGCATAAGGTTAACGCCCACGCTCATGTTGGGCGCCAAAATGCAGGGAATCTCGGAAGCGATTTGTTTTATCTCTTCCATCTGATCTGCATTAAATCCGGTACTCCCGACTACAGCCGCCTTGTTCAAGCGCCTAACCGCCTGAAGATTTCCCATTGTCACCTCAGGGAAGGTAAAATCGATCAATACGTCTCCCTCGCTCAGCGCCTTTTCAATATCGGCGACAATTTCCACCCCTGTCTTTCCGGCCCCCGCTATCTCACCGGCATCCTCCCCTAAAGCGGGATGGCTCGCCTGCTCGACAGCCCCTACCAGTTCGACACCTTTTGTTTCCGAAATAATTGAAATTATCCTGCCGCCCATCCTGCCGGCAGCGCCGGTCACAACCGCTTTAACCATAGTTTTCTCCTTAATAAAGATTGGTGCTTAATCTTGAAGCAGCAGAGGGTTAATGTCAAGTAAAAGCGGGGGAACTCGGAGGAAGTAAAAGGGCATGAACCACCATGCAATTCATACTGTAATAAAACACAATTTAGCGGCTAAAAATTATTTTATAAAATCAGGAAAAACACTTGCAGCATAAAGACAAAAAAGATAGAATGCCACACCGTTGGGTGGACTAACACCACCCCCCCTTTTTATATTTATTGTCGATCATGAAAATTAAAGAAAAATCTCGAACGATTCCGACCATCATTGCATTGTCATTGATGGTTTCTATCTCCATGCCGACAAACAAATGTCTTGCCGACGACTTCGAGAGCCTTCTCGATTCCGTCATAGATGAGATAGCCGAGGAGACGGCGCCAGCGTCCATAGAACAAGCCCCCCCGGAAGACAGCCTTCGCGAGGAACAGGACAGGGTGGCAGAAGAGGCGAGGCTGAGAGCCGAACAAGAAATGAGGGAAAGAGAGCGCGCGGAGGAAGAAGCGCGTTTCAGGGCTGCCCAGGAAGCAAGAGAAAGAGACAGAGCCGAAGAAGAGGCACGGTTAAGAGCCGCCCAGGAAGCGAGAGAGAGAGCACGGCTGGGGGAAGAGGCCCGCATAAGAGCGGAGCGCGAGGCGAGGGATAGAGACAGGGCTGAAGAAGGCACGAGGCTTAGAGCCGAGCAGGAGGCCCGTAACCGGATGGAGACTGAAGCGAGGGCGAGGGCAAGGGCAGAGCAGGAGGCGAGAGCACGAGCAGAAGAAGAGACGAGGCTGAGGAGTGAGCAGGAGGCAAAAACAAGGGTCGAAGATAATGCGAGATTAAGGGCCGAGCAGGAGGCCAAGGCGAGAGCCGACAAAACGGCGAGGTTAAAGGCCGACCAGGAAGCAAAGGAAAGGGTGGAAGAAGAAGCACGGATGGAAGCCGAACGTGAGGCAAAAACAAGAGCCCGTGAAACAAAAATAAGAGCCGAAGAGGAAAGGAAGAAAAAGACCGAACTGGAGGCAAAGATAAAAGTCGAAGAAGAGGCGAGGAAAGAGGCTAAAAAGGAAGCGGAAGAAAATCGTATAAAATGGCTCAGCCTCGAAGTGGACCGCAACCAGGCAAAGCTGCAAAAGACGATCCGCGATCTCGATTCATTCCGGGTCACATTGAAATATGCGAGAGCCCGCAGCGACCATGAAAGCCGGATACTACTCTTTGATGAGGCGGATCGCTACATGACCCGGTACGTAAACCCACTGGTCCAGAATGAAAAGATATGGAATAACGAGGAGACCGTCGAACTGGTGGCATACCTCGATTTCCTGAAAGCCTATCTCTATTATGAAATCGGCGATGAAGAGCGTTACCTGAGAATCGTAAAGGAAATGCTTGGCCGTTGTGGAGAAAAGTGCGCCGCTGCTCCCATTTTGCCTTTTAACAGCCCCTTCAAAACGGTAGAAGACGGGATCAAGATACTGGGGCTCGGATTGAAATAACCGAAACAGGTGCGTATGCTTTTAAAACAGAAATATCGTTCATTAAATTCAAAAAAAAGATATAACCTCTTTCCCTACGGTCAATAGATGCTGCCACCTACCGGAAAGAAATACAAGACAAAGGAGTTGTTATGAGTTTTTTAGGAAAGTTTTTTCACTCTTTTAATCCCTCGGAACCCGGTTTCATGTTCATGTGGGTTCTCCTCATGGTGGGAGTCTTTTCCGCCGCCATTACATTAGAAAGGATGTTTTTCCTTCTCTCACGAATGGGATCCGGTCGGAAGGCATTTGTGGAAGAGGTCTTCGAAAAGGTTTCCAACAACAACCTCGATGGCGCGGTAAAACAGTGCGAAGAGGCCGGAAAGATGGCGCTGGCGCAGGTAATACAAAGTATTCTCGCAGCCGCCGCTGCAGGAGAAAAAAGGATTACCAGTACGCTGGAAGAGGCCATTTTGAGGGTCATTCCGCCGCTCGAGAAGAGAACAGGCTACCTGGCCACCATCGGAAACGTCGCCACGCTAACGGGCCTGATGGGGACGATCTACGGTCTTATCCTCTCCTTTGCCTCAGTCGGGAAACCGGGCATCGACGCCGTCGAAAAATCGACCCTCCTCGCCTCCGGTATCGCTGCGGCGATGAACACCACCTTTATGGGACTTCTTATCGCCATCCCGGCCATCGTCATCTATGCACTCATAAAGTCGAAGACACAGGATATGATCGACGAAATCGACGAGCACTCCCTTCGCTGCGCAAACCTCCTTTCGGAAAAGTGGACCATGCTGACGGATTCTGAATTCGACCCCGACAGCGGCGGGAATACGTTGACCCTGCGGGTACAGGGTAAATCAGTCAAGGTCTATGCCGAAGACAAACTTATAAAACCGATGAAGAACTAGTTTTAACAGTCTTCCCATGTTCTTTTTTCTCGATTTTCTTCATAGCTTTTCCCCTGCCGAGAGCGGGTTCCTCTTCATGTGGGGGCTCGCCTTGCTCGGAGCGGCGGCCTTTTTCATCGCCCTTGAGAGGTGGCTCAACCTTCTTAAGTGTGCCGACGTGGACGCCCCTGTTTTCGCGAAAAAAATCCGGGAACTCGTTGGTGAAAACAAGAAGGAGGAAGCCCTCAGGCTCTGCCAGTCGGGCGGGAAACGGGCGCTCGCCCAGATTATCGGTGCAGGCATCGAAAAGTCGATGACCATCGACAGGGATCCCAAGTTTGCCATGCGGGAGAGATTCCTTAACATCATTCCGAGCATGGACAAGCGGGTCGACCTGGTCCTCACCTTCGGGAACGTAGCGACCATGCTCGGCCTCATGGGAACCATTTACGGACTGATCGTCTCTTTTGCGGCAGTGGGCCAACCGGATGTGACGCCTGTTGAAAAGACGGCCATGCTCGCCTCAGGGATTTCGGCCGCCATGAACACGACCCTCTTCGGTCTTATTATCAGCATCCCCTGCGTTACCATCTATACCATGCTCCGATCAAAGATCGACGGCATCGTCACTGACCTCGACCGGTACGTCTTGTCCATGCTGAAGGTGCTGGCGCCAGCGTACAGGATCGCCCAGGACTATAAGATTTCTACATGGCGGATCAAGAGTGAAGAGGATACGGAACCGAACATCGGGCCCATGATGAGCCTCATCGTCATCCTCATTCCCCTCCTGCTTACATCGGCGGAATTCATCAAAGTAGGGAGCATCGAGCTTAAGCTCCCCGATGCATCGGCACAGGAGGAGAAATTGGACGAGCCGGAGGAAGAGGAGGTAGAAATCCTCTCCCTCGGTCTCAACCTGACGGTAACGGGAAAAGGTTTTAACCTGGCTCATCACTTCAGGGAAGAAACTTCTGAAGCGGAAGGAGAAGAAGAATTCACACCAGGGGCGGTCGATATCCCGCTTTTAAATGGCAAATACGATTTCGAAACACTGAAAAAAGAACTTTCCGAAATCAAACGAAAGACGCTCTTTGAACTTCTGAGCGGGAAATATTCAGGAATTCCCCCCGGTTCGACGCTGGTGCAACTCTATTCCACTTATACGAAAAATTTGAAGGCGCTTCAGGAAGTTAAAAACTTTTCCGATCACGAAAGCATCCAGATATCGGCAGAAAATGCCGTTAAATACCAGACCCTCGTATCGACGATGGACGCCGCGAGGAACCAGAGAGTCCACTTGGGTAAGATCACCATGTTTCCCAATGTATCGCTTGCTATGGGCGTAAGCGAATGATTTCACACTTTCCGGCAGGAATGAAAGCTAACACCAAATAATTATTGAAAGAGAATGTCACGATTGAGATCAAGAAAAAGGGGTAACCGGACAAAAAGTGTAGATGCGAGGCTGAACATCACGCCCATGATGGACATCTTCACCATCATCCTCGTCTTCCTCCTCAAAATGTTTTCGGCGCAGGGCCAACTGGTTACACCCGCAGAGGGCTTATCCCTTCCCACTTCGACAACGGAGAAGAGGGCCATCGAAGCCTTGTCCGTCAAGGTCCTCTCAAACCAACTTATCGTTGAAGACAGTGTGGTCGTTGACAAAAAATCTTATCATCAAATACTGGACGACGGTTCAACCATACTGATTCAACCACTCTATGATACCCTCATGAAATACTCCGAAGAAGCGAAGAGGACATCCGAGTTGTACGGCCGCACTTTTTCAGGCCAGATTACTATTCATGGAGACTCGGACATTCCCTATAATTATATAACGAAAATCATGTATACCTGCGGACAGGCAGGCTTTCACGACATCATGCTGCTCGCCTACAGGGAAGAATAAACGATTGAGCGATAGAATTGACATCTGAGGAGACTCGTTATTAGCCAGGCAAATGCACAAACACTGAACGCTTTCCCCAAAGAACTTTCGGGAGGCTTATTTAAGCATCCCGACAAGCGTTTCCTAACGATACTGGCGATCTGCGCCTTTTTCATGGGAGGGACGACTCTCCTGTTGTCACTGAGAGACGTTTCGGAAGAAGTCACCCAGAAAGAGATCGTGGAAATCCAGTCCAGGTACGCCAGGCTGGTGCTCAACATGCCGGTAAAAAAGAAAGAAGAGGCGCCGCCGCCAAAGGTGGAGGAGAAGAAAAAAGAGGAAATAAAAAAAGAAGTGGTTACCGAGATAAAGATCGAGCCCATTATTGAGGAAATCGCCCCAATCATAGAGGAAGAGATAAAACCGGAGGAGATCGTGCCGGACCTCGCCGAAATTGAGACCAGACTGGCCAGCAAATATGACATAAAGAAAGAGACCGTGGAACTGGACGTGGAGGAAGACAGCAAATTCGCACTCGGCGGCGGCCCCGACATCCCCGACATCAATACCATGTCGAGAAAAAGATATAACACCAAAGGGAGCGGCATCGAACTGGAGGACGACTTCGATAAAAGCCCGGCCATCGGTGCGGCAGCCAACATTCCCGACATCGGGGCTATCGCAGGGGGGAGCCGTTACGGAAGCCGGAAGAAAACGAAGCTCGCCACCATCGGCGCCGCAATAGACATTTCCGATGATTCAGGTTCCAGCAGAACAAGGAGGAGAACGCGGGTCCTGAGCGCCCCCGATGTGAAGATCGGCGCCAGACGGACCTACGGAACGAAGCGGATGAGCAGGCAGATCGATATAGCCGACGACGTGGCTCCAAAAATGCCGAAGGAAGAAGTTCGCGTCGCAGCATTACCCAAGTCGCCTGTCTTCAAGCCGCCAGAGATTTCGACCAAATACGGAAGAAGAAAAAGTAAACCTGCTCCGACCATCCCGACGCCTGAACTGGCAGCAAAAAAGGTAGCTGCTCCGGCCCTTAAAACCCAAAAAAAGAAACGGAGTTTCCTGCCTGAAACGGCTGGGATCCAACACCTTTCCGCCTGTGTAGACCCGGCGGAAGAGAGCCGGTTGAAGCGCCAGATAATCTCGAGAATCGATGAAGAAGGCCAATACTGTGAAAACAGCGTCGGCAAATTTGAATTTATTAATGTCGAAATGGTAACCACACTGGACATTCGCTTCGTCAGTAATGTGCGTCTAGAGCAAAGTCGGTGCGAAGCGCTTCGACTGGCCCTGCAATGCCTGATGAAATGAGAAAAATAACGGGACGGTATATAAAATGTTAAGAGCCATTTTTCTTTCTCTGTTGATCCTATTCAGCTTTACCGGAAAAGTTATTGCACAGGAACCGGACCCCACCCTTGCGGCGGCGCCTCCCTCAACCTACGAGGACGCCTTCCCAACCCCCGCGCCCTACTGGGATGCTTTTATCGACGTGGCTTACCGCTTTACCCTCCTCCCCTCGGAAGACCTTTCAGCGATTATCGAAGGAGAAGGAGAACGTTACGGTCAGTCGCTGGAAGAATATACGAACATCTGGCACGACAAATTAAAGGAATGCAGGCGCTGTTTCGGCAACGCCAAGAGGCAATCAATAACAACCCATTCCGACGATGCTTACAGGCGTCTGGCAGTGGGGCACTTCCTGCTCTACCTGGCGAAAGGGGATCAGGACACCCTTAGCCATTCAAGGGAAGAAATCGAAGAACTCGCCAGCAGGCGCGCCCTCCCAAGAATCAAGTTTTGGCTTCATATGATAATGAGCCATCAGTATCTTTACGAAAAAGATTCCATCGCCTTCAGTCATCACGTATTCAGGATCTGGGAGGATGTCATCCAGGTACTCGAATCGGCCAAGGCGATGACAGGAGCCAATATGAGTTCAGGCGGCTTCATCAACAGCCTCCCCTATCTCTACGAAAATATCGTTCATCTCGTCTTATATAACGGCGTGGTAAAGCACAAGCTCCCCAACCTGAACTCCCTCTCTATGGTGATCTGGTCTCTCCAGGACAGGCTCGAATCGGACAGAGGGTATTATCAACTGGCGGAAAGCATCTGGAACCGCATGTACGGACAGACTTCGGACAACTTCAACATTAATTACGCCATGGCATTCCTCGAAGGAGAAATGCACTGGATAAACTTCGAGAATGCCGTTACAGGCGCAGAAGCGGCGGGCGCCTACCATGAAGCGATGACATACTGGAACCTCGCCTTAACCTGGACGGATACCAGTAAGGGTAAAGCGGCTATCTACGTCAAGTTCATGCAGTCCATGATCAGGATACTGAACGGAAAGGTAAAAGGGTTGGAAACCGTAGCTCATCCGAGGTTTGATAAGGCGCCGGAAGAAACCCGGGAACTGCTCGGAAAGGTTAAAAAACTCTTCGTCGATCTTTCCACGCCTCCGTCGCCAAAATATGTCTGGTCATTCGAAGGTTTCGAAAATCGGAAAAACTATCTCGGCACCATGCATCTGCTCTGGACCAATATTGCGCAGGTGAATGTAATGCTGGCCCGTTTTCATAAAAGAGGAATCAATGTAGACATCGAGAAGATTGCAAGAGATCCCGTTTCCTTCAAAATCTTGTCTCAGCCTTACCTCGATTATCTCGACTTTTTCGAATACTTTACAAAAAGAGGGCGGAATGAAATCGTGCCGGACAGCGCCTATTTCTTTGCATCCTACATCGCTTCCGAACTGGCAGAACTTTACCGGTTGAGGGCGCCCTATATGAGCGACATGACCGATTACGATCTCGCCTTTGCAAGACAGTTACAGGCCGTCGAGATCCTCCCTATAGACATCAATGGAATCCTGACGCTCAGCATACAGGCATCACAACAGGGAGAAGTTGCAAAGTATCTTGAAAACGTAGGACCACTGGCCGAGCGCCTCAGAAATTCCGAAATGGTAGACACCTGGAGTGGCTACGACAAATTCCCTTATTCTAAAGAGATGGTCAACCTGAAAACGGTAATCCCCGAGGTTTTGATGTCCGCTCCGCTCATTATCGGTATGGTAGGGGGAGATAAGACGACAAAGGAACTGATTGAAGATACCCTTTATGTCATCCTTTTAAAGAAGGGGCTTTTACAAAGTAATAACGCGCGGAAAGCGGATAAAATTCTCTCTTCCATTGGTGAAGAGATCAAAGAAGGAGCCGATCTCGCCTCTGCGAGCAGTAAATGGATGCCCGCTAAAGCGATGGAGCAGGTAGCCGCTGAAATAGAGGCGTTAAAAAACAACAAACTATCTCATATGAAGAAAACCCTCTTTAGAAACCCCGACGACATCTATCATGCCTTTTTCCGCAGTTTCTACAACGAAGCCGGAAACATCAACCTCCGATATACAGGGTTGGTCAAATCAGCCAAGAAAAAATGAATCGCAGTTAGGGTGGAGTTCAGCCAGTAGCCGCTGGATTTTGAGGTCTAAAATCAATAACAAAACAGCAAGAATAAAGACTTGACCCTCTTTTACGGGAAGTGTCCCCCTATTTTTATACTCTTTCTCAACATCGAAATGCATGAGAAAAAGCTTCTTTTTTTACTAAACCTGGGGGTTGCCCCTGTGATCCTACAGACAATCATAGAGTGCCTGCGCCACATGATTCTGGAATCTCAAAAAGCCTTCATCGTTTATGAGGCGGCCAAATGTTCTGAAAACTGTTTCCATGGCTAAATTGTGTTAATCGTGCCAGGATTGTTCTATGTTACAATCCTGAAGAGTAGGCAGGAATTTAAACGGTCGCTGACCTGGGCACTATTTATCAATCTAAAAAAATCCCCCTTGGTGGAAGGGGGAGTCAGATGGAGCCAGAAAAG
>CBDVDA010000122.1:0-11029 GCA_965372635.1 uncultured bacterium | reverse complement strand
AAATACTGTGACATACAAGATGTTGTGTCTTGCGGAGTAAAGTGATGAATCATAAAACTTTATTTGAATATTAAACCGATTGCCTGTGAATGGGGCTTAACCCACCCTACGAAAAGACGCCATTTTCCCCGACATGTGTCCCTATTTCTATACCCCAAAACCGGCCTTTGCAAATAATTTCTGATAAAACCTCCTGGATTCCCCATCTTGCCGGGAAGGACAAGGCAGATCAACCCAAGAGGGCGACCCTGAAGTACTACTCTACTTTGCGGGCAAAAGAATCAAACGTTAAACCTGAAATGAATAACATCCCCATCCTTCACCACATACTCTTTCCCCTCTATTTTGAGCAGCCCCTTCTCCTTCGCCCCCTGCTCCCCCTTTGAAGCGACGAAATCGTCGAAGGCAATCACCTCGGCCTTGATGAAACCCCGCTCAAAGTCGGTATGGATGACGCCCGCCGCCTGGGGCGCCTTCATCCCCTGCGTAATTGTCCAGGCCCGTACCTCTTTGACGCCTGCCGTGAAGTAGGTGTCCAGTTTGAGCAATTGATAGCCTGCATGGACCATCCGGTCGAGGCCCGATTCCACGAGGCCGAGGTCTGAGAGAAAATCCCCCTTCTCTTCGGGATCGAGTTCCGAAATTTCCGATTCGATCTTGCCGCACATAACGACCACCTCAGAATCCTCCGAGGCGGCGATTTCGCGAACGATATCGACCTGCGCATTACCCTTCGGCAGGTCTTCCTCCCCCACATTTGTTACGTAAAGAAGCGGCTTGGCAGTAAGGAGAAAGAGGTCCCGGATTGCTTCCCACTCATCTTCGTCAAGCTCCAGAGTCCTCACCGGGAAGCCTTCGCCCAGATGGTTCGAGACTTTTCCAATCACAGCGGCCACCTTTGCCGCCTCCTTGTCTCTCGACTTTGCAAGTTTACGTGTTTTGTCGAGCCGTTTTTCCACACTCTCCATGTCGGCAATGATGAGCTCCGTATTGATGATTTCGATGTCGTGCGTGGGGTCGACTTTTCCCGAAACGTGGGTCACATTTTCGTCTTCGAAACAGCGGACGATGTGGGCGATGGCATCCACTTGCCGGATATGGCCGAGGAATTTATTCCCCAGCCCCTCCCCCTGGCTTGCACCTTTCACCAGCCCGGCAATATCGACGAACTCCATGGAAGTAGGCACCACCCGCTCGGGATTGACGATTTCGCTTAGAGTATCGAGCCGCTTGTCCGGCACCTGCACGATACCTACGTTCGGTTCGATGGTGCAGAAGGGGAAGTTGGCCGCCTGTGCGCCCGCCGCCGTGATGGCGTTGAAGATGGTCGATTTGCCTACATTCGGCAGCCCCACGATGCCGCAATTGAATCCCATAAATACTCCTTAAATAAAATTTGTGCTATTATAGTGGCCTGCTGTCCCTGCATCAAGAGGTTTATTATTGAAATTATTTTAACAATGGAGGGGGAACCCAGACAGGCGGAAGTGGACATACGTTGATGTAACCCCCACCCTTACCCCCTCAAGGGGCAGGAAATAGTATTAGAAAAACAGGTGCCCCGTCTCGTAGATGGGGAGTTTTATCGCACTCTACTCATCCGGAACAAGTACACTCAACGCACACCACCTGACCATTCAACGCCTGCCAGCACCCTCCTGCTGGCAGCTACTCGCCCCAAAGAAATCAGCATTAATCCTTTAGTTTCACCAGCTTAACCCTGCATCTCTTTCCTTGGCACGCCTCCTGCTCTATATAAAATTATCCGGTGCATACCCCGTCAGCTTGCTGCGGGGTGGTTGATTGAAATAAGCGCCAATTCTGGAGTATGGCTCTCACCAAACAAAAAAGCCCGAAACCGTGTTGTCGGTTCGGGCTTTTGAAGGTTTGCGCATTGTTGATTAGTCTCCCGTTAGAACCTTCTTTCTAACGGGGTAAACCACCCCCACGTGTGCCCCTATTCTATACCCCAAAACCGGTCTTTGCAATAATTTCTGAGAGCCATTTTTTTAGTACGGCAGGGCGGGGCCTTAGGAGCTGATCCGTTCCATCACGTCTGCCACAAGCTGGCGGGAATGGAAAGGTTTTCTTATAAACCTACATGCCCCGGCGGAAAGGATCCGTTCCTTTTCGGAAGGGTCCATCGAGGCGCTTATGGCAACGACGGGGATGTCTTTCAGGGCGTCTGTTTCTTTGAGTGCTTTGCAAAAATCGTGTCCGTCCATGACCGGCATCATGAGGTCTGTAATGATCAGGTCGGGCAGGGTCTCTTTCGCCACCAAGAGACCCTCCTCTCCATTGGTCGCCACTTCCATAACAACAGGTTCCAGTTCGAAGAGAAACCCCATCAGTTTGAGCAATTTCTCATCGTCATCGACTACCAGTATCTTTTTCTCTGCCATTACACGCGGCTCCTTCGGGAAATTAATTAGCACGTAATAATACTGGTCTGGACAAGGGAATAGAATCAGACATTCACTCTATTTTCTGTAGGGCTTTGTCCTACAAGATGAGAAG
This sequence comes from uncultured bacterium, assembly GCA_965372635.1. GTDB lineage: Bacteria > Desulfobacterota > JADFVX01 > JADFVX01 > JADFVX01 > CBDVDA01. The sequence goes on along the minus strand of CBDVDA010000122.1, from coordinate 8,512 downwards.
CTTACCGCCGGAAAGGTTGGCGGATGGCCACAGAATAAGGTGCTATGCACTGAATGGCACTAAGTTAAGCATTCCCAGCATCAAAAAAACCTGCGCTGAAACTAGGCTAAACGATGGATTCATCAAGAGGGAGAATGTTTTTCGTAGGGGCGAATCTTGTGTTCGCCCTTGGTTGTTGCGGGTGATATGATTAAAGGGCGATCACAAGGATCGCCCCTACAGGGAACATTTGTATTGTAGGGGCGCCTTATTTTCAATAAAAAGTGACAATGACTAGGCGGGGAAAATCTCTCTTACAGATCGTTCCGGAATTTCGAAACCGACATAAAACTCGAGTTCGGGAGAACCGGGATCGCCGTAATCCTGAACGCCTATGAAGAGTTTATTCCCCTCGTTTATAGGGTCGGAATAATAATCCCAGTAATCGCATTCCTCGCCTGCGTCCTCTTCCTCACCGCTGTCTACGAGATAATACTTTACCCCCTTGAACTCAAACTCTTCGGCATCCCTCTTCCATGCCTTGCGCATGGCCGGCAAAAGGGAAGGGTAGTCTTCGAGACCGGTCTGGATTAGGAGGATGTTCTTCCCCCCCTTTTTCTCCACCTCCAGGATGGCGTCGCCCTTGCCTCCCCGTAAGGTGTATTCGGTGGTGTAGGTGGTCTTGCTTGTTCCCGTCACCTCGTATGGCCCGTCTTCGAGAATGTTGAAATTCTCAAGGGGAAATCCTTTAAGGATAAAGGAGTCGTAAAAATCGATGGTCCACCCTTTTTTAAGGTTTCCCACCTCCGGCGAAGAAGCGGCAAGGGCCTTATCTTCCTCTTCCTTTTTATTTTTTTTAAAAAATCCGAAAGCCATTATTGCACCTCTAATTAGGTATAAGGTTTGAAACTGCTATAATCCCATCTTCGCCTTAAGCTCTTCCAGCCTTGCCGAGGTGCCGCCACTTGCCGATGCAGAGGTATCTTCAAGGGCCTTGTCTATCTGAACGTCTATCGAGTTCCCGATGTTCGCCATCTCTCCGTAGGCCTCTGAAAGGGACTCGTCCTCCTCCACCTTCGACTTCATCTTTTCAAGCATGGCAATGGTGCCGGAAGAATCGACATTAGCAAGCTGCTCATTTATCTTCTTCGTGGCCGAAGCGGTTTTGGCCCTCGCTTTAAGGGTTATCAGATCATTCTCATACTTGGTTACGGTATTTTTAAGCTTCTCCACATTACCCTGGATTTGGTTAGCCTTCGTCTCGTATTCCCTCGCATTTTGCTCCTGAGTCAACGCCTTGCCGGAAACCTCATCTTTTTTTGTCAACGCTTCAGTGGCGAGCCGTTCCGCGTCCGCCATATCCAAAGAGCCCTCTTTGCCCCTCGTGAGGAGGAGCATCGCTTTTCTCTCGTAATCTTCCAGTACTTTTTTAGACTCAGTCGCTTCCCGCCTCGCCCTTATTGACAGTGACTTTACCTGCGCAAGGGCCTGCATCGCTTCCTTAAGGCTGTTTTTGAGATCCCGTATTCCCTGTTCGGTCATTTTTATCGGATCTTCGAATTTGTCTATTGCAGCATGGGCCTCCGATTGCCCCAGTTTAAGAATCCTGTTGAATAAACCCATTTTAATTTCCTCCTTTCGACATGGAAATCAGTTCGTCTGCATTTTCGCCGAGCGTAAGGGCCAGTGCGCTGATTGAGCCCTGCAGTTCGTTCAGGTCGAGATTTTCAAGCTGAAGCGTATCGCGCCAGATTACCTTTTCAGCCTTCTCGTCGATTACAAACGCCCCGTGGACCATATCTCTGTTCATTTGCAGCAGTCTCACAGCGTCCATGCTTCCGGTATAAGGCATGACCATCATCTCCAGCACAAGAACAGGGTCTTCACAATCTACGACGAGAGAGTTTATCCCATTTTCTTCATCGGAGATTGTGAAAAGCTCTTCCCCCGCGTCTTCGTTTTCGGGATCGTAGCCCAACTCCTGTACCATCTCTTTCACTTTTTCAAAGTACAACATCTCTCATTCTCCTCCTTTGAGTTCAATAACAGATTACTTTTATGACGCTATGCAGCCGCTTATTTCCTTCGCCCTCAATATCCAGGGAAAGTGTTTTTCAGACATATATATGAGTCTGTCCATTTCTTCGACAGTATAGTCGTTGGCAAGGTTCAAATCCACCTTTTTACTCCCATCCCGGCATATTCCCATTATAGTGACGGGAAGCTCCAGTTCCAGAGCCGCTTTTTTAAGCTGCCCCATTGTTAAACCACTAAGCGATATGCCCCAACTGGAAAAGGTATTTCGACTGATGTATATCTGTTGCCCCCAGCCGTTGGAAGAAAGCTGGCTGTAGACGTTGAATGTTCCCGGCCCTTTCAACTCCTGTATGAGGAGCCCCATCTGGAGGCTCATGGAATTTACGCCGCCGTCGATGCCGAAATGATCGAGGTTCTCTATAGTGTCCCTCCTCACGCAATCGAGGACGGTTATAATATCCGGCCAGTTTTTCTCTATGATCCCCGCCGTCATGGTGTTCACGTCATCGAGAGAGGGGTCGGACATGTTGCTCACGAGGATGCAGGCTTTAGCTTCTTCAATATTGGCCCTTTTCAGCGTCTCCATCGACGAGGGCATCCCTCGAATGAAGGCGTCTATCTTCTTCATGATCCTATGGGGCAGTTCGGCGTCATTTCCCGGAAGTGAGGTCGAGATAAGCACCCTGGGATAGCCGATATATTCCTTGCAGGAATCGAGTTCGTTTATAAGCTCCATTATCTCGTCGTATGAAGGGACGTTTATAATGATTATATGCCCTTCTCCTTTGAATTCGGCTTCTCCCCTCATCTTTCTGTGTCTCCTTTCCATAATGTTCTCAATGACGCCGCCTGCAAACATGGCGAGGCAGCCTATGCCGAAAAATGTTATGAGCACGGTTACAGACCTGCCCTGCCAGGTCCTGGCATAAAAGTCTCCGTAGCCCACGGTAGTAAGAGTAATGTAGGCTGCCCAGAGGGAATCCCAGAGGGTGACCCCCTCTTCGTATTTATAGAATACGGCCGTGAAAATGGCCATCATCGCCAAAAGAGCAAGAACGAGCTTCAAGCGGTCATAACGGTCGTTCCACCTCAGTTTCCTGAAAACCTTGAGATATAAAAATTGCCACATCTAGTTAACGCCGTACTCTTTTTCCAGTCTTTCATAGGCCGCGTTATAGATAATCATAATTTCATGGGCCGTCTTTTCTTTCTCAGCATCGCCGTTGTGTAGGTCGGCATGATATTTTTTCAACTCTCTCCTGTATGCCTTTTTTACGTCCTCCCAGGGTGCACCCTTCTTCAGACCTAAGATATGCAGGTCTTCTTCCAATTGACTGAAGGTTTTCTTATGCTCTTTCCCGGGCGGGCTTTCTTTTTCTTCTTCGAATCTCTCCTTCCATGCGTCCGGTTCTGCATCGATCTTTGAACCTCTTTTGTCTGCAATCTCTCCTGCCTTTTCCTTCCAATCGCCTGCCATGGCTGAAGCGATGCCGTAAAGACGCCTTGTTATGGACATGAGCCTGCCACCTCCGCATTGATTGAAAGGGAGCTTTTCGAGATAACGGCACGTTCGTCATTCGGGTAGATATGAAGAGAGTTCCATTTGATATGATCGGTGGAGACGTCCGTATTTACGAGGGTGACGGGACCGTAAATGTCATCGAAGGAATCTCGCCGCTCCTTCGAAAAGTCGTAACTTATGCAGTTGCCTGCCCCCTTTAAAATCGCGTCTAACGCGTCTTTGTAACGGCCATCATTGAAACCGATCACTTCAAACCCGAATTTATAATAGAGATCGTCTATCCTGTGGGAAACCTTGCCCGATTTTATGGCAGAGAGTTTTTCCATATAGAATGAAGAGTGGGTCAGGCCGTTCATTTCAATGCATGCCAGCACCTCCTTCATCTCACGCGAGGAAGGAGATTCCCGGTTTTGCACCTTCACCTTATGGCTTTCCCCTATAATATCTACGGTCACATCCCATCTTTCATTTGAGAGTCTGCAACTGTGAAAGGTCTTGAACTCCATCTCCCCCTGCGGCCCCACCTGTAGCAGCAGCCTGAGATCGGTTAAGCTTTGCGTCTTGCAATTATCCTGGTTGTTATTTTTCATGGCAATTATTAACCCGGCACTAAAATAGAGAGACTTTTGCAGATCATCATAACTCCTCCCAGCCTCCCCTTATCCTTCGACAAGCTCAGGATGACCCAGAGGAGGAGAAAAAATGGTGGAAACGCTTCGCTTATTCCACCCTACAACGTCTTGTCCGCCATCCAAATCACTTGTAGGGTGGAATAAGAAGCGAAGCGACGTTTCCACCAAAGCACTAAGAGGAACAATTTCCTCACTATTCCAGACAGCGTTCCCTTAGCCTGCGGCTATGGGGCCAGGGGACGTTAGTAACAAATGTCGCCTAAGGATCTTCTTTAATAAATAAGTAACTATTCAGTGTCCATTTATAGTAACCCCCTCAATCCCCTTTACCCCAAGGGGGAGGTTAAACAGAGGGTGTTACAACTCCTCCTCTTGGGTTAAGGGGAGGCTGGGAGGGGTTACTTTCAATTGACTGAATAGTTTAATAAATAATAAACACTTTGACCACAAAAATCAAAGAGAGGAAATCTCCCCGGAGAGGCAGCAATTTTTCAAACTTTTTCAGTTCCAATATTTCCATCCCTTAAGATAGTATGAAAGCACTTCCGGCCTGTCAAGTCTGCTCACTTTTATTTCTTTATCAGGGATCATATCTTTTTGAAAATAAAACATTTTTTCCAGGTGGCCTGCTTCAAGAAATTTCGTAGGGATGTCGTCGGCCAGGTCATAGGGTTTCAATTTCATCCCTGACGCCATGACAAAACCCCAGTCTCCGAAGGAAGGAACGTAGGCATGGTAGGGGTATGTATGTTTAAAGCTTGCCGCTTCGATGGTATTTTTTATGCACCAGAAGGCGTCGGCTGCAAAAAAAGGGCTCGTCGCCTGGGTCACGAAGATCCCGCCCGCCGAAAGCCTCTTCTTTACAAGTTTGAAAAACTCCCGGCTGTAGAGCCTCGCCACAGAGGTGTTGTTCGGGTCGGGCAGGTCGGCAATTATGATATCGTAAATTTCAGAGCTTTCGGCAAGGAAGCGAAAGGCGTCAGCGTTTATCAGATGCACCTTTTTTGCGGAAAGACTTCCGCCGTTTATTTCCCTGATAAACCTGTTCTCTCTGCCGAGCTTCGTAATTTCAGGGTCTATATCTACAATCGTGATTTTCCCCACGCCCTTATGTTTCAGCAATTCCCGCGCCGCTAAGCCCTCGCCGCCGCCGAGAAGGAGAATATTCTCCATTGCAGGCGCTGCGGAAAGGGTAGGATGGATCAGGGCTTCGTGATAACGATGCTCGTCGAGGGAGGAAAACTGCAGCCCCCCGTTCAGGTAGAGCCTGAGATCGTCGCGGTTTTTTGTCACTATGATCTTCTGGTACTCTGTCTGTTTGGAAAAAATAACCCTGTCTTCATAAATGCTTGTCTCCCAGAGGGAGATGGTGAGTGCGGAAAAATAGAGCATAACGCTCAAAGCGATAACAATACTGACGGCGAAGAGGGAGAGCGCCATTCGTCTGCTCTTTTCAATCTCATCTGAAAAGCGCCAAAGGGTGATTCCCCCAATAGCCACATTGAAGATACCTGCAAGGAGGGAGCTTTTGTACGCTCCAAGCAGAGGAAGCATGACAAAAGGGAAGAGAAGGGTGGCCGTAAAGGCCCCCATGTAATCGAGGGAAAGCACGTTTGAGATATTCTGTTTAAGATGGTAGTACTTCTCCATAATGCGTGTGAGGAAAGGGACTTCCAGGCCGATCATCCCCCCTATGAGCATGATGCACCCTGTCATAAAGAGGTAATAGTAATCGGTAAAGGCAAAGATGAAGTAAAGAAGCGGCACGCTGAGCCCGCCGATGAGGCCGAGCAGAATTTCGATAAATATGAACAGTTCGAGAAGAGACTTCGTTGCGAGCCTTGAAAAATAGCTCCCAATTCCCATGGATGTGAGAAAAAGGCCGATGGTTAAAGAAAACTGCTTTACGCTGTCTCCCATAAAATAGGAAGAGATGGTACCAATAAGGAGTTCGTAAACAATGGCGCAGAGGCCGACGGCAAAGATAGCGAAAAGGAGGATAATAGCTTTGCTTCTATTGAGATTTTCGGCGGGAACGGTTGTCATAGGAAGAACTGTCGGGTCGGGAAAGGCGATGAGGAAGGGGGACTATTTCCCTCCACGCATTCCTTTAGAAGAATAGCGAGGTCCGTTCACACTTCCACGTTTCATCGAGGGAGAACGGGGATAGAGATCGCCGCCGTGCCAATAGAACAACGAAGGGCCCCTGTGGTAACCGTAGTAGCCGTAATATCCCCACCCTCTGGAGGCGAATGAGAAAGAGGCGAGGTAAATAAAGAACAATAAAACGCCAACAATAATCACTATGCTTGCTATTCCAGACTCGTCTTTAAGGCGTTTCATCATTTAAATTCCCTCTTAATCCGATGCAGCATTTGCCAGCTTTTCCCCTAGAGTTTCCCTGTTGATGTAAATCAAAAGCCCTATGCCCGCTATTATCGATACAATTCCCATGGTGAAGTGGGGCAACGAGCTTCCTCTTCTTTGCTCCACCGTTACATGCATCCCGCCTGCACTTCCGTCAGGCGACACCCTGAAATAGTGCTCGCCAACGTCTTTCAACGTTATCTTCATCTCCACGTTCTTTGTCCCCTCCGTCCACCGCCCGTCCGAATCGTACCCCTCTTCCCACCACAACTCCTTGCCGAATGCGAAGAGAAATTCTTTATTCGCATTAAGGATATCGACGCCGATATAATTGGACGCCCTGTTCCCAAGGTTTTGATAAACCTTTACCAAATATACGGTGTTTGCCTTTTTATTGTTCACAGGTCCGAGGACGGTTTCCTTGTTCACCTTTACATTAATCACCTCTCCCGTCGAGGAACCCATTACAAGGGAAGTGATAAAGCAGAGTATGGCAAAGCCTATGAGGAGAGCGCCGACTTGAGGCAGTACCGGTTTCTCTTCGCCTGTGGCTAATTTGCTGATTATCGAGCTGCCTGGGAATTTGTTCATACTATACGATTTGCATCCTTTTTAATTTGTTGCTTTTTTAAATCAGGAAAAAGAGCAGCGCCGAGAATGAGATAGCGACGGTCATTTCCAGAAGACCTGCACCGAGGTTCCTGTCCTTTGCAATTTCGTGGTTCAGGTCCGAACCCGAGAGGACCATTTTATCGATAAAATAACGCGCCATGGGCAAGACGATGAACGCGGCGATGGCGCTAAGGGCAAATTTGGAGAGGTTATGTTCCCAACTGATGAAATCTCCCTTGGAGCCGTTCATCAATATAACCCCGAGAGCAACCAGTGTTCCTCCGAATGCCACGCCTGCCGCCACATTATCATTCTCTATTTCGTCGTGTATATCGAAAGGGGTAATGACATTATAAAGAAATGTGAAAAGGATAAGTATCGCCTGACCGAGGAAAAAGAAAACAAGCGCCGTTATTATTCCACCGCCCTCTCCATGGATCGCCCCGGCAACAATAAGTCCCGATGCGATGTAGGCGCCGCACTGCACCGCGCCCGTGCCCGCGTTCCTGTCTTCTATAATCTCTTTTACATTGCAGAATTTGTAAAGGGTGAGCTTGTCGTTTATGACGCGGGCCAGGTTCAGTAAAGCAACGCCGAGCAAAGAATAGCCCCCCACATAAATAATGTCTTTTTGCAAACCGGCGGTGGGTCCTAAAAGAGCCGCAATGATAATGATCATTGTGGCGGCAATGTATCCCGAAAGGCTTAAGGCGAGGGCAACATTATCATGCTCAACCAGTTGCACATCAATGCCATAGGGGGTGAGGAAATCGTTGGCCCACTTGGCAATCACGAAGACAGCCAGAGACAAAACAACCATGACGACAATATAGAGTGCCTGGGGCAATATTCCTTCCAACGGTACCTCTAAAAAATTAATGATCTTTTTTGAAACCGGTTACTATCGCTCCTTTATATACAAAAAGAATAAAAGAGTCCACCCTTTTTTACCACTTGCCCAAGGTTTTTGAACTGCAAAATGCGATTACCGCCGGAAGCGGCGGCGGATCGCCATGACGAAGAGGGTGGTGAGGGTGATGGCGGTGAGGCTTTCACCTACTAACAAACAATTTTAAGACTAGAATAAATTGAGGATTACTGGTTGAAATTAAATACATATACCAATTAGACATGGACATCTCAATCCCTTATAACTTTATAAATTGTTTCCAGAAAAATATCCCTTTTTACCGGCTTGGAAAGATGAACATCACATCCCACATCAATACTTTTCTTTTCGTGCTCTGCAAAAGCGTGAGCCGTTAGAGCTATTATTGGAGTCCTTTTTTTCTCTCTCTCTTGCTCCCAAGCTCTGATCTTTTCGGTCGCTGTATAGCCATCCATTACAGGCATCTCCATGTCC
>CBDVDA010000121.1:0-11054 GCA_965372635.1 uncultured bacterium | reverse complement strand
CCATTGGGTGAACCCTCCTCTATATGCTTTATATGCCTAACTACATGACTCTTATGAGCTTATCAAATTAGAGACTACTTGTAACTGCCGTTTTTAGGATTAATTGCTTCATTGGTGGTCACTCTTTTCAGGAAGATTATAGGGAAAGGTGTTGGCAAATGTTCTACTATCGATTATTCTGATTTTAATTATGGGGGTCAATTTCATAGCGATTCAGGATATGGAAAAGCTATGGGCGCATTCTACGGAACCTCATGAAAGGCTGCTTGTAAAGATCCGGAAATCGGTGCCTCACGTAGAGGGAAATCCTGTCTTGGTTATTTTGTCGGTTGACACCTTCCGCCTATCTTTTCTCGAAAACATGTTGCAGGCCTATTATAAGAACGACAAGCTCAAGGTTGTTATAGGAGATGGATTAACAGACGTACCTAATCTGAATGCGAAAAGCAGGGATACTGCGTCAAAACCCACTTATTATGTTTTTGCAACATCGGGGATTGAAGGCAAATTTCACAATGTATCAGATCTCTTTAGAGAGGCAATGGAGGCCGAACAGCACTATGCAAAAAGCGTTGAGGAGGAAGAAAGAAAGATTTATTACGATCAGTATGTTAAAGTTGCATCTGATCTAAACAGGATCATCATGAACCTGGCTCTTAACAAGGTCCTGAATAAATAATTTATAGTAAAATACGCAAGCGAAGAAGAATTTACACCGGGGTTAGTCATATTTCCCAAATCATTCCGGGCCGGGATGGTTTGAAAAAGTTTTAACGCCTGAGACAGACAAAAGAGAAAGCAGCTAACAGCATGATATCTTTAATAATTCCAGTTTATAACGAAGCTGAAACCCTCCCCCATCTTTTCAGGGCTGTTTCAACGCAGATGGCCGAGTCAGGTCATGAATTCGAAACTATTTTTGTTGATGACGGCTCATGGAATGCAATCGAAGAAATCGCGGAATCATCAACACATGTCCGGGGAATCCAGTTCAGCAGAAATTTTGGCAAGGAGTCGGCCATTAGCGCAGGGCTGGATGCTGCCATTGTCATGGACTGTGATTTACAGCACCCGCCGGAAATGTTAAATGAGATGATCACACTTTGGAAGGAAACGGGTGTCGATGTTGTTGAAGCAGTAAAGAAAAGCCGAAAGTGTGACCCCCTGACCAACAAAGTGGGCGCCAAATTTTTTTACTACATATTCGATAAACTGACCGGCTTCGACATCAACGGGGCGTCAGATTTCAAACTTATAGACAGGAAAGTCATCAATGCCTGGCAAACCATGGGAGAAAGAAATCTCTTCTTCAGGGGAATGTCTGCATGGCTCGGTTTCCGCCGTGCGCAGGTGCAATTTGAAGTTAAAGAACGGGTCGGAGGGGAATCAAAGTGGACCATATTAGGCCTGATAAAGCTCGCAATCGATGCGGCAACATCATTTTCCTCATTTCCTCTCCATCTTGTAACGATCCTGGGCGCATTTTTTTTAGTATTTGCATTTATTATGGGATGTCAGACACTGTATGTAAAGATCAGTGGCGAGGCATTAAGCGGTTTTACAACGGTGATTATTCTACAGCTAATTATCGGAAGTCTTCTCATGCTTAGTATAGGAATCGTCGGCATATACATTGCGAAGATATACGATGAAATTAAAAAACGTCCGAGATATATCGTCAGTAAATTTATTGGCCGGTCTTAACAGGATGATTTAGCAAATTTAATCCTTGGCGGGTGCAATTCCCCGTAGCTTGCTACGATATAAATTAAATTATCCGGTGCATACCCCGTCAGCTTGCTGCGGGGTGATTGATTCAGGTGCTTTTATATGGTTGAAGAAGAAGGAAAAGTTGTCAGAGTAGAAGGAGGGTATGCCTTCGTTCATGCGGAACGAGGTTCATCCTGCGATGGATGCAGCGCCAAGGCCTCCTGTCACTCCATGGGAGGCTCCGAAGGGAAGGTGATGGAGATGAAGGCAGTCAACAGTGTGGGGGCGGAGGTGGGGGACCGAGTTAAAGTGGGGATAGACAGCCTCGTTTTTTTAAAATCCTCCTTCCTCGTTTATGTCGTTCCACTCATCGTGATGATCGGCGGCGGAATCATCGGTGACAGCTACGCCCGGAGCAGAATGCCAGGTTCCGACCCCGACCTGGTTGCCGGCGGTGTGGGGATCGTCTGCCTCGTCATCTCCTTTCTTCTCATCCGGCTCTGGAGCAAAAGCCTGGAAAAGAAACAGGAATACCAGCCGCAGATTATCCGGGTTCTTGGCAGGTGAGGCCCGAATGTCGATCAAGCTGATTTGCAAGAACAAGAAGGCCTACCACGATTATTTTGTCGAGGAGAGCTATGAGGCGGGGATCGTACTCGTCGGTACGGAGGTGAAATCGCTCCGGGCCGGGAAAGCTCAGTTGGTGGACAGCTATGCCGTTTTTAAGGGAGAGGAGCTTTTTCTCTTAAACGCTCACATCAGTCCCTATTCCCACGCCGCGCGGGACAACCACGACCCGACGCGGAGCCGGAAGCTTCTCCTCCACAAGAAGGAGTTGTTAAAACTCCTCGGCAAGGTGAACGAACGGGGATACAGCCTTGTGCCGCTGAAGCTCTACTTTAAGGACGGGCGGGCGAAGGCGGAGATCGCCCTCGTGAAGGGAAAGAAGCTCTACGACAAGCGCGATACCCTGCGGGAGAAGGCAATGTCCAAAGACGTGGAGCGCGCTCTGAAAGAGCGGTCGCAGGAATGAAAGTGGGTCGGAAGCAGCAGCTGGAAATGGAGTTAAGGCTGGACTTTTAAAACCTTTTTCTGTATCTTAGTACATCAATGGGCGATTAGCTCAGATGGATAGAGCGCAAGCCTCCGAAGCTTGAGGTCGAGGGTTCGAATCCCCCATCGCCCACCATTTAATAAAGTTGTTTTCCTGAAATTCCCCCTAAAAAATCTTTATTTGCCGAAGGAGATTTGATCTCCTTCTGAAGAGGTCTTAGTCTTCGTTGGCAATCAGTGCGACGGCGTAGGCGGCGAGCCCCTCTTCCCGCCCGGCAAATCCAAGTCTTTCCGTCGTCGTCGCTTTCACGTTGATTCTGCCGGTTTCCGTTTTCAGTGCCGACGCAATGTTTTGAACCATCTCACCTATATGAGGGCTCAGTTTTGGCCTCTGGCAAACGATAGTGGCGTCCAGGTTGCCTACTTTCAGCCCCTTTCGGGCGAGAATCTCCCGCACCTCTTCGAGGAGTTTCAAGCTCGATATCCCCTTGAATTTCGGGTCTGAATCGGGAAAGTGCCTGCCAATGTCTCCCTCTCCCGCTGCACCGAGGAGGGCGTCTGAAATTGCGTGAAGCAGCACATCGGCGTCGGAATGGCCGAGGAGCCCTCTCTCGAAGGGAATGTTCACCCCGCCGAGGATGAGTTCCCGATCTTCGACCAGTTTGTGTACGTCATAACCGTTGCCGATTCTCATTTTGTCCTCTCCTTCAAGATCGCCTCGGCGAAAAGCAAATCTTCGGGCGTGGTGATTTTTATGTTTTTATAGGCCCCCATGACGATTCGCACCTTTTCGCCGAGTGCTTCCACGAGGGAGGCGTCGTCCGTTCCGATGAACCCTTTTTTGTAGGCAACCTCATAGGCTCTCTTGATGAGACTTGCCGAAAAGGCCTGGGGGGTTTGGGCGAGCCAGAGCTTGTTCCGGGGGACCGTCTTGTCGATAACACTTTCATCGACGGACTTCACCGTATCCTTCACCGGTACGGCGGCAATGGCGGCACCCTTTGACTTCGCCGCGTCAATGGTCTCGCTGATGATACCGGGGGTAACGAAGGGGCGCACGCCATCGTGGACGACAATAACCTCCGTTTCTGGATCAACTGCTAGTAGCCCGTTCCTTATAGAGTCCTGTCGTTCTCTCCCTCCCGTTACCACCTGTTTCACCTTGGTAATATCATATTCTTTCACGAGGGCTTCCGAGTGGACAATCTCATTTTCGGGAGTGACGAGGATAATTTCACTTATCTGGGGAGCGGACTGGAAGACGAGAAGCGTCTCGACGATAATCGGGCAGCCGCCGATTTCGAGGAACTGTTTGTCCACAGAACCGCCCATCCGTTTTCCCGCACCTGCCGCCGGTATTATAGCCGATATGATCATATTAAATAAAAAGCCCGGGGTGTCCCGGGCTTATGAAAATAGCGCTTGATAGATGAAATAGCAAAGATTCAGTTATCGAAAACCTTGGTGAACTTATCCTGAACTGAATCGATTTTATCGTTAGTGGCAATGGCGATCTCCTGTGAGAGGAGGTTTTTTACGTTGTCCAGCATCTTCCTCTCGCCGAAAGAGAGCCCCTTTTCATGTTTCAGGGTCATCAAATCCCTCAGCACCTCGGCGGCGTCGATGTGTGAGCCCGTCTTGATCTTCTCCGTATATTCCCTGAAACGCTTATTCCAGGTTTTACTGTCTATCTGGACCTCTTTTTCCTCCAGTATATCGAATATCTCTACCACCTCGTTGGGGGCGATTACCTGCCTCAAGCCCACACGCTCCACATTGTCCGTGGGGATCATGATGGTCATATCATTGTCGAGTATGCGCATCATCAAAAAGGAATGATCCGTGCCGGAAATGTTCTTGCTTTCTACAGATTCGATCACTCCCACGCCGTGCGCCGGATAAACCGCGATATCTCCAATCTTGAACGTCATCTCCACGCCTCCTTATATAATATCTATTTAAATTTAACAAGCTAAGGCTCCTGAATCAGACAGGGCGCCCCGAAAGACGATACAACTTGAGAGCAGGATTGGTCTTTAAACGGATATTTCTAATATTCTATTCAATTTAGCCCAGTACAGGCTTGATGTCGATTTTTTACTTCTGCGTCGATGAAGAGTCGTCATGATGTGATTAGCCATTTTATACTATCCGAAGCATTGTGTCAAACTCTTTCCTTGACAAGGAATTTTACACTGTGATATCTTCACGCCGGGTAAGAATCACCACGGTCCCCCTTAAGGGGGAAGCAAACAGGGAATCCCGTTAAAATCGGGAGCGGTCCCGCCACTGTAACCGGGTACGAAAGCCGCAGTTAGCCACTGTCTTAACAGATGGGAAGGCGCGGCGAGTAGGATGATCCGGGAGTCAGGAGACCTGCCGGGGTGACATAACTCAACGATTTCTTCGAGGTAAAGAAATGAGCGTCTCTACTTTTACGGCCGCCTATTCCCGAAGGCGGTTTTTTATTTTTGCCTTCATTAGTTCCCTCTTCTTCCCGGCACCCTTTTCCCTTGCCGCCACATTTATCGATGACGTAGGCCGGAGCGTCGAAGTTCCGGAAAATCCCCAGCGTATCGTCTCCCTCGCACCGAGTGTTACAGAGATACTCTTCGCCCTCGGTCTCGGCAAGAAGGTCGTCGGTGTGACGGAGTACAGCGACTTTCCTGCCGAAGCATTAAGAAAGGAGAATATCGGCACTTATATCCGACCGAACATCGAAAAGATCGTCTCTCTGAGGCCCGACCTCGTTATCGCCACGGCAGGGGGCAATCCGAAAAGAGTGGTGGAGCAGATCGAGGCGCTCGGTCTCGCCGTCTTTACCACCTTCCCGAAGGAGATCGAAGGGATATACGAGAGCATCCGCACCATAGGCAACCTTACGGGGACGGGGAAACAGGCGGAACTCCTGTCCCACTCCCTCGAAAAGGAGATGGCAGAGATAGCCGACCGCGTTAAAGGGCTCGAAAAGAAAAAGGTTTTTTTCCAGCTCGGTACGATCCCCCTTCATACGACGGGGAGCGGCACCTTTGTCGATCAGCTGATTACTCTGGCCGGGGGGGTCAACATTGCCGGGAACGAGACGACCCGCTATCCCGTCTATTCCATGGAGGCAGTTATTATGGGGAAACCCGATGTGATCCTCTCTGCGGTTATGAGGACGGACAGGATGCAGACGAAGGCATTTTGGGGGAAATGGACGATTATCCCTGCCGTTGCAAGGGGAGATATTTATAAGGTTAATCCCGATCTCTGCAACCGTCCTTCCCCCCGCATCACGGAAGGCCTTAGAGAGATAGCGATGCGGATTCACCCCGAGGCATTTAAAAAAGGGAGCGTAAATTGACCTTACCGTCAACGCCTCTTTTTCGCATCGCCGGACTTTTGTTCCTCTTCGCCCTTACAACGGTTGTGTCGGTCACGGCCCTTGGCATGGGGAGTGTCTCTCTCCCCACCGGGGAAATATTTGGTGTTTTGACAGGGTCTGGCGAGGATTCTCCGGAAACCTTGCGCCTTATCGTCATGGACATCCGGCTCCCCCGGATCATGGTGGCTCTTACCGCCGGCGGAGTGCTCGCCGTCGCCGGGGCCGCCTTCCAGTCGCTCCTTCGAAACCCGCTGGCCGATCCCTTTCTGCTCGGCGTGTCGGGAGGCGCAGCGCTTGGCGGGGTGCTCGCCATCCTCTCCGGCTGGGCGGGCGGTGGTCATACGGTCCAACTTTCAGCTTTTGCCGGAGCGCTTTCCACGGTCCTCTTCGTCTATTTCATGTCGCGCGTCGGCGGCCGCATACCGAAATACCGCATGCTCCTTACCGGCGTGGTGATAAATGCCTTCTTTTCCGCTCTCATTATGATGCTTCTCTCTCTCTCCGAAAGCGACGCTCTGGCGAATGCCTTCTTCTGGCTCATGGGGGACTTGAGCGGCGCCGGGTGGGAGGAAATCAGGGTCATGGCGCCCTACGTCATGGCTGGCGTCATCGCTCTTTATCTCCTTTCCAAGGAGATGAACCTCCTATTACTAGGAGAGAACGAAGCGGCGGAACTGGGCGTCAACGTAGAGCGGAGCAAGCTGCTCATCTTCGTTTTTGCCTCGCTTATTACAGCCGCCGTCGTTTCCGCCACGGGGCTGATCGGCTTCGTGGGGCTCGTCGTTCCCCATGCGGCGAGGCTCCTTTTCGGGGCAGACCACCGCCTTCTCCTTCCCGCCTGCTTGCTCATGGGCGGCATATTCCTCGTTCTGGCCGATGCCATTGCAAGAACGGTCATCGCACCGACGGAACTGCCGGTGGGCGTTATTACGGCGCTCATTGGAGGGCCTGCCTTCGTTTACCTTCTAAAATGGCGTCTCAATGAATAAGAGCGCAGTAAAAATAAAAAGCCTCTCCTTCGGCTACGGCAAGGAGGCAGTGCTGAAGAAGATCGACATCTCCCTCGACGCTGGAGAGATCGTCGGGATTATCGGACCGAACGGGTCGGGCAAGAGTACACTCGTCCGCCTCGTCTCCGGCCTGTTGAAACCGTGGAGCGGGGAAATAACCGTCAATGACCGGCCTGTCCTATCGTATGCGAGAAACGAGCTTGCACGGCTCGTGGCCACTGTTTCACAGGAACCGGAGAGGGAATTCCCCTTCACCGTCCGAGAGATCGTCGCCATGGGCCGCACCCCCTACACAGGCCGCTTTGCTATTGAGGGAAAGCGGGACAAAGAGGTGATTGATGCCGTCATGGAAGCAGCGGACATAGGCTCCCTCGCCGAACGCTTTCCGCATCAACTGAGCGGCGGCGAGCGGCAGCGGATGATGATCGCCCGTGCGTTAGCACAGGAGGCGGAGATACTCCTTATGGACGAGCCGACGACGCACCTCGACATTAATCACCAACTGGAAGTCAACCGCCTCGTGCTGAAGATGCAAAGTGAGAGAAATCTCTCCGTCCTCTACGTAACGCACGACCTGAATATCGCCGCCGAATGCTGTTCCCGTCTGGTGCTGCTTAAAGAAGGCGAACTCTTTGCCGAAGGCGATCCGGCGGATGTCTTGACGAGCGATAATATCCGCGCCGTTTACGGATGCCAATCCCTTGTGGACCAAAACCCCGTAACATCGAGGCCGAGGGTCACCCCCCTCATGGAGGCGGCAAGTGGCTAAATCACTCATGATACAGGGGACAAGCTCCCATGTGGGAAAATCGGTTCTCACGGCAGCGCTTTGCCGCATCTTCCACGAGGACGGCATCGATGTGGCCCCCTTCAAATCTCAAAACATGTCGCTCAATTCCTTCGTCACCGAAGAGGGGGGGGAAATGGGGCGCGCCCAGGTGGTGCAGGCCGAGGCGGCCCGGCTGAAACCCCATATTGATATGAATCCCGTTTTAATCAAACCCCATACCGACATCGGCGCGCAGGTAATCATCCAGGGGAAGGTCTACGGCAACCTCTCGGCACGCGGCTTCCACGGTTTCAAGGGCGAGGCGATGCCCTTCGTGGAAGAGAGTTTTAAGCGGCTGTCAAAAAGGCACGACCTCATCGTCATCGAAGGGGCGGGCTCGCCTGCCGAGATCAACCTGAGAGAGAACGACATTGCCAACATGGGGACGGCCCATATGGCGAATGCGCCGGTAATCCTCGTGGGAGACATCGACAAAGGGGGCGTCTTCGCCTCGCTTGTGGGGACCCTGGAACTGCTCGACGAAGCGGACCGCTCCACAATAAAAGGGTTTCTCATCAACAAGTTCAGGGGGGACGTTTCTTTACTCAAGCCCGGCCTCGATTTTCTTGAGGAGAAGACGGGCCTCCCCGTCCTCGGCGTTATTCCCTGGTTTCGGGATATCTATATCCAGGAGGAGGACAGCGTCAACCTCGACAGCCGTGAAGAGACGGTCGCTCAACACGGTGGGGAAAAAATCGAAATCGCCGTTCTCTATCTTCCCCATATTTCCAACTTCACCGATTTCGATCCGTTGGAAGCGGAAGAGGGGGTGAATTTACGCTACGTACAGCCCGGCACGAAAATCGGCCAGGCCGACGTGATTATCATCCCCGGATCGAAGAGTACTATCTCTGACCTCCTCTATCTGAAAGAGTGCGGCTATGCCGACGAGATCAGGAGCCATATCGAAGGGGGCGGCGCACTCATCGGTATCTGTGGAGGATACCAGATGCTCGGCAAGATGATCTCCGATGTTCACGGCGTGGAGGGAGGGGGAAACACAGAAGGATTCGCTCTGCTGGGGATAAAAACGGTGCTAAAAAGGGAGAAGACGACGGCGCAGGTGGAGGCGGTTTCTACAAGACGCTCTCCTCTTCCCTCTTTCGAGGGCGTCCTGAAAGGCTACGAGATCCATATGGGGGAAAGCTTTTACGTAGACGGTACACGGCCCCTCTTCGAAGTGGTGCGTGAGGGAGCGTCCCTTCTCGACGGCGCGGCTGCGGCAGGCGGGAAAATATGGGGAACCTACATGCACGGTATCTTCGACAACGACAGTTTCCGGCGTGCCTTTCTCGACTCCCTGCGGGGCGGGAAAGGCGCGCCCATAAAAAGGGACAAATTCCCTCCTGCTTTTGAAGAGAAGAAGGAAGAGGGGTACAGAAAACTCGCAGATTTTGTAAGAGAAAATACAGATATAGCGGCTATCCGTAAGATAGCCGGAATATAAATCAAGCCTTGCACACAGGGAATCCGGTGAAAGACCGGAGCTGACCCGCAACTGTAAGGGGAACGAAAGCCGCAGTGGGAGCCACTGTCCGAAATGGATGGGAAGGTACGGCAAGTAGGACGCCCCAAGCCAGGAAACCTGAGCAAGGCAAAAAACCAAACCTTTCGAGGAAAGAAGGAGGTATTTATGCCCTGCATGTTCAATAGCGGTTAGCCGCGCCTTGACGGTTAAGAAGAGGAAAAAGTAAGCATGAAAACAACTTAATCTAAAAGGAGATGCTTTTAAAAAATGAAAAGGATAATCGTATTACTCGGTATATTCATAACTGCGGCGAGCGCATTTGCCGCCGATGAAGTGGAACTTGGGGAAATGGTGGTAACAGCAACACGGACGGAGGAATCCGTTGAGAAAATCCCCTCTTCCGTAACGATAATCACATCGGAGGAGATAGAAAGAAAACAGGCCGTAACCGTGCTGGAAGTATTGCGGGGTGTCCCTGCGCTGGATGTAGTACAGCAGGGAGGGGCCGGAAAGAGCACCAGTGTTTTTGTCCGCGGCGGCAACTCGGGACATACCTTGGTGCTCATCGATGGCGTCCAGGTCAATAGCCCATCGTCGGGGAGCTATAACTTTGCCAACTTGATGACGGAAAATATCGAACGCATAGAGGTTGTTAGAGGACCTCACAGCACCCTTTACGGTTCGGATGCTGTGGCGGGCGTTATCAATATTATTACCAAAAGGGGGAAAGGGAAGCCCCGGTTCTCTATCAGCGCCGAGAAGGGAACCTACAATTCCAAAAAAGGATCATTGTCCGTAAGGGGAGGCAGCGACCGATTTGATTATTCACTCGCTTTATCAAAGTTCGAAAGCGGTGGATTCTCCGCTGCTTCCGAAAAAAACGGGAATACGGAGAAAGACGGTTACGAGAACAAAACCATTGCAGCACGACTTGGCTATAAACTTAACGGAAATATACTTTTGGATTTCACGTTCCGCAAATTTGATGCCGATTCCGACATAGACAGTGGCTCTTCCGGCATTGGTGTTGATGACCCGAACTACAGGCAGGAAACGGCCGAAACAACTTTTTCTGCCAACATTCAGCATATTGTTAATGCGAAGTGGGATCATGCGGTCACTCTTTCCGTGACGGATGAAAAGATCGAAATGATAGAGCCTGACCCCGATCCATGGAATTATTACAACAGCAAGATCGAAACGGAGACCACAACCGTTGGCTGGCAGCATAATTTGTACCTCTTGGAAGAATCGCACACCCTTACACTCGGCTTGGAACATGAAAAAGCAGAAGCTGAAAATGTGAGCGCTGCAGTGAACCACTCCGTTTCCAATGATGCCCTTTACCTCCAGGACCAAATTGCGCTGGCAGATGAAAAGTTAAATCTGGTTGCCGGTGTGAGGTACGATGACCATGAAAAATTTGGTGACGAAACGACCTACAGGGCAGCCGCATCCTATCTCGCCGATTCAACAAAGACGACCTTCCGAGCCAGTTATGCAAAGGCTTTTAAGGCGCCAACAATCAATGATCTCTATTATAGTAACCCAGCCATTGGCAGAGGTAATCCCAACCTGAATCCTGAGGAATCGAAGGGACTTGATGTTGGAGTGAAA